>JAEEXJ010000075.1 GCA_016291475.1 Lachnospiraceae bacterium | reverse complement strand
CTTCTGCCGGTACAAGAAACATCTCCTAGCCATGTGTTGGGCAGGAATCTGTTCTTGAAATAAAATGCAGTTCCTAAATATCCGGCAAGAAGTACGGCTAAGATCACGCCGATGCATACGAACTTCTTTTTATTTTTGGAAATCTTTTCTTTGAGGGAGGACATACTTAATCTTCTTTCATATCCTTTTCGTCAAAGACTTCGCTTAAAGGCTTTCCTGCAGGAACCATGGGGAATACCTTATCATCTTCTTCAATGATGCACTCGAGAAGAACAGGGCACTTAGCTTCGATTGCTTCTTTGAGAGCAGGCTCTACCTCTTCCTTCTTGGTGATCTTGATTGCCTTACATCCGAGACCTTCAGCAACCTTGCAGAAATCAACCGCATCGTTGAGAACGGTCTGAGAATATCTCTTTCCGTAGAAAAGAGTCTGCCACTGACGTACCATTCCGAGAACATGGTTGTTGATAACAACCTGAATGATGGGAATGTTATATCTGGAAGCAGTAGCAAGCTCGTTCATGTTCATTCTGAAACATCCGTCACCTGCAATGTTGATGCAGATATCATCGGGACGTCCGACCTGTGCACCGATACATGCACCGAGTCCGTAACCCATTGTTCCGAGTCCGCCTGATGAAAGGAATGTTCTGGGCTTGGAGTAAAGATAATGCTGAGCAGCCCACATCTGGTGCTGTCCTACATCGGTGGTGATAACAGCCTTTCCTTCGGTAATACGGTCAATCTCGGAAATGATATAGGGACAGGTAAGCTTGCTGTCATCATATCCGAGAGGATACTTTGTTTTAAGTTCTTCGATCCTCTGCATCCACTCGGGATGATTCTGCTTGGTTACAAGGGGATTGAGTTTCTGAAGAGTGGTCTTAAGATCACCTACAAGTGATGCATCAACACAGATGTTCTTGCTGATCTCTGCAGCATCGACATCGATATGTACGATCTTAGCTCCCTCTGCAAACTTCTTGGGATTTCCGATAACTCTGTCGGAGAATCTTGCACCGAGTGCAACAAGAAGATCGCATTCGGTAACTCCGAGGTTGGATGCCTTGGTTCCGTGCATACCGATCATTCCGGTATAGCGCTTGGAATGTCCGTCGAATGCGCCCTTACCCATAAGGGTATCGCAAACGGGAGCATCAAGAAGTTCCGCAAGCTCGGCAACTTCTGCGGAAGCATCGGAAATGATCGCTCCGCCGCCTACATAGATGAAAGGCTTCTTAGCCTTGCAGAGCATCTCGGCAACTGCGGTAAGATCCTTATCTTCGAACTTAACAACCTTATCGGGTTCTGCAGGATTAACAGGCTCATAATCGCAAACGGCTGCAGTTACATCCTTGGTAATATCTACTAGAACAGGACCGGGACGACCGGTCTTTGCAATCTTAAATGCCTTACGGATGGTAGGTGCAAGATCGTTAATATTCTTGACTATGAAACCATGCTTGGTAATGGGCATGGTTACACCGACGATATCGATCTCCTGGAATGAATCCTTTCCGAGAGCAGGAAGGTTTACATTTGCAGTGATCGCAACAAGAGGAACAGAATCCATGTAAGCTGTTGCGATACCAGTTACAAGGTTGGTAGCACCGGGGCCTGAAGTAGCCATGCAGACACCTACCTTACCGGTAGCCCTTGCATAACCGTCAGCCGCATGAGCAGCACCCTGTTCATGGCTGGTAAGCACGTGTCTGATCTCATCCTGATGCTTGTAAAGTGCATCATAGATATTAAGGATAGTACCGCCGGGATAACCGAATACGGTATCAACACCCTGTTCTTTGAGACAGGCTATTACTATTTCAGAACCATTCATTTCCATAGTCCGTAATTCTCCTACTAATTTATTTCTGTATATCAATTCCTGGGAATCTCGAGAACAGCGCCTCTGTTTCCGCTGGTTACAAGTTCTCTGTAACGTGCAAGATATCCGGTAGTGATCTTGGGCTCTCTGGGAGTCCATGCTTCACGGCGCTTAGCCATTTCCTCATCGGAAACCTTAACATCAAGTTTTCTGTTAGGAATATCGATGGAGATAATGTCACCTTCCTGAACAAGTGCGATAGGTCCGCCTACTGCTGCTTCGGGTGATACATGTCCGATGGAAGCTCCTCTTGATGCACCCGAGAAACGACCGTCGGTAATAAGTGCTACGGTTGATCCGAGTCCCATACCTGCGATGGCTGAGGTAGGATTGAGCATCTCTCTCATTCCGGGTCCGCCCTTAGGTCCTTCATATCTGATAACAACAACATCTCCTGCTACGATCTTGCCGCCCTTAATAGCAGCGATTGCATCTTCCTCACAGTCAAATACTCTTGCGGGGCCTTCATGTACGAGCATCTCGGGAGCAACTGCAGACTGCTTAACTACTCCGGTATCGGGAGCAAGGTTACCCTTAAGTACTGCGATACCACCGGTTGCCTGATAAGGATTGTCGATAGGTCTGATAACCTCGGGATCTCTGTTGATGCAATTCTTGATATTCTCTCCGATGGTGGTTGCATTTGCGGTCATGCAATCTTCTTCGATAAGTCCCTTCTTGGAGAGTTCGTTCATAACTGCATAAACACCGCCTGCCTCATTGAGGTCTTCCATATAAGTAGGACCTGCGGGAGCAAGATGGCAAAGATTGGGAGTCTTAGCGGAAAGGTCGTTAACCATTTCCATGTTAAGCTCAACTCCGGCTTCTTTTGCGATAGCGGGGATATGGAGCATGGTGTTGGTTGAGCATCCGAGAGCCATATCAACGGTAAGTGCATTCTTGAATGCCTTGTCAGTCATGATATCTCTGGGACGGATATTCTTCTCAACAAGCTCCATGATCTTCATACCTGCATGCTTAGCAAGTCTGATTCTCTCTGAATAAACCGCAGGAATGGTTCCGTTTCCTTTAAGTCCCATACCGATTGCTTCGGTAAGACAGTTCATGGAGTTTGCGGTGTACATACCTGAACATGATCCGCAGGTAGGGCAAACCTTCTCTTCGAACTCGGTGAGTTCTTCTTTGGTGATGCTTCCTGCAGCATAGCTTCCTACTGCCTCGAACATGGAAGAAAGGCTTCTCTTGCATCCGTGAACACGTCCTGCGAGCATGGGGCCGCCGGATACGAATACGGTAGGAATATTTACTCTTGCAGCAGCCATAAGAAGTCCGGGAACGTTCTTATCACAGTTGGGAATGCATACAAGTCCGTCAAAACCGTGAGCCATTGCCATACACTCTGTGGAATCGGCAATAAGATCTCTGGTAACAAGGCTGTACTTCATTCCGATATGTCCCATTGCGATACCGTCGCAAACAGCGATCGCAGGGAAAAGAACGGGAGTACCGCCTGCCATTGCAACGCCGAGCTTAACAGCTTCAGCGATCTTATCAAGGTTCATGTGACCGGGAACGATCTCGTTATAAGATGTAACGATACCGATAAGAGGACGCTTTCTCTCCTCTTCTGTAAATCCGAGTGCGTTAAAAAGACTTCTGTGGGGCGCCTGTGCGTCACCTACTTTTACGGAATCACTTCTCATGGTTATTACCTCTCCTACACTATTTAATCAGTAATACTGTTTTATTTTATTCTCTCACAGATAAGATCACCCATCTGAGTGCATCCTACCTTGGTGCAACCTTCGGAATAAATGTCTCCTGTTCTGAAACCGTCCTTGAGAACCTGCTTTACCGCAGCTTCGATTGCTTCACCTTCTTTATTAAGGTCAAAAGAGAACTTAAGCATCATTGCAGCGGAAAGAATGGTTGCGATGGGATTTGCGATATCCATTCCCGCGATATCGGGTGCAGATCCGTGGCTGGGCTCATAGAGTCCGAACTTGGTCTCATTAAGTGATGCTGATGAAAGCATTCCGATGGAACCTGTGATCATACTTGCTTCATCTGAAAGGATATCTCCGAACATGTTCTCGGTAAGAACTACGTCAAACTGACCGGGATCTTTAACAAGCTGCATTGCGCAGTTATCAACGAGCATGTTCTCAAGCTCTACATCAGGATAATCCTTAGCAACCTCAGCGGTTACGGCTCTCCAGAGTCTTGAAGAATCAAGAACGTTTGCCTTATCTACGGAAGTAACTTTACCTCTGCGGATCCTTGCAGCTTCGAATGCCTTGATGGCAATTCTTCTGATTTCTTCTTCATTATATGTAAGTGTATCAACGGCAGTTCTGAGTCCGTTAACAACCTCTGTATGTCTTTCTCCGAAATAAAGTCCTCCGGTGAGTTCTCTCATAATAAGAAGGTCGAAACCTTTATCCGAGGTCTCACTTGCGAGGGGGCAGCTTGCCGCAAGCTCGGGGAAGAGGTATGCTGGTCTTAAGTTAGCAAAGAGTCCGAGCTCTTTTCTGATCTTAAGGAGTCCTGCTTCGGGTCTCTTCTCGGGAGGGAGTTTATACCAGGGACTGGTGGTTGTATTTCCGCCGATGGATCCCATAAGAACTGCATCTGCAGCCTTTGCGGTATCAATAGCTTCCTGGGTAAGGGGCTCACCGCATGCATCAATTGATGCTCCGCCCATCAAAATATCTTTGAATATAATTTCATGTCCGTAAACGGATGCAACTTTCTCAAGAACTTTCTTGGCCTGAGTCACAATTTCAGGGCCGATTCCGTCACCGGGAATACAAACAATATTAAGCTTCATGGCATATCTCCTTCTTCTAAAAGTGCGACATTTCAACTATATTCGAAAGAATTCTATTTTTCAAGGTTCAGATGTATCCAATTTCACCTAAATATTGCTTTTTTTGAATATTTATGCAAATCACGGCCTTATCCACATATTATGTATGCATTTTCCCTCACGGCTCCGTTCGCTAAGCTGTTCTAGGAAATACATATATCGCAATGACTTCGCACCGCAGGCATTCGACATCCTGTCTCAGTGCCTGCTAATTTCGCCATCCGGGCGAAATTGTGCTTAGAGGAATGCATTCCTAAGAACAGCTAAACTCACACAAAAATCGCAATAATATATACATGAGTTTGTGACGCGGGCTGGTTGAAAAGCTTTTATTGCATTATTGCATGTACCGAATCTTTATACGTGGTTTCTCACGTTGATGTTGCGTACAAGCTCGGCATTGGAGCGGGTATTCTTAAACTCTTCAAGGAGTCTGTCCGCCGCATCGTCGGATTTGAGACCGTTGAGGGCACGGCGTGCGATCTCCATAGCACGGAGTTCTTCTCTGGTAAGGAGCAGATCTTCTCTTCTGGTTCCGGATTTTGCAAGGTCTACGGCAGGGAAGATTCTCTTTTCGGAGAGCTTTCGGTCAAGGATCATCTCCATGTTACCGGTTCCCTTGAATTCCTCGTAGACAACATCGTCCATCTTGGATCCGGTTTCTACAAGTGCGGTGGCAAGAATAGTAAGCGATCCGCCCTCTCTCATATTACGGGCTGCACCGAAGAATCTCTTGGGCATATGAAGAGCTGCGGGGTCGAGACCACCTGAGAGGGTACGTCCGCTGGGAGGAATTACCTGGTTATAAGCTCTTGCAAGTCTTGTGATGGAGTCAAGGAGAATAACCACATCCTCGCCGTGCTCAACAAGTCTTCTCGCACGCTCGATTACCATTTCCGATACTCTTGCATGATGCTCGGGCATCTCGTCGAATGTGGAATAGATAACCTCTACATGCTTGCCCTTGATGGCTTCCTTCATATCGGTAACTTCCTCGGGACGCTCATCGATCAGAAGGATGATGATGTGCATATCGGGATTGTGATACAAAATGGACTGTGCAACGGACTTAAGAAGGGTCGTCTTACCTGCTTTGGGAGGAGAAACGATCATTCCTCTCTGTCCCTTACCGACCGGGCTAACGAGGTCCATTACACGCATGGCGATATTCTTCTCGTCATCGGTCTCCATGCGGATCCTGCTGTTGGGGAAGATGGGAGTCATGTTTTCAAAAGCGACTCTCTTCATTGCCTCTGAAAGAGGATATCCGTTTACTTCATTTAAGAAGATAAGAGGAGAAAACTTCTCGGTGGGGGACTTGGCCTTCTTTACACCATCGAGAACATCGCCCGTTCTGAGACCGAATTTACGGATCTGTGCGGGTGATACGTATACATCATTTTCTCCGGGAAGATAATTGTCACATCTGATAAAGCCGTATCCTTCGGGCATAACCTCCAGGATTCCGTTTGCAGGCTCATCGCCTTCCTGAGGATTATAGACATTTTCCTTCTTGGCGGGTTCCTGTGCAGGTCTGGCTTCTCCTGCGGGCTTATTTTCCTGAGCGGGCGCGCTTTCAGTCTTAGCCTGCTGACGAGCCTCGGGAGCCTTGGTCTCTGCGGGCGCATCCTTTTTGGGAGGCTCGGTTTTCTGAGCATCCTTTTTATGAGAAGGCTTTCCTGAAGCCCCCTTCTTATCTCCGGTCGATTTCTTTTCACCGGACTTCCTGTCATCAGAGCTCTCGGAAGAAGCCGCCTTCTTGTGTTCAGGCTTCTTCTCCGCAGGTGTCTTTTTACTCTCTGCTTTCTTTTCCTCTGTTGCCTTCTGTGCCTGCATCTTCTCATCAAGCTCAACAAGGCGGTCGATCAGTTCCTCTTTCTTAAGGCTCGCAACACCTTTAAGTCCTGCAGACTTAGCGATTTCCTTAAGCTGTGCAAGGGTAAAGCTCTGGAGTTTTTCTCTCATATAAAAACAGTTTCCTTTCAAAAAAGAAAAATATAAAGTTGCGATCTAAATTGTTCTCAAATGTTTGTTGGTATGTTTCGGAATACGAATTTCAGAAACAAATGAATGTTTAGAACAAAGAATTAACTACAAGAGATTTATAACACGGAATATTTTTCCCGTCAATAAGAAATAGACATAACTGCGGGGACGTACGCCTCCGTCAGGAGTGGCTACGTCCCCGTTGTCATATCTTGTATTTAGAATTTTAACGTTACCCCGATCTCAATCGTCGGGTTGGTAGCAAGGCCATACATTCTGGGATCCGATACGGTAATCTTCGCTCCGTATGCGGTCTTTAGGAAAGGAGCCTGAGCCTTCACAAGAGCTGTGATGGTTTCGGATGATAATCTCCCCTGCCATACACTGGTAATGGTAAGATTCGTAACTCTGTACATAGCGGCCTGTCTTATTGCCGCAATAACATCGGCTTCTGTTACAACATTTGCGGTCGCACCTGTGGTCGAAAAACTCAGTTTAAGTTCGGATGCTTTGTAGCCTTCGTAGGGAAGCCTTCCCTCTGCCGCACCGCAATACAGATAGTGAGCATACAGATTCTCTGGAAGAAGTCCGAATGACCGGACAACATCGGGGTTCTTGGCCGCATAATATATAGGATCAAAAAGTGCACCGTCAGGCATGGTGATTATGGTTCCGGAAGCAGCAAGCTCATCGGGAGTCGGATAGATATAGCCCGCATAAGGAAGTCTCTTTTCCTTGATACCGCAGAGAAGATAATGCTGGTACAAAAGAGCCTCATTCATGCCGAATGCCTTGTAGACATCATTGTATGTAGCCGCATAAAAAGAAGGATCGAAAAGCCCTCCGTCAGGCATAGTCTTAACTGCAGCCTCAGCCTTAATACCGGGAAGAAGACTCAGGAATAAAACCGCTGATATTGTCAGTAATATTTTTCTCATATTTATTCTCCCTGGGCAGATGGTTACGGTTCTTATCGGCCCAACCGCCTTTTATTAATAATATCATATTTCAAATAACCGGCGCACTTGAATTTTATGTTGAAACAAAGTAGAGTACGTCTTGTGTCTTTTGTATTTTTGAGTAGTAAGGAATTAAAAAATGAAGATCAATTTACATGCCCATACCACCAGATGCGGTCATGCATCCGGAACGGAAAAAGAATTTGTTGAAGAAGCGATCAGGATCGGCATGACGGATTTCGGTTTTTCCGATCATACTCCCATGACCTTTCCCGAGACCTACAAATCAAGCATCAGAATGAAGCTTGAAGAGATGCAGGATTACACCGATACGATCCTCGGTCTGAGAAAAGAATACGCAGACAAGATCAATATCTACCTCGGTCTTGAAGTCGAGTACTACCCTGCTCTTTTCGACAGCCTCATGAAATTCATGAGCGACTATCCTCTTGAATACATGATCCTCGGCCAGCACAGCTTAAACAATGAGTATGACGGAGTTTGGCCCGGTGAGCCCACCGAAGATGTATCAAGACTCAAGAGATATGTAGATCAGGTTATAGAAGGACTTTCCACCGGAAAATTCCTCTATCTTGCTCATCCCGACCTTATGAATTATGTAGGCGATGAAAAGATTTATCTGAAGGAAATGGAAAGGATCTGTGCATATACATACGATCACAAGATTCCTTTGGAGATCAACCTTCTCGGAATCGGCGAAGGAAGATTCTATCCCAATCCCGTTTTCTGGAAGCTTGTAGGTGAAGTCGGAAACGATGTTGTTCTGGCACTCGATGCTCATCACGTAAGAATGATCGATGTACCAGAAGCCGAAGAAAAAGCAATGAAGATGGTTAAGGATTTCAATCTTCACCTGATTGAAACTCCTCTTCCCAAGATGAAATAATAATGACAGTGTGGACTGTGAAACAGGGGGACGGTTCTGTCGTTCCACAAATTTTTGTGGAACGACAGAACCGTCCCCCTGTTTCATCACCCTTTTGCGCATATACCTTCAGCGTCACGGTTTAAATCCTGCGGAAAAATCATCCGGATCATACAGCTCCGGCAGATACTGATCCGAAGGAACGGAAGGAAATTCGTAATATCCCGTCCTGTCCCCCGAATCCGGCGCATAAACGCTCAGATTGCCCAAAGGCACAGTATGAGTCTCATAGACGCCGTAATCCTGAGGATGAAGGTAATAGCCCATATAACGGGTATCTTTTATATACAGTCCTGTCATGGCCGCCTTATAGACGATAAACAAGCCTATGAACGTCACAATGACACCACTTATTGTTTTTCTTACTTTCTCATTTCCTATCTGATCAAACAACGGCAAAAAATCTCTTCCCAATGTGATGGCGGGAAGCACAAGAAGATATCCCTGTCCGTATCTTATAAGAGGCGATGACATAAGCCAGAATACCGAAGAGACGATAACCGCAAATACGGTAAAATCCGTAACAAAATTCTCTTCCTTCCTATTCTTTTTGCCAAACTCTTTAAGTCTGTCGATCATCCAGAAGATGCTGCCCATCATACCGCCGTAAAACAGCATTTTCCATATCTTATCCAGAGAAAAATACCAATTGGAAAACCATTCCGAAAAAGGAAGGGACGCGGCATCCATGCTGGAATAGCCTCTTCCGAAAGCAATGATATATGCACTGTCGGAAAGTGCGGACTCCTCAGGTATTTTCCAATCAACATTAAATATATCCAGTGCTACAGACGGATAAAACAGTCTTCCGGATATGATCACGTTTCTGATGAGGAAAGGAAGAACAACAGCAAGAACCGCAGCACCGTAGACCACAATCTTGGAATACCTTTTCTCCCTGATAAGCATGACAAGAGGAACAATGGTAAGTATCACAAGGGGAGCAACCGACAGCTTTAACGTAAGACCAAAGAATGCCATAAGTGCATACATTCCGTAATAATCGGCATCTTCTTTCTTTTCCGATCCGTCCAGGAATCTTATTACAATATAGATAAATGTAAGCATCGTAAAATAATCCGATGCGGGGGAAACCATTTCATCATATATGTTGCAGATATACCAGATACCTGCAGCTCTTACTAAATCCGAAACCCTGACCTTCTTCTCCTTAAAAACTCTCACTATACGGCTGCAGGATACAAGCACAAGAAGTGCCATAAAACCCGCGCAGGTGTGATACGACATTCCGCCTAAGAATGCGAAACTGTAAAGTGCGGAAAGTGCAAACGAAGATGAGTTGTAAGCAAGTCTTCCGTGAAGATTACCGAGTCCCTTAACCACGCCGTAATCTTCTATCCAGTGTATGGCCTGTCCGTGATACAGATCCGAATCATAGTGAAAATAACCTCTGGATGAACCGTAAGCCATAACAAGAATTGCACAGAAAACAAAGATCATAAAAAAGCGATCCGAAAAAATCCCTTTAAGATCCGAGTAAGGAGCATATTCTTTTCCGGTGAACAAAAAAATGGCTGCGATAAAACAGATTATTACAAGAAGAATATTTGCGATAAGTCCCACGCCCGCAAAAAGGCTGAAGGCTTCGGCATAGACGGTGACCGCAACAAGTCCGGTCATACAGATATCCTCAACATGATATGAGCCTGATACGATCTTGCCTTTCAGTGCCTTTCCCGCGAAAATGCGATGACAGGCCAATCCCATGATAAATACGGTGATGAAAATATAAGCCCATATTATGAGAATACTAAGCATTGGGAACCCTCATATCAAATAGATTCTCTGAGTTTGTTTCTTGCGCGGAGAAGAGAGTTTTCCGCGGATTTTTCCGATATGTTCATGAGCTGTGCGATCTCCTTGACCGGAACACCGCTCATTCTCAAGGTAAGTGCATGTCTTTCGGTATCGGATAATTTGGTATTGATAGTCTCCATCAGATGATCCTTTAATTCCTCGAAGATGGCGTTTTCTTCGGGCGTCATCTCATCGGAAGGAGGATTATAAGTAAAGCCTTCGCTTTCGGGATCATAGCTTGCGGTATCAATTCTCACATAATCCCTGAGCATCAGATTCTTTCTGCTGTTTCCGGATGCCACCGCATTATATACATTGCCGGTGATCTCAAGAGAAGCATAGGTTTTAAAAGATGCTCCCCTCGACGGATCATATTTTGATATGGCATCAAAGAGGCCTATCATACCTTCCTGTATCAGATCATCGGTATCGGATGACAATATGCCGATTGTCTTAACAATGTATCTGACAAGCCCGGTATGCCTCGATATCAGATGATTCATGATGGCGGGATACTCGGAAGTCTCCCGGTGCAACCTCTCGATCAGATCTTCATCAGACATATTGCGGTAATCGAAGGTCTTTGGTTTTATTTTGTTATCCGTATTCTTATCCAAAATCAGCCCTTCAAGCGTCTTCGAACAATCTCATATGCAAGAATGCCGCATGCAACAGATGCATTAAGCGAATCTATTTCACCTTTCATGGGAATGGATGCGATCATGTCACACTTTTCTCTGACAAGTCTCGATACTCCGCTTCCCTCATTACCTATTACAAGTCCGATTGGGCCTGTAAGGTTAAGATCATACATTACGGTTCCGTCCATTGCTGCACATACGAACCACAATCCCTTCTCTTTAAGTTCATCGATGGTTCTTGCGATATTCGTAACCTTTGCAACGGGAAGGAAATTAATGGCACCCGCACTTGCTCTTGCAACCGATGCGGTAAGTCCGACCGCCCTGTCTTTAGGGATGATGATGCCGTGAGCTCCTGCCTGATCGGCCGTCCTGATCATGGCACCGAGATTATGAGGATCTTCTATGCCGTCTAATATGATGACAAAAGGATCTTCTCCCTTTTCCTCAGCTCTCGCAAAGATATCTTCAACGGTGCTGTATTCATAAGCTGCGGTGATGGCGATAACGCCCTGATGATGTCCCGTTTCGGACATATGATCCAGACGTTCCTTATCAACATACTTGATGACGGTTCCGGCTTTTACTGCTTCTCTCTTGATGGAAAGAACCGCTCCGTCCCTGCATCCGTCCAGAACATAAAGTCTGTCTACAGGCTTACCTGCCCTGAACGCTTCGAGAACGGGATTTCTTCCCTCTATGGCATTTTCGTTTTTATTTCTCTTGAATGAATCAAGATCTTCGTTTTTAAACTGATCCTTCGACATATTCGACTCCGAATCTTATTATCTCATCAGCACGCTGCGTCTTTCCGGTCATATACAGCCATCCAAGGAGCGATTCAAGTCCCGTGGCCCTTTTGTAGGATGCATAATTCGCACCTCTTCCGGTGGGATGTGCATGGTTTTTGCCGCGGTGCATAACTTCCTGCTCTTCCTCGGTTAAAAACTCTTTTTCGAGAAGCGCATCATGAACTGCGGCCTGTGCATCGGCACTTACATATTTAACCGATGCTTTATGAAATTTATTGACAGGCATGTCACCTTTTTCGAGGAGCATACGTCTGATGACCAGACTCATGTATGCATCCCCTACAAAAGCAAATGACAGCGGAGAAAGTGTTAGTTTTTCTTCCACTTGGTACCCTCTCTGGTATCTTCGAGAACAATTCCTTTGGCAAGAAGTTCGTCACGGATGGCATCTGCCTGTGCAAAATCCTTGGCCTTCTTCGCAGCCTTTCTTGCGTCGATACGTTCCAGGATCCATGCTTCAAGCTCAGCATCAACGCTGTTATCCTGAGCCAGCTTTTCTTCGCCCTTAAGAAGATCAAGGGAAAGGACCTCATCAAAGCTTGCAACAATAGCCCGCTTGGTGGCATCGTTAGTATCCGCTTTCAGAGCATCATACAAAACAGTGATAGCCATGGAAGTATTGATATCATCGGTGAGAGCATCGGTAAACTTCTTACGGAAGTCTGCAAATACTGCCTCATCTACCGCACCGTCTTCTTTTAATTCGGAAACACGCTTCAAAAGTTTCTGATATGCCGCACTCATCTGGTCAAGTACTTCGTACGAGAACTCAAGAGGCTTACGGTAATGGGACTGAAGGCAGAAGAAACGGTATGCAAGAGGATCGTATCCTTTTTGCTGAAGCAGTGAAACGGTAAGGAACTCACCGCTGGACTTGCTCATCTTACCCTTGTCTTTTTCTACCAGGTGATGTACATGGAACCAGTATTTGCACCAGGGATGTCCCAGGAACGCTTCGCTCTGTGCGATCTCATTGGTATGATGGGGGAAGATATTGTCTACACCGCCGCAGTGAATATCCATATATTCGCCTAGGTGTTTGATACCGATGCATGAGCACTCAATGTGCCAGCCGGGATATCCGCGTCCCCAGGGGCTCTCCCACTTAAGTTCCTGATCATCAAATTTGGACTTGGTAAACCACAGAACAAAGTCCGCCTTATTGCGCTTGTTGCTGTCCTCATCAACATCGTCGCGAACGCCTACGCGAAGATCTTCTTCGTTATGATTGGAAAGCGTATAGTACTTATCAAGTTTTGAAGTATCAAAATAGATATTCTCTCCGGCCTGATAAGCATAGCCTTTCTCCAAAAGAACTTCGATCATATGGATGAATTCGGGGATGCAGTGAGTTGCAGGCTCGATAACATCAGGCATACGAATATTCAGTTTGGAGAAATCATCAAAGAATACTTTGGTATAGTAATCGGCGATCTCAAGTACGGTCTTATGCTCACGCTTAGCACCCTTGAGCATCTTATCTTCGCCGGTATCGGCATCACTGGTAAGATGTCCCACGTCGGTTATGTTCATGACACGCTTTACATCATAGCCGGCATAGATAAGGGTTTTCACCAGCATATCCTCACAGATATAAGTGCGAAGATTTCCGATGTGTGCAAAATGATAAACGGTGGGGCCGCAGGTATACATCGATACCTTGCCTTCCACACGGGGTTTGAATTCTTCTATCTGTCTGCTTGCAGTGTTATACAGTTGCATTGATTTATCCTCTTTTCATTAAGATAGGTGTCCGATACGTTTCATCTGCTCATGCCCGGACATCGAGCGCAACCTCCGCAGCCGAAGTTCATGCCGCCCTGATCATAAACACTGTTGATAATGCATACCGCCTGCGAGGAGATTCCTTCCATTGCGCCTGTAAATCCAAGACCTTCTTCGGTGGTTGCTTTGACATTGACCCGGCCGATATCAAGCCCCAGAGCATCGGCGATATTCTTCCTCATGTCGTCGATATGAGGTCTCATCTTGGGAGCCTGTGCGATGATGGTGGAATCTATGTTTTCGATAACATAGCCTTCCTGCATCAATCTCTTTCCGACTTCCTCAAGAAGCTTAATGGAATCCGCATCCTTAAACGCTTCATCCGTATCAGGGAAAAGTTTTCCGATGTCTCCGAGTGCTGCGGCACCTAAAAGTGCATCCATTATCGCGTGAGTAAGAACATCCGCATCGGAATGACCAAGCAATCCTTTTTCGTAAGGAATGGTCACGCCTCCGATGATCAGCGGTCTGTTTTCACAGAATTTGTGAACATCATATCCTGTTCCGATTCTCATGTAATATCCTTTGCAAAAGAAAACAATTTAAAACAATTCATTAGTAATGTACTGAAAAACGCCGGTAGCTTTTTCTTTCCACACGTCAACTATATGCTCAGCGATTTCCTCGGTGGGAACAGAGAGCGTCATATCAAGGGTCGTAACATCACGGTCCTTGATTATGAGTCTTGTCTCATACTCACCGGTCGCGCTGTTCTGGACATAATCTCCCTTTACCGCAAGTTCGTTCCTGAGTTCAAACGCCTTATCGGCAAAATAATTCTCGATGTCATTCTTGATGAAATCGGGAAGACGGGATCCGAAGAATTTGATGGTATCTCTTCCTTCGGTGGTAATGGAAAGTTCCGTCGCATTGTGGGAGTGGGGAGCCTGCGATATCAGTCCGTTATCGATAAGCTCACCCTGTGCCTGCGTAAGAACGTAGAAGTCCGCATAATCCTTACCCAGTACGAAATCCGATATCTGGGAAGCGGTCATGAGGAAATCAACCCTCGCAAGCATATAGAGGATGATAAGTTTTACCTGTGTAAGCTTTTCGGCATCCATTATTTAACAAGCCTCTTTACGGCTTCAGCTACTGAATCACGAACCTTGGTATCAAAAGCTTCGGGCATGATGTAGTCCTCACAGAGCTTGTCTGCGGGAACGGCTGCTGCAATTGCCTCGGCTGCTGCAAGCTTCATCTCCTCGGTGATCTGAGGTGCTCTAGCTTCGAGTGCTCCGCGGAAGATTCCGGGGAATGCAACTACGTTGTTGATCTGGTTGGGGAAGTCACTTCTTCCGGTTCCTACGATCCTTGCGCCTGCTGCCTTTGCTTCATCGGGCATGATCTCGGGAACGGGATTAGCCATTGCGAAGATGATGGGATCTGCGTTCATGGACTTAATCATATCCTGAGTAAGAACTCCGGGTGCGGATACACCAACGAAGATATCGGTTCCTACTACAGCGTCTGCGAGCTTACCGGATCTGTTCTCGGGATTGGTGATCTTAAGCATTTCTTTCTTGGTATCATTAAGATCGGTTCTGTCTGCAGATACGATTCCTCTTGAATCGCAAAGAGTTACGCTTCCGAAACCATACTTAAGAAGAAGCTTAGAGATTGCTACACCTGCTGCGCCTGCGCCGTTAACTACGATCTTGCAATCCTCTTTCTTTTTACCTGTAACCTTAAGAGCGTTGATGGATGCTGCAAGTACAACGATAGCGGTACCGTGCTGGTCATCGTGGAATACGGGGATGTTAAGCTCTGCCTTAAGCCTCTCCTCGATTTCAAAACATCTGGGTGCTGAGATATCCTCAAGGTTGATTCCGCCAAAGCCCGGTGCGATGTACTTAACCGCTTTGATGATCTCTTCGGTGTCCTGGGTATCAAGACAAATGGGTACAGCGTTTACTCCGCCGAACTCTTTGAAAAGAACTGCCTTTCCTTCCATAACGGGCATTGCAGCTTCGGGTCCGATGTTTCCGAGACCGAGTACCGCAGAACCGTCGGATACAACAGCGATGGTATTAGCCTTCCAAGTATATTTATATGCAAGCTCCTTGTCCTCTGCGATCTTCTTACAAGGTTCTGCAACACCGGGAGTGTAGGCAATCGCAAGTGCCTCTCTTGAATCTACTTTGGACTTAGCTTCGGTCGAAAGCTTTCCGTTCCATTTCTCGTGTGCTGCAAGTGCTTCTTCATTTACACCCATTTTAGTTCTCCTTACCTTTTATCTTTTTAAAATGCTCTTTGATCTTTATTTCATACCC
>JAEEXJ010000165.1 GCA_016291475.1 Lachnospiraceae bacterium | reverse complement strand
CTTGTAGAAAGCATTCCAACATTTTCAAGACACTTCATATGTGTAAGGTAGCTCTGTCCGAATGTCATGAAAAATCTGATTCTCTTAACACCGGGGAAGTTTCTACCGAGTGCTTCGATCTCTTCGTGGTGAAGAAGATACATGTCCTTCTCTCCTACCTGATCGAAGTTATATACTCTCTTGATCTCCATGGGCTTAGTCTCAACCCACTTGCCGTTCTCCATGTAGCTTCCGTTTGCGGAAACTTCACGAAGGTTGATCTCGGGATTGAAGTTGGTCGCAAAGGGATATCCGTGATCTCCGCCGTTGCAATCCAGTATATCGATGGTATCGATCTCGTCAAAATAATGCTTTGCAGCATATGCGGTAAATACGCTTGTGACACCGGGATCAAAGCCTGTTCCGAGAAGTGCGGTAAGTCCCGCTTCCTTGAAACGATCTTCATATGCCCACTGCCAGCTGTAATCGAAATATGCTGTAAAGCCCTTCTCCTTGCAGCGCTTTTCATAAATAGCTCTCCACTCGGGATCGTCCGTATCTTCGGGCTCATAGTTAGCGGTATCTACGTAATCAACTTTGCACTCAAGGCAGGCATCCATGATTGTAAGATCCTGATAAGGAAGAGCAACGTTAAGAACAACATCGGGCTTGTAGAAATTAATAAGTTTTACAAGCTCATCCTTGGAATCCGCATCAACCGTAGCTGTTGTGAGCTTAACGGTAGTTCCTGCCTTCTCTATTTTCTCTTTAAGGTCAATACACTTGCTTGCGGTTCTGCTTGCGATCATGATCTCAGTGAATGTCTCACTGTTCTGACAACACTTCTGGATTGCAACCTGTGCAACTCCTCCGCAACCTATAACCAGTAATCTGCTCATATCAAATCTCCTTACTCTTCTTCCATCATGATATCTTCCACATATTTGGGAAGCATGAACGCTCCTTTGTGTAAGTGCGTTGTGTAATACCAGGTTTTGATTTTTCTCTTCTCCCAGCGCTCGGGATCGAAGTCCTTGAGCGGATGATACTTCTTAGACGCAAAACCGAACAGCCAGTAACCTGCGGGGCATGTGGGAATGTGTGCCTGATAAACTCTTGTTATGGGGAAAGATTTACATACCTTCCTGTGCATAGCCCTGCAGTTTTCCTCATCCTCGTCGAAGAAAGGACTGCCGTGCTGGTAAACCATGATGCCGTCTTCATGAAGAGCCTTGAAGCAGTTGCCGTAAAACTCTTTGGTAAAAAGTCCCGCCTCATGTCCCAGAGGATCCGTTGCATCATTGATGATAAGGTCGTATTTATCCTTGCATTTTCTGAGGAATTTGAGACCGTCTTCGTAATATATCCTGACTCGTACATCTTCAAGTCCGATGGCATTGTCGGGGAAATATTTACGGCATACATCCACAAACATCTTGTCAGGCTCTGCAATGTCTATTACTTCGATCTCTTTGTAATGAGACAGTTCTCTTGCAACTCCTCCGTCTCCTCCTCCGATTACCAGTACCCTTTTCACATCGGGATGAACAGCCATGGGAACGTGCACGATCATCTCATCATATGTAAATTCTTCCTGCTCGGAAAAGATAACATTACCGTTTGAAGTAAGGAACTTTCCAAACTCAGGTGAATCAAAAACATCTATTCTGCGAAATTCACTGGTTCCGCTGTAGAGGTGCTGATCAACGCGGATAGACATCTTCACGTTGGAAGTGTGCATCTCTTCAAACCAGTATTCCATCTGATTTTTAGCCATAGTCTGTACCTTTCTGAGCACAAATTATTTCAGTACACAAAGCTCCGATATATCTTCACTTTCGGGTCCCTGCATTGAGCAGCCCTTTTCTTTGGCAGCTTTGATATATTCAAGAATCTCGCCCGTAATCTCCTCACCGGGTGCAAGAATGGGAATTCCGGGAGGATAACACATAACCGACTCGGCGCAGATCCTGCCTACGGTCTGATCCAAAGGAAGTTTTATTTTCTCTGCATAAAAAGCTTCCTGAGGAGTTGCCTTTACTATGGGAGTTACATACTCTGCGGAGAAGAAGTTCTCCTGGGGCTTGGAATAAAGTCTTGCTATATCATCAAGTGCTCCGGCAAGTCTTTCGATGTCCTGAAGCCTGTCTCCTATAGAAATATATGCAAGTACATTGGACAGATCTCCGAACTCCATCTGAATGTCGTACTCTTCGCGGAGAAGGTCATATACCTCGATTCCGGTAAGTCCTATTCCTCTTGTATTGATAACAAGCTTGGTCTCGTCGAAATCAAATACGCTTCCGCCGTTGATGAGTTCGGATCCGAATGCATAATAGCCGTCTATTTCATTGATCTCGCTTCTTGCATAAGAAGCCATCTCACAAACCTTGGCAAAGCTTTCTCTGCCGTGAAGGGCAAGATTTCTGCGGCTTATGTCGAGACTTCCGAGAAGCAGATACGAAGCACTGGTTGTCTGTGTAAGATTTATGATGTTGCTGACATATCCCTCGTTTACGCCTTCTCCTATGAGAAGGAGCGAGCTCTGAGTGAGGGATCCGCCTGATTTGTGCATGGATACGGCTGACATATCGGCGCCTGCTGCCATACCGTTAAGAGGCAGATTGTCGCCAAAATACAGATGGGTTCCGTGTGCCTCATCAACAAGAGCAAGCATGCCGTTTTCATGGGCAAGGTTTACGATTGACTGAAGATCGGAACAAATGCCATAATAAGAAGGGTTATTAATAAGGATGGCCTTGGCGTCGGGATTTTCCTTAACAGCCTTTCTGACATCCTCTATTTCCATTCCGAGAGGGATCCCGAGAGCGGTATCGACCTTCGGATCTATATATACGGGTATCGCACCGCACAGAACGAGTGCGTTGATTGCGCTTTTATGTACATTTCTGGGCATAATGATCTTATCGCCCCTTTTGCAGGCGGTAAAGACCATACTCTGAACAGCTCCGGTGGTTCCACCCACCATAAAGAAAGCATGTGCCGCACCAAAGGCATCG
>JAEEXJ010000074.1 GCA_016291475.1 Lachnospiraceae bacterium | reverse complement strand
CTCCTCCTTATGCCTGAACTTCCTCAACGGACTTGTTACGCTTCTTAGCTACCTCTTCAGGGCGCTTAAGCTCAGAAAGTCCGGTAAGGGTTGCAAGAACAACGTTCTGCTTGTTGTTAGAGCCAAGAGACTTAGTACGGATGTTCTTGATACCTGCAAGTTCACAAACGATACGAGCGGGACCGCCGGCGATGATACCGGTTCCTTCAGGTGCTCTCTTAAGGAGAACGTTTGATGAACCATACTGTCCGATGAAATCATGAGTGATGGAGTTGTTCTCATCAAGTGCGATCTCAACAACGTGCTTGATAGCATCTTCCTTGCCCTTACGGATAGCTTCGGGAACTTCCTTAGCCTTTCCAAGGCCTACTCCAACGTGACCATTCTTATCACCAACTACAACAAGTGCGGTAAAACGAGAATTGC
The DNA here is from genome assembly GCA_016291475.1 of Lachnospiraceae bacterium. Next base: position 15,745 of record JAEEXJ010000074.1, on the reverse strand, counting down.
TACCACCTTTAACAACCTTGGTAACTCTCTTAATAGTAACAACCTTATCTTCTAATTCCAACTGGCTTGCATCTACGATTGTACGTTTCATGTGATTCCTCTTCCTTTCCTAGAATTCCAGGCCAGCTTCTCTGGCTGCCTCAGCTAATGCTGCGACTTTACCCATGTAGATAAAACCGCCTCTGTCGAAGACAACCGTCTTGATTCCCTTCTCGAGTGCACGCTTTGCAATTACAGTGCCAACGTATGCTGCTGCTTCAACATTGTTTGTCTTTGAAAGCTCAGCCTTAACTTCCTTCTCGTTGGTGGAAGCTGCTACAAGAGTCTTTCCTTCAACGTCATCGATAATCTGAGCATACATGTGATTGTTACTTCTGAATACCGCAAGACGAGGTCTTTCGGCAGTGCCGCTGAAGCGGTTACGTATTCTCATATGCTTCTTGGCACGAACTTCTGATCTTGATACCTTATTAACCATATCTTCATACTCTCCTTATCGATTACTTCTTACCGGTCTTACCAACCTTGCGGCGGATAGTCTCGTCAGCATACTTGATTCCCTTGCCCTTGTAAGGTTCGGGAGCTCTCTTGGAGCGGATCTCGGCAGCGAACTGTCCGACCTTCTCCTTGTCGATGCCCTTAACGATGATGACGTTCTGACCTTCAACTACAGTTTCGATTCCTTCGGGATCTTCCATCTCAACGGGATGTGAATATCCGAGGTTGAGGGTAAGCTTCTTACCCTGCTTAGCTGCTCTGTAACCTACACCGTTGATCTCAAGCTTCTTCTCGAAACCGTCGGTTACACCAACGATCATGTTGTTGAGAAGAGTTCTTGAAAGGCCGTGAAGGGATCTGTTCTTCTTAAGATCGTTAGGTCTGGAAACGGTGATCTCACCGTTCTCCTGCTCGATCTTCATCTCCGCGGGAAATACTCTCTCGAGAGTTCCCTTGGGGCCTTTAACAGTCACTTTATTATTTTCTGCTACCTCTACGGTTACTCCCGCAGGGACAGCGATTGGCATTTTACCGATTCGTGACATAATGCCCGTACCTCCTTGAAATATATGAATTAACGATTACCAAATGAAAGCAAGAACTTCGCCGCCGATCTTCTTCTCACGAGCCTGCTTGTCGGTAAGCACACCCTGGTTGGTAGAGATGATTGCGGTTCCGAGTCCGCCGAGAACCTTGGGAAGCTCATCTCCGCCGGCATATACTCTAAGGCCGGGCTTGGAGATTCTCTTGATTCCGGAGATGACTCTCTCGTTCTTGTTGTTATTGTACTTCAGGAAGATACGGATATCTTTGAAAGAACCGTTGTCAACCATCTCGTACTTAGCGACATATCCCTCATCAACGAGGATGTCTGCTATAGCCAGCTTCATGCGAGAGCTGGGGATATCTACTGTATCATGCTTTGCAGTGTTAGCATTACGGATTCTTGTAAGCATATCTGCAATAGGATCACTCATTGTCATTGCGCTTTTCCTCCTTTACCAAGATGCCTTCTTGACTCCGGGAATCTCGCCCTTGTAAGCGAGCTCACGGAAGCAAACTCTGCAGATGCCATACTTCTTAAGTACGGAGTGAGGACGGCCGCAAATCTTGCAACGGGTGTAAGCCTGGGTAGAGAACTTAGGCTTGCGCTGCTGTTTGACCTTCATGGATAATTTAGCCATTTAAACTTTTCCTCCCTATTATTTAGCAAAAGGCATATTAAACAGGGTGAGAAGCTCTCTGGCCTCTTCGTCTGTCTTTGCCGTTGTTACGAAGATGATGTCCATTCCGCGAACCTTGTCGATCTTATCGAACTCGATCTCGGGGAAAATGAACTGCTCCTTGATGCCGAGTGCATAGTTGCCTCTGCCGTCGAAGCTGTTGGGGTTGATTCCTCTGAAGTCACGGACACGAGGAAGAGCAAGATTTACAAGTCTGTCAAGGAACTCATACATCTTCTCGCCACGAAGGGTAACCTTACATCCGATGTTCATACCCTCACGGATCTTGAAGTTTGCGATTGAGTTCTTAGCCTTGGTAAGAACTGCCTTCTGTCCGGTTATAGTCTCGAGATCTGCTACTGCGCTCTCAAGGGCCTTGGGATTCTCCTTAGCCTCGCCGACACCCATGTTGATGACGATCTTGTCGAGCTTGGGAACCTGCATTACGTTCTCATAGCCGAACTTCTTGGTGAGTGCGGGAACGATCTCTGCTTTATACTGATCCTTAAGTCTGCTCACTTAATGTTTCCTCCTTCCCGTTATTTGGTCTTATCGAATACTACATCGATAACTTTGCCGGTAGATTTTGCAACTCTGGACTTCTTTACAACTTTGCCCTGATCGTTAGTCTCTACCTGAAAACCAACACGGGTCTTCTTGCCGTCAACGACGAGCATGACGTTGGATATATCAATGGGAGCTTCCATTTCACTGATGCCGCCATTGGGATTGCTCTGTGAAGGCTTAGCATGCTTTGTTACCATGTTGAGTCCTTCTACGATAACTCTGCCGTTCTTAACGTCGACAGACTTGATCTTGCCCTGCTGGCCCTTATCTTTGCCTGCGATGATCTCTACGGTATCACCCTTTTTAACTTTAAGCATTCTTGAGGCCCTCCTTATAATACTTCGGGAGCAAGTGAAACGATCTTCATGAACTTCTTCTCACGAAGCTCTCTTGCTACCGGTCCGAAAATACGGGTTCCTGTGGGAGTCTTGTCTTCCTTGATGATTACGGCTGCGTTCTCATCAAACTTGATGTAGGAACCGTCCTTACGGCGAGCGCCTTTAACGGTACGAACTACAACTGCCTTAACTACATCACCCTTTTTAACAACGCCTCCGGGTGTTGCGTCCTTAACGGAAGCAACGATGATATCGCCGATGTTGGCATATCTTCTGGTAGAGCCGCCCATTACGCGGATGCAAAGAAGTTCCTTGGCACCGGTATTGTCAGCTACCTTAAGTCTTGTTTCCTGCTGTACCATAGCTTCCTCCTTACTTTGCTCTCTCTACGATCTCGACCAGTCTCCATCTCTTATCTTTGGAAAGGGGTCTTGTCTCCATAACGCGAACGGTATCTCCTACCTTGCACTCATTGTTCTCGTCATGAGCCTTGAGCTTATATGTTCTCTTAACGACCTTGTTGTAAAGAGGATGATTAACGCGCTCCTCAATGGCAACTACGATCGTTTTGTCCATTTTGTCACTGGTAACCTTACCGGTTCTTACCTTGCGCAAATTTCTTTCTTCCACTGCCGTTGTCCTTTCATTAAGCATTAGCCTTAGCGGTAAGTGCGGTCTGAATACGTGCGATATTCTTTCTTACTTCCGTTATTCTGGCTGTGTTGTCAAGCTGGTTGGTTGCATTCTGGAATCTCAGGTTGAACAGTTCCTTTTTGGCATCCGTGAGCTCCTGCTTAAGGGCTTCAACGCTCTTTGCCTGAAGTTCTTCATTAAACTTTGCTGATTTCATTACTGCTCACCGCCTTCCTGCTCCTTGGTGACGATCTTGCACTTGCAAGGAAGCTTCTGAGATGCGAGTCTGAGTGCTTCTCTGGCTGCTGCCTCAGATACTCCGCCGATCTCGAACAATACTCTTCCGGGCTTAACAACTGCTACCCAATACTCAACGGTTCCTTTTCCTGAACCCATTCTGGTTTCAGCGGGCTTAGCCGTAACAGGCTTATCAGGGAAGATCTTGATCCAGACCTGTCCTTCACGCTTTGTATATCTGGTGAGAGCGACACGGGCTGCTTCGATCTGATTTGACTTTATCCAACAAGGCTCGGTAGCTGCAAGACCAAACTCACCGTATGCTACCTTGTTTCCTCTGGAAATCTTTCCTGCCATGCTACCGCGGAACTGCTTGCGGTGCTTGACTCTCTTAGGCATTAACATTATGCTTCGCTCCCTTCCGAGTTAGCGTTTCCCTTAACGGGAAGTACTTCACCCTTATAAATCCATACCTTTACTCCTACTTTTCCGTAAGTAGTATCGGCTTCTGCAAATCCATAGTCGATATCAGCTCTGAGAGTCTGAAGGGGAATGGTTCCCTCGCTGTAGAACTCGGTACGAGCGATATCTGCTCCGCCAAGTCTTCCTGCGCAGGAAGCCTTGATTCCGAGAGCGCCTGCCTTCATGGTTCTGCCCATGCAGGACTTCATAGCACGACGATAAGATACACGGTTCTCAAGCTGCTGAGCGATGTTCTCTGCTACAAGCTGAGCATCACGATCGGGGCGCTTGATCTCGGTGATATCCATCTTAACCTTCTTGCCGGTCATCTTCTCGATCTCAGCACGAGTCTTATCGATCTCAGCTCCGCCCTTACCGATGATAACACCGGGCTTTGCGGTGAAAACGATTACTCTGATACGATCGGAAGCACGCTCGATCTCAATCTTGGAAACTCCTGCGGAAGCAAGCTTCTTCTTGAGATACTTACGAATATTGTAATCTTCGACGAGATAATCTGAGAAATCAGCATCGGATGCATACCATCTTGAATCCCAGTCTTTAATAACGCCGACTCTAAGTCCATGAGGATTAACTTTCTGTCCCATTTTGCTTTATAAGCTCCTTTCCTTATTTCTTCTCGTCAAGCACGATTGTAATGTTGCTCATCCTCTTAAGGATTCTGTAAGCTCTGCCCTGTGCCCTGGGTCTTACTCTCTTCATGGTAGGTCCCTGGTTGGCGAAGCATTCAGCAACATAGAGGTTCTCGGGATTGAGTCCCTGGTTGTTCTCTGCATTGGCGATTGCTGAAGCAAGAAGCTTTTTAATAATCTGTGAACCATATCTGGGGTTGTACTCCAGAATAGCCATAGCGGTCTGTACATCCTTTCCGCGGATCGCATCAAGCACGAAGCATGCCTTCTGTACTGAAATGCGAGCGTAAGAAAGCTTTGCTGAAGGTCTTAAATCCTTCTGCTCGTTTCTCTCTCTCTTAATTTGAGATCTATGTCCTTTAGCCATAGATGTTTACTCCTTTCAAAACAGTAAGCGGGGCTTATGATGCGGATGTTTTCTTAGCATCGCCCGCGTGGCCTCTGTATGTACGTGTTGCCACGAACTCGCCGAGCTTGTGTCCGACCATGTCCTCAGTGATATATACGGGAACATGCTTACGTCCGTCGTGTACGGCGATCGTATGTCCGACAAAAGAAGGGAAAATCGTGGATCTGCGGGACCAAGTCTTGATAACTGACTTGTTTCCCGACTCATTCATTGCGTCCACCTTCTTGAGCAGGCTTGCGTCTGCGAAAGGTCCTTTTTTTAATGATCTGCCCATTTTATCCTCCTACCTTACTTAAGTGTCTTGCCGTCACGTCTTCTGACGATCAACTTGTTGGAAGCCTTCTTCTTCTTTCTGGTCTTGAGACCAAGAGCAGGCTTGCCCCAAGGGGTGCTGGGTCCGGGACGACCGATTCCGGTCTTACCTTCACCACCGCCGTGAGGATGATCGTTGGGGTTCATGACTGATCCTCTTACGGTAGGACGGATGCCCATATGGCGCTTACGTCCGGCTTTTCCGAGTTTAACAAGATTGTGATCTACATTTCCGATGATTCCGATTGTTGCTCTGCAATTGATGGGAACCATTCTCATCTCGCCTGAAGGAAGTCTCAAGGTTGCGTACTTTCCTTCTTTTGCTACGAGCTGTGCTCCGGTACCTGCACTGCGGACCATCTGTCCGCCCTTGCCGGGATAGAGCTCAATGTTGTGAACCATGGTACCTACGGGTACGAGCTCGAGAGGAAGGCAGTTACCTACTCTTACCTCGGCGTTAGCGCCGCTCATAACCTTCATACCGTCTGTAAGTCCCTGAGGAGCAAGGATGTATGCCTTCTCTCCGTCCTCATAGCAGATAAGCGCGATATTTGCGGTTCTGTTGGGATCATACTCGATTCCGATTACTCTTGCAGGAATATCATCCTTAAGTCTTCTGAAATCGATCTGTCTATACTTTACTTTATTTCCGCCGCCCTTGTGACGAACGGTGATCTTACCCTGGCTGTTACGTCCTGCGTTCTTCTTCTTGTTGCTGATGAGGCTCTTCTCGGGAGTCTTCTTGGTAACTTCAGCGAAGTCAGAACCTGTCATGTTTCTTCTGGACGCTGTATAGGGCTTGTAAGTCTTAATACCCATTTTTCAGTTCTCCTTTTTCTAAACTATCCGGACCTTGGTCCGTTTGCACAGACTGCGTATATTCGTTTGGGTTGTCACGCTGCCTGTATACTCTTCAAGGACGAATTATAATCCGCTGTAGATCTCGATGTCCTTGCTGTCATCAGTGAGCCATACGATTGCTTTCTTGGTCTTAGCGGTCTCACCAACGGTGCGGCCTCTTCTCTTGGTCTTTCCATCAAGGTTGATGGTGTTGACTCTCTTGACCTTAGCGCCGTCGAACATCTTCTCGACAGCTTCCTTGATCTGGCTCTTGTTTGATTCGGGATGTACGAGGAATGTGTACTTCTTCTCGGCCATTCCGCTCATGCTCTTCTCGGTGATCACAGGCTTAAGGATCACATCGTAAAACTTAATGTCAGCCATTATGCGTACACCTCCTCGATCTTGGTAAGTGCATCTTTGGTAAGTACGAGTTTTCCTGCTGAAAGGATGTCGTATACGTTGATTGCGTTTACAACCTCGGTGTTTACCTCTGCCATATTTCTGGCACTGAGCACTACATTCTGGTCATTGTCTGCGAGAACTACAAGTCCGTTCTCTACGTTGAGGTTCTTCATAACCTTTGCGAACTCTTTGGTAGCGATCTCATCAAGCTTGAGCTCATCTACAACTACGAGTGCATCGTTCTGAACCTTATCGGTAAGCACGCTCTTAAGAGCTGCCTGCTTCTCCTTCTTGTTGAGCTTGAAGGAATAATCTCTGGGGGTGGGAGCGAATACTACGCCGCCGCCGGTCCACTGAGGAGCTCTGATGGATCCCTGTCTTGCATGACCGGTTCCCTTCTGTCTCCAAGGCTTACGTCCGCCGCCTGATACTTCAGAACGGGTCTTAGCCTTCTGTGTTCCCTGTCTGTTATTGGCAAGCTGCTGAAGTACAGCCATGTGTACGAGATGCTCGTTAACTTCAACTCCGAAGATTGAATCGCTAAGCTCGGTGGTACCGACTTCCTTGCCTTCCATATTGTATACGGATACTTTTGCCATTTCTATCTGTCCTCCTTTCGCCGCGATCAAACTTCTGCGATGGTAGTCTCTTTGATGGTGACGAGAGCATTCTTAGCACCGGGTACTGCGCCCTTTACAAGAATGAGATTCTTCTCAGCATCAACTCTGACTATCTCGAGGTTCTGTACTGTTGCATTGACGCTTCCCATGTGTCCGGGCATTCCCTTTCCCTTGAATACTCTTGAAGGGGATGAACAAGCGCCGTTTGATCCCTGATGTCTGTGGAACTTGGAACCGTGCTTCATGGGTCCTCTGTGCTGGCCGAGTCTCTTGACTGCACCCTGGAAGCCTTTTCCCTTGGTGATCGCAGATGCGTCGATGTGATCTCCGTTTGCGAAGATGTCAGCCTTGATCTCATCGCCTACATTGTATTCAGCGCTGTTCTCAAAACGGAACTCTCTGACGTATCTCTTGGAAGTGGTGCCGGCCTTCTTGAAATGTCCTGCTTCAGCCTTGGTTGCACCGTTTCTGTGTGCGATCTTCTTATCGCCCTTGCCGTCCTTCTCAACAACCTTGTCTTTCATATCGACAAAGCCGACCTGGACTGCTTCATAGCCGTCGTTCTCTGCAGTCTTAACCTGAGTTACTACGCAGGGACCTGCCTGAAGTACGGTAACGGGGATAAGCTCTCCGTTATCTGCAAAGATCTGAGTCATTCCGACCTTTGTTGTAAGTATTGCCTTTTTCATTTCCTTTTCCTCTCTTAATCAGTGCCCGGGCCTTATGGCACATAATTGTCTACATATTGGACCGCTTACGCGTTCGTGTATAGTAGAGATTGTTTTCGTTACTTGCCTTATTTGTTGAGCATCTTGAGATCGATGAAGACACCGGCAGGCATCTCAAGGCGCTGTAAGGACTCGATGGTACCGGGAGTAGGAGCGGAAATGTCGATAAGTCTCTTGTGGGTTCTCTGCTCGAACTGCTCTCTGGAATCCTTATACTTATGAGTTGCACGAAGAATGGTAACTACCTCTTTCTTGGTAGGAAGGGGCACAGGTCCTGAAACCTTAGAGCCGTTCTTCTTAGCAGTCTCGATGATCTTTGCTGCTGATGCATCAACGAGTTCGTGCTCATAAGCCTTAAGTGTAATTCTCATTACTGATTTTGCCATAAAAAAAGTCGCCTCCTTTTCGCGATTTCGCAGGATCTCCTTTTATTAGAAGTTATCCCGCAATCTTGCGACAAGCGGTGACTGTACACTTGCCCGTGTGTTTCCTACCCGCTAACGCGGACGAAACCTTGGCCCCGGTTCCTTTGCAGGCCACACGTCGTTTCTGCCTGAGGCAGACTGTAATGGTACAGTGACTTGTCGTCAGTTTTGTAACTTGACATTCGCTCCGCGGAAAAACCAGGTTCGGATATTTCCTTACCTGCAACCTCACGCTTCACAGCTATCACGTCACAGCATTTGATATCATACACACCTTTTGTAATAAATGCAACAAAAATTTTCAAATTTTTTCAGTAAATTTTTTTCGCATTAAAAAGATGCTATATATAGTGGTCGTTTACGCCTGCTGCCACAACCCCGGTCAGGCTTCCCATCTTCCGCTGGCTCCGCAGGGAAGAACCAGATCCGTTCCGGATACGGGAAGTCCCACTTCATCGGATTCACACTTCCCTCCGAACTTCGGAGTTATGAGCTTGCCCATCATATGATCCAGCACGCCCGCCTGAAGTCCTGTTGTGTATGAATTTATTAGGAAGAAAAGAGGTCTGTCCGAAAGAAGCTGAACACAGTTTTCAAGGAAAGGCCATATGCTTTCCTCTATCTTCCATATTTCACCCTTGGGTCCTCTTCCGTATGACGGAGGATCCATGATTATTCCGTCGTATTTATTGCCGCGTCTTATCTCACGCTCCACGAATTTGCCGCAGTCGTCCACAAGCCATCTTACGGGTCTGTCCGAGAGGCCGCTCGATACGGCATTTTCCTTGGCCCAGCCCACCATGCCTTTGGAAGCATCAACATGAGCAACGCTCGCTCCGGCAGCAAGTGCCGCCATGGTGGCACCGCCGGTGTATGCAAAAAGGTTGAGTACCTTGACAGGATCACCCTCTCCTCTTTTGTCCGCTTCCTTCTTTATTATAGAAGAAGTCCATTCCCAGTTGGCCGCCTGCTCGGGAAAAACCCCGGTATGTTTAAAGGCAAAAGGCTTGAGATTAAAAGACAGCTTCTCATCGATACTCTTAAGGTCATATGAAATACTCCACTCATTGGGAAGACCTTTGAACTCCCATTCACCGCCACCCTTCGACGATCTGTGGTAATGTCCGTCATTATTTTTCCAGCCGGGATGTTTGTGGTCGCACTTCCAGATGACCTGAGGATCAGGTCTTACGAGGATATAATCCCCCCACCTTTCAAGCTTTTCACCATTCCCGGTATCAAGCACTTCATAATCTTTCCAATTACTTGCTATGTACATAATTCTCCCAGGCTTCTTTCATGCCTTCTTTAATATCTGTATATTTAAAACCCATCTTTTCAAGGGCGCTTCCGTCATATTTTTCCGACTCTGCTTTTACGATGGGGTACGGAAAAGGAACCTGCTGCATAAACGCTTCCTCGGGAGTTACGCTTATGACTTCAAAATCCGTTCCCGTTACTTCTTTAAGAATGTTCGTAAAATCTTCATAAGTATATGTGACGGAAGATGTTACGTTATATGCCTTTCCGCTCAAATCTTCGAAAGAACATGCCTTAAGCGCTGCCTTTGCCGCATCGGATACGCTTACCATCTGGAAGAATCCGTCCGAGGGCTTCGGCTCCAGGATCTGCCCTGCGGCACTTATCCATTTAAAGTATATATTCTCCCTGGGAGCATAATTCCCGGGACCATATATTATAGAAGGTCTGAGCACGCATCTGTCGGGATACTCTTCGATCTCCTTTTCCAGAGATACTTTTCCCAATATATATGCACCGGCTTCTCCGCCAAAATCTCTGGTTTCAAATGCGGCATTCTCATCAAGCACCTTCCCGGTGCCTCTTTCGTATACATCCACAGTGCTTATGAATACATATCTTCCGGTTCTGTCTCCGAGCAAATCCTTAACCCTGCGGATATCGCCTTTTTCGTAGGCGCAGAAATCAACCGTAGCTTCATACTCACCGTCTATCTTCGAAAGATCTTCCGGCGAGCTTCTGTCACCTCTTATCTCGGTGACTCCTTCCATATTAAGAGGTCTGGTCCCACGATTAAAAACCGTAACCTTATGTCCTTCGTTAACCGCGAGATTTACGAATCTGTATCCTAGGAAATAACTTCCGCCCAGAACAAGGATATTCATAACAATCACCGCTTTCTCATAACCTGCATGTATTGTATAATAACAGAAGTAACTGCATTTTATCATATGAAAAGGAGACCGTAAAATGAAACTGTCGGATCTGCTTAAGTTTGACACCATAGTCATACAGTGTCACGACAACCCCGATGCAGATGCCATCGGATCGGGTTTCGCTCTCTATTCCTATTTTCAGGAAAAAGGTAAAAATGTACGTTTCATTTATTCAGGCAAAAAGACAATCTCCAAATCAAATCTTGAGTTTCTGATCGAAACACTCAAGATCCCCATTGAATATGAACCTTCAAACATCGGTAATCCCGACCTTTTGCTTACCTGCGACTGTCAGTACGGCGAAAGTAATGTAACCATGTTTGATGCCAAAGAGATAGCTATCATCGATCATCATCAGGTCGCACCGGGAAAAAAGCTCCCCAAGCTCTGCGAGATCAGATCCGGTATCGGATGCTGCTGCACCGTTATCTGGGACATGATGAAAAAAGAAAAATATCAGCCCGGTCCCGATGTCTCTTCGGCAATGTACTACGGTCTGTTTACGGATACGAATTCTCTTTCCGAATTATTCCATCCCCTCGACAAGGATATGCTGGAAGAGATCTTCGTTGATCAGGCTCTCCTTCGCAGACTTAACGGAATGAACATTTCCCTTGAGGAAGCCAAGATCGCAGGCATCGCTCTTCTGGGAGTCGAATATCATCAGGATCACAATTATGCGATCCTGGAGGCACAGCCCTGCGACCCCAATATCCTCGGACTTATAAGTGACTTTTTCCTGTCGGTAGATTCGGTTAATGTATGTCTTGTTTTCTCAGTGCTGGATTACGGAGTCAAGTATTCGGTAAGAAGTGACTATGCCGAGGTCCGCGCGGACGAGCTTGCGGCGTATATATCCGAGCACATCGGAAGCGGCGGAGGACACGTCAACAAAGCCGGCGGTTTTATCCAGAACGAACTCCTCACTCAGGAATATAAGAAATACGCCGAATCCACAGAAAAAGACAAAAACGCGGTCGTCACTTCGATCCTCAGGGAAAGAATGCACGATTACTTCTCAAGTGTAGATGTTATCTATGCCGGCAAGACCAAGGTTTCAACCCGCGGCATGAAAGAATATGTAAAGATGCCGATCAAACAGGGATATGCAATCCCCAAGGAATTTCTTCCCATAGGAACAAAGATAATGGTAAGAACCCTTGAAGGTGACCTGTATCTCACCGTTCAGGAAGATACAGTGATCATGATCGGAATAAGAGGTGAGGTCTACCCTTCCACCCAGACGGTATTCAAAAAGAACTACAAGAAATTAAAAGGCAAGTATGATCTTAAACTCGAGTACAGTCCTACGGTAAGAGTCATTTCCACCACCGAGGTCGTAGATCTTATTCCGGTAGCACATTTATGTGTATCCACAGGCGGAAATCACATACTTGCAAGACCGCTCAAGAGAAGAGTCAAGGTATTTACAAAATGGCTTAAGAACGATTATCTAAACGGAGAGATCGGAGACTATCTTGCCATGAAAGCTTCAGATACGGATGATGTTTATGTCATCGGCAAAGACCTCTTCAAAGAAAGTTACGAACCTGTATAAATATATGACAGTGGGGACGTACCCATAAGTCAACAGGGACGGTTCTTTCTGACTCATTTTCATCAATTCGGCCATAAAATCATTGCCTATGGAAAATGAGTCAGAAAGAACCGTCCCTGTTGACTTTGTCATATTTCTTAATCTTCTATTCCGTATCTTTTCTTCATGTCGGTGCTCAGTGTCTCATCACCTACAAACTGAATTCCCTCAGTGATAAGTTCTTCTATCGTCCTTACCTTAAAAGATCCGAATGCCCCAGCACCGCCTACATTAGCATACATCTTTGCAAAGATTCTTCCGGATTCTTCATGATATCCAAGGAAGCCGGTGACAATAGCTTTAATCTTGAATTCATCCATAATGATCAAGGATGAGTACTCACCATAATCAATGATCAGCATATTATCGCTTTCAAAGAAAGAAACATCCTTATATGCCGTCGATATCGATGTAAGATTTCCCCTAAACGCATCAATACTGCTTATCAGATTTCCGGCTTTATCGTATAAGCATGCGAGTCCGTTATCCATCAACACAACAACACCTCTTTCACATGCATATACATCAGCAATCTCAGTTTCAAAATCGTTAAGCAGCGCAACTCTCGGGCCATCGCATTCGTAGATTGCGACATTTTCTCCATTGGATATCACAAGCCATTCCGAATCCGGACTCCATGAAGCAAAAGTCTCTCCGGTAATATCCAGTGTAAGGAGTGCACCTGTCTCAAGATCAGCTAGATATACCACCTTGTCGAAGAGTCTGTCTGAAAGTATGGCATGTTTTCCATCCGCAGATACATATATCTCGCAGGTCGAGAAAGAATCCTCTCCGTCATATTTAAGATATATCTCTTCAGCTTCTTCTGTGGAAGGATTAAATTTAACGATATATGGATCCTCTCCGTAACCGCCCGGGAAGCTTGAGTAGATATATCCTCCCGAATAATCCGTATATAATGTGAATTTTTCCGGAAAATTATTCACTTTAGTGATATCACCGTTTGAAATACTGATTTTATAGATCTCACCACCGGATGACCCGGAAATATTATTTTCATTATTTATGAATACATTTCCATATTCATCCCTTCCGGCAAATTCTACCGCTGAACAAAACGTTCCATCCACCTTTGTGGTCCAGACAAGTTTTCCACTACTCATATCGACGCAATAGAGATTCATATCGTAATCAAGTGCCAAAAGATTCTTGCCTGCGACATAAGAACTATAAATGTCCGAAGTTTCCGAAGTGCCTTCAACGGGGGAATATGTTTTGTCATAGAAGAATGTACTGTATTCGGTCAGGTAATTGTTTCCTTCATATTTGATGAGGAAATGTTTGACATTGTTACTATCGACAACCATAAGTGAATCATCGATATTGTCGCTGAAATACGAATATCCGCTCATGGGAGAATTAGGGTCTTCCAGCTTGAGGATCATATACATTCCATTTCTAAGAATTAAAGACAATTTGTTTCCGGCACTTGGATAAGCATCTATATATTCGGAGGTCAGCTCTCGGAGAGTCAACACTTCTCCGGACTCAAGACCGACTATCATACATTTGTTGGAAAGAAATATCGAAACAGCATCCTCTCCCTCATATTCCACAAACATAAGCCCCGAATCAAAATCAACGAGAGAATGAGGCACACTGTTTTTCCATAGCATTTTTCCGGAAGAGATATCATAGCACTCGACATTGAGGTTCGTTTCCCTGATCACCTGCAGTCCGCTTATATAATAGCTACTTTCACCTACATTTTCTTCTGATGTAAATATAATCTTTTCAGCATCTGGAACGAATGTAATATTGCTAATGTATGAATACTCATCTCCGATTTCAGTGAGTTCACCGGTTTCCCTGCTAAGCACAACAACCTTTCTGTTATTGTCCGCGGTCATATACTCCAATGCTATCAGACTATCATCAGAAGAAAAAACCGCCTTTATTATGTTGTAACCAAAAACATCAGCCCCTTCTATACTCTGATTGAGGCTATATCTGGCATTGACATTGCCAGTCTTAATATCGAATATTACAGAAATATCCCGCACATAATACAGCAGCTCGGAACCGTCATTCGAAAGAATCAAGGAAGCCGCCCCGGAAAGAGTAGACAAATCTTCATCGTATTCGAAATTCCAGAGTTCGTCTTCAAGATTGCTGTCAATCACACAAATATGATCGTTATAGGTAATCGCAACTCTTCCTGCGTTATCTATAATAAAGTCCTTTATCTTGGAAGTATCGGAAGTGAAAGCGGCCAGAAGTGCATGATCCCTGAGACTCCATATACTGAGAGTCCCAATCGCATCCAACGAAGCGACTCTCATATTGTCCTCATCGACAAGAAACTTCTGAATCTTATAACCTGATCCATACTTCCATACGGCCAATGAATCGGAAAGTCCCGGTGTCATATACACTCCAAGTGCACTTGCAAGGGCATATTCCGCTTCCGGGGTAATAGGCCTCTCTTTTCCCTCCGACGGAAGAGCAGCAAGAGCAAGCTGCACAGCGCCAAGTCTGTCACCCGAAAAGAGAAGTTCGGTTGATTCAGAGGCCAGATACGCCGACTGATTGCGGAGAGAATCCATATAGTTTTCCTGGGCCTGCGCGTAGTTTTCCTCAGCAAGAGCGAGGTTTGACTGTGCAAGGGCATAGTTTGCCTCGGCACGATCATAATTCATCCTTATCTGGAGAAGGCTCCAGGTAAGATAGCCGATTATCGCAGCAATCGAAACTGCGGCACAGGTTCCTATAATGGTATTTCTGCGTCTTATATACTGTCTTCTTCTCTGAACAAGTTCATCATATGAACAACCGATAATGGCAGCGGCAAGGCGGGGAAGCTCGACTCTGCGCGCCCTTTTGATATCCATTCTGTAATCACAGCTTAAAGGCTCGATAAATTCTTCTTTTGTCTCGATCCCTCCGCCGGGAAGAACGGTAGTAACCGTATCATGCATGAGAATATCGGGAATAACCTCTTCAGGTTCTCCGTCTACAAGAACCGTAAAGACGTCCTTTTTATCATGATATTTGAGGAAGGTCTCAATCTCTTTTCTGACCCATATCGATTCGCCCGTCCTTGTGGAACAGATGACTATCAGCTTATCGGAATTGGCAAGCGCCATATCTATATCTTCATTAAGGTCACTTGTAATAGGAAGTTCTTCCTTATCGCGGAAGATCCTCTCAATTCTCTTAACACCTGTCTTTTTAACAATAGCTTGGGGGATGCGGAATCTCTCCAGGCGCGTCTGCACCTCCGAGGCAATTTTGCTGTCCGCTTCAGAATGTCTGTAAGAAATAAAAGCATTATATTTGAGACCCATATACAGCTCCTTTTCTACAAAAACGATTATAGGATTAATTATAACATATTCCGATTTTCCATAAAGATTTCGAAAAAATTAATCATTTATGACAAAGCCTTATGGTAATGATTTTAGGCCCTCCTTATCATTTTTTATGTAATCACAAAACGCCGTTCAGGCATATCCGGAGAGGAGGAATATATGAGTAAAATCCGTCAGAGAGTTGCGTCACAGGACAATTCTGTAAAAGGTAATGCGGACATAGGCAAGAAGATCATTGATTTTAAAGAAACTCAAACGATCAGAAAATCCC
>JAEEXJ010000073.1 GCA_016291475.1 Lachnospiraceae bacterium | reverse complement strand
ATCTTCTCGATATTTCCGGATACGGAATCGGTCTGCTCGTTCATCTGTACGATGTTGGATACGCCCTCACCGTTCTCCGTGGATGCTCCGTTTACAACATCCATTTCCTTGGTTATCTCGGCTACGGATACGCTCAGCTTACTCATAGCTTCGCCTATCTCTATAACAGAATCTCTTATAGCTGAGATTCCCTCATCATAGCTCTCACTCTGAGCGCCGAATCTCTTATAGCTCTCCACAACATCATTTTCGATATATTCAACAACCTTACCGAACTGGGTTCTTACATTTTCTACGGACTTGTTACTGCCCTCAACGATCTGCTGAATGTCCATGGCAGTTTTCTGTGACTGGTCGGCAAGATTTCCGATCTCACCCGCAACAACCGCAAATCCGCGGCCCGCTTCACCTGCTCTTGCAGCCTCTATGGATGCATTAAGTGCAAGGAGGTTGGTCTGCCTTGTGATCGCCATGATGATATCCGCAAGCTCGTTGATCTTCTCAACATCCTTGAGACTTTCGATGGCATCCTGCATGTCCTTCATGATCTGTTCCATGGTCTTCATGCTGCGATCGATATCTTTTTCGATGCTCTTGCTGAGCTCTCCGGACTCTCTTATCAGCTCATCAGAATGATCCCTGCTGTTTGCAACCTTTTCACTGACATCACCCGACAGATCCGCGATCTTATCGATCTCGGCACTTACAAGCTGGATGGATGCGGTTGTCTGCTGAATGCTTCCGTAAAGATTCTCGGCGATATCACTGTTTTGAGTGGTGACATCCATGAGCATCTTGGAGTTATCGTTCAGCTCTACGGTGCTTTCCTTAAGGGAATTACTGCAATCCTTCAGGACATTGATAAATCCCGTGATCATGTTGATAACATCGGATGTGGCATTTGCCAGCTTGCCGATCTCATCTTCACGCTTCTGATACTTCTGAACGGCTTCTCCGCCGTTAAGATCGAAATTCGCAACCTTTGTAAGAGCCTGCTGAACCTCAGTGATGGGCTTGGTAAGGATATTTACGATAACCGCAAGGACTACGCAGATAAGAGCAAGAACCGCAAGTCCCACCAGGATTATCATGTTCTGAGCAGATGCAGCTTCCGCAAAAAGAGAACCGGTATCCGCGCCCACAAACATTATCCAGCCGTACTCGGGGATGATGGCATAGCTTCCGATCATCTGCTTTCCGTTTTTGGTACTCGTATACTCAACGGTTCCGGTAAGATCCGGCATCTGAGGAGCGGTATCGGATGTATCTCCGTTCATCTGGGCATCGTTTGCTGCGGTAACCTGTGCAACAAGATCCGCAATGGGACCTGATTCATAGGTAAGACCGACCATAGAAGGATCCGTATCATAAAGAACCATTCCGTCGTTTAATCCGAGAAGTGATACTTCCTGATAGTCGCTTACATGAATCCTGTCCATGATCGCATTCATTTCATCGGAAGTAACCGTTACTGATACATATCCTGCAGGGCTCTTGTCCGACTTATAGCATGATTTTGCAACGCAGAGAGAGATCATATTGTTGGCAGGGTCAAGAAGTGCCATGGAGCTGTATACGGGAGTGGATTCGGGATTCCAGTAATACATCTGAAGAACGGCGATGATATCGTCGGGGTTCCTGAATCCGATCATATTGTGATCGTTATGGATGATACAGTCTCCGGCATAGGTAGAATAAAGAACGCTGGTGGAATCGGGGATGATCTTGGAAAAAGCATCCGTTGTATTCTGAGCCGCCGCTACCTTTGCGGGGTTCGTGTCATCCTCTATCATGGCCAGCATGGTCTCGGAGGCATTGTATGCATCGGCATAAGCATAGAGCTTATCGATGTATTTTCCCAGTACTGCAGTATTGGAATTGACGGCCGATGCCAGGGATTCCTCGGCATTTTCCCTCATAATATTCCTCATGCTTCCTGCGGATATAACACACTGTGACAAAATACCTATTGCTGCTGTGATCAGCAAAAATATTGTGATTCTAACGTACAGCTTCTTGATCTTCACGTGTAGCCCTCCTTCCGGCAAGATATGTAATTAGTGCTATTATAACACATATTATAAAAATATGTTACAAAGAGTCAGTGGGGACGGTTCTTTCTGACTCCACGACTGCACCGAAAGATCCCTTAAACAGCACATCAGCAACATCCGTAAGAAATTAGAAGCCGTGTACGGAATAGGATTCAGATTTAAATAATCAAAACGGCTGCCAGTTTATTCTCACGTAGTTATCCAGGACCATTGCTATGGCAAATCCAACGCACATGGCTAAAACTGACACTGTGAAATAAGCTGCAGCATGTTCCGTCTTTCTTTTTCTTGCCATTCTTATGATCACTGCAAGACAAGCAGCGGTGAGAATCCACGATACAAATGCAGGAATATAAAGGAACAAATCATTTCCTGTCATCCCCACTAACAATTGGCCTGTTTCATATTCATCTTCAATATGAACCCTGCCTGTTAACAGCGGAGTGAAAAGAACAAAACTGCAAGGGATCAACCTCAACAGGCTATTGCCTATAGCAAGTGCAGCTCCAAAATTCCGTATCTTTTCTTTCTTAGATTTCAAATAAAGTATTGTTCCCACTACAGACAAAATAAGCGTACAGGGAACTCCGAAATCGAGAAGAATCGGCTCTGCGTTACTGTAGTATTCTCTAAAATCCACATCTTTCGGATACTTATAAATATCTCCGACACGATTAAAACCCGTGCTGCATGGTATCCCGGCCAAAGCATTGGCAAAGCCATGTCCGCACTCATGAGCAAAAATACTGATCATAAATACCGCCATACATATAAGCAGCCACTTTAAGTACGTCCCGTTTCTGCCAACACGTTTCTGTTTATCCGCCTGCAAAACTTTCCTCCTACTGCGGCTTTCTGGCCACAAGGTGCATTCTGAATTTCTTAGCCGCTTCAAGTTTTTCTATTTTCAAACCGGCATTATCACTCAGCTCTTTTATCTCATCCAAAGAATATGCTTTTACATCTCCGTGCCCTGCAAGGTTAGACAGCGGCATCTCTGTATGATTCATCAACCACAAGATAACCTTAGGTGCTGTATAGTCCTGCAGGATCAATCTTCCTCCCGGTCTTAGCACTCTTTTTACGCTATTAAAAAAGTCCTGCGGATTAGGATAATGATGAAAACTGTTTGAGCATATTACAGCATCAAATGAGTTTTCCTCGAATGGAAGATTCTCACAATCACCAACAACCCAATCCACGCCCTGCAGATTCTTACTCTTTCCGACTTCAATCATCTTAGGTGTAATATCAAGGCCTGTATAATGCTTACCCGGATCCTTTTCATACAAAAGAGAGATCATAGGACCGGTTCCGCATCCGCAGTCCAATAAATCATGATAGTCTTCTTTTTCAAGCTCGGAAGCAATGTACGGATAATCTTCCTTGCATATCTCATATATACCGGCGCGGTCAGACTCATAAACATCTGCCGCCTTGGAAAATTCTTTAACTGTCATTTCTTTGTATTCTTTATCGGTTCTCATATATACCTACCCCTTCCGATTATTTAATCATTGCCTGTACGAGGTTCATAATACTACTCATTGTTAGCTTGTGCTAACTTTTTGAAAATCTTGACGATTTCTTGACACTTTTTTGGCCGGTTTCTTGACCGGCCTTTTTTATTATCTCTACATCAGCAAAACAAATACAAAAAGGCAGGACAATATGGAATACATTTTCAAAACAAATTCACTTTGCAAAAAATACGGAAGTTTCAATGCTCTTACGGATCTGAACATGAACATCGAAAAAGGTTCGATCTACGGATTCGTAGGAAAGAACGGAGCAGGTAAGACCACTCTCATCAGAACCCTCTGCGGTCTTCAGCATCCCACCTCCGGTTCCTTCGAGCTTCTGGGAATTGCAAATGACGATAAGAAACTCACAAAGGCACGCCGCAGGATCGGAGCTGTTGTAGAAAGCCCGGCAATCTGCAAGGACATGAGTGCAAGAGATAATCTTGTTCAGCAGTATCTGCTTCTGGGGCTTCCCGATTTCAAAGGAATTGACGAACTCCTTGAACTTGTAGGCCTCGCTGATACAGGTCGCAAGAAAGCCGGAAAGTTTTCACTGGGAATGAGACAGAGACTCGGTATTGCCATCGCCCTTTGCGGAAATCCCGATTTCATAATCCTGGATGAGCCCACCAACGGACTTGACCCTCAGGGAATCATCGAGATAAGAGAACTAATCCTTAAGCTCAACAAAGAAAGAGGAATCACCTTCCTGATCTCAAGCCACATCCTCGATGAACTCTCAAGACTTGCAACTCACTACGGATTCATCGACAAGGGCCACATCGTAAGGGAAATGAGTGCTGAGGAATTAAGACAGGAGTGTCGTAAATCCGTACGCATGAAAGTAAGCGACACCAAGATCCTTGCCAAGATTATGGATTCCAAAAACATCGAATACAAAGTAATCGATGACAGCCTTGCGGATATCTACACCGAGATCAACTTCTCCGATATCGCAAAGAGCTTCGCAGATGAGAACTGTACTATTTTCACCATGGAAGAACGCGACGAAAGCCTTGAAGCTTTCTATCTCTCACTCCTCGGAGGCAGTCAGAATGACTAACATACTTTACTCGGACCTTCACAGAATACTCAAAGGAAAGGTGTTCAGCCTCGGCCTTGCACTGATCTTCGGATACACCTTCTTCCTGACAGTGGTCCTTAAAATAGTCCTCGTGTCCGTTAATGCGGACCTCTCATCGGACGATGTACTTACATCATTTCCGACATCGGCTCCGTTTTTCATCGCAGCTTCGATCCTCTTTCTTTTCATCGGAGACTTCAATGACGGAACCATCAGAAACAAGATCATGTGTGGAGTTAAAAAGAAAACCGTTGCAGCCTCCGCAATAGTACTTGGTGGAATCATCTCCTCAGTCTTTGTTATCTTTTCGCAGATATCGGGACTTGTAGTTGCAAAGATCTTCACTAACGGTTACGAATCAATGACAGCTGCGGAGATAGCGAACTTCAGTCTCAGAAACATTATCGCAGCATTCGCAGCCGGTTGCTTTATGGCAATGTTCCTCATGATCCTCGGCGGAACCAAGATTGCATATGTCGCGGGACTTGTGGTCACATTTTTATTCCGCGTGGCAACCGCGGAAGTTGCAGACAAGCTCTATCCCGAAACCGGATACTGCCTCCTTACCGGAAACAAATTACAGCTCTATACACTTTACGACAGGTATTGCCCCTACGCATTTTTCACCGGTGTCAATTACCACGACCTGGTCAAATGCCTGATCGGATGTATCATCTTAAGTCTAATCTCACTTGCGGTCGGAATGATCGTCTATGAAAAAAGAGAATTCAAATAACCGGAGAAAAAAATGATCAACTTATTTAAAGCAAATCTTCACAAACTTTTCAAAAATATTTATTTCATCGGAGGCTGCCTCATCGCCACGGCAGTAACCTACGGATTCACATCGGGAACAATTCAGTTTGGCCCCTTCCGCAGCTTAAATGCGGGCGAGATCATGTTCTTCGTCAGTGCGGCGATCGTACTCTTTTTCACCGTATTCTCGCCCATCTACGTATGCAGCGCATTCTCCGAAGGATACATAAGAAACAGGATCATCGCAGGCTACACCCAAAAAGAAGACTTCCTGGCACAGGTTCTTGCACTTGAAGTCGGAGTCGTCGTAATGCACGTCTTCTACTTTATCGGTGGCATTATCGGTATCCTCAGCGCAGGCCAGTCTCTTTCCACCATCCCCGCTCTTCCCGTCATCCTCTTTCTTATTGCAATCTTCGGATACACGGCACTTGTCGCAGCAATTTCTTACCGTTTCAAAAACATCATCGCAGGAGTGGTTGCAGGTATGCTTATGTTTAATTTCGCTTACTCATTCGTAATGTTCGGAAATTTCTTCCTGTCCATAACTGACGGAAAGCCCTCTTTTAAAATTGCGGCATTTGTGTATAATATCAACGTCCTCGGTCAGTGGTTTGCCAACACTCCTTTTATAGATGACGGAGTTAACGGCGGAGCTCCCATGCAGGTTATATCATCCATCGCAGTTCTTACGCTCTCCTTACTGATCGGATGCATCGGACTTGAAAAAAGAGATCTGAAATAAATAAGAATTACCGAAAGGCTTTAAATAGAAATGAAACTTTTTAAAAGAACCCTCATAATCGTAACAGCTTTGATTGTCTTTTATATAGCGGTCATGCTCCTGGTAAATGCCGGTGCGCTCCTATCATCTACACGTAAGGTAGAAGGCATTGAAGAAGTCGCTACAACACTTGACGACATGGTGATACCTGAAGGAGTAAGAGTTATCGGAATCGGAGAAGCGACTCACGGAAATGCCGAATTTCAGACAGCAAAGCTGGATATGCTTAAGAAGCTGATCGCTGAGGGAAATTGCAGATGCATCGCATTTGAAATCTCAACGGGTGAAGGTGCGATCATCAACGCGGCAATCCACGGAAACGGCGAACATCTTACAGAACTTGTAGGAAGCCTGGATTATCCTCTCTACGATACTCAGCAGATTGTTGACCTCCTGGTTTGGATGAGGGAGTATAACAGAGGAAGAAGTTATGACAACTCCGTCATGTTTTACGGAATAGACATGCAGGGAGCATATACAAGCATCAAGTATCTCTGTCAGTTCTATGACAAGCATCCCGAAGCATTCAAAGAAGGAGAAATAGAAAAGCTCACTTTACTTGCAGACCCGGATTCGGATTACATGGGCGAAAGAGAATTCTTCCAGAATATGTACGATCATATGTCACGCAGCAACAATACGGATTATATGATTGCAACCCTCTGTGTAAATACCGTTCTCCAGGCAATCGATAAGCCTGACTTTGATACGGATCCCAATGCTTACGGCGAGTACAGAGATCAGTGCATGGCACTCAACGTTCAGGGAATCTCAAACATCGAAGAACACAGAGGATATTCGCAGGTTCTCGTAACCGCACATAACGGTCACATCATGAAGGGCGGCTCCGAAAGCTACGGCGATACCGCAATGGGCCAGAGGATCGATGACCTGTTCGAAGGAAAATATTTCTGCGTAGGAACAGAGTTCTACAACACCGTGGTTAACATCCACACCGCAGGAACCTATGACGAAGCATACGAAAGAAAAGATCACGAGTACTGCTCTCAGGATATCCTGGCTTATCAGGCAAAGTTCTTCGATGGTGGAAAATACGTACTTGTTTACGACGACATAACCGAAGATCAGTCAAGGATCTACCACATAATCCACGAAGATAATTTCACCGGATGCGCAGGTGAGGGATATACTGTATATATGGATCTGTACAAGACCTACCGCGTTAAAATCAAGGTCGCTGAGAGATACGATGCGATGATATACTACTATCAGACCACACCTATCAGGTGCTTGCACTATTGAATAATACAGCCGGTTCTTACTGACTCACTATCACAACAATAAAAGCGGGTCCTGCCGCTTTATATGATTATGTGAGTCAGTAAGAACCTTATCTATTATTCAACTCAAGGAGAATATATATGAATTACCTTCTTGTAATCAGTATATGTATTAATATATTTCTCATTTTGAGAATAATGATCCTGCGTAAATCTGTCCGTGACCTTGGGACAGATTTTTCTGCTTACGCATCTTTGGATACCAACACTCTGATCGGAGTATCCAGCAGGGACAGATATATATGTGCTCTGGCATCAGCGATGAATGAAACCATCGCTTCGCTGCGCGATTCGTATCACAAATATCGTCAGGGAGATGCTGAAATAAAGACAGCGGTCACCAATATTGCCCACGACCTAAGGACACCCCTCACAGCCATCTGCGGATATCTGGAGCTTTCGATGAAGCAGGATATGAGTGATGATCTGAGGAAAAATCTGACTATAATAGATGAGCGTGCTCAATATATGAAGGGACTTACGGAAGAATTGTTCGAATATTCCGTTATCACCGGTGGTGAGATCACAGAAGAAGCTCAGAAGGTTAACGTAAACCGTGTGCTCGAAGACTGTGTAATGAACTACTACCCTGCCCTCCTCGAAAGAGGAATCGAGCCGGTAGTTGATATAACCGAGACCAAGATTGAAAAGCAGCTCTATCCCTCATATGTGGAAAGAATATTCAATAACCTGATCAGCAATGCTTTGAAATATTCCGACGGAGATCTGGAGATATCCCTCTCAGATAAAGGCGTCGCAAGAATATCCAACTCAGCATCATCACTTTCCAATGTCGAGATTCAGAAACTCTTCGACAGATTCTTCACCGTAGAAAATGCAAGAAGCCATGCCGGCGGTCTCGGTCTTTCCATAGTCAAGACCTTCGCCTCACGTATGAACTGCCCTGTTGAGGCTAAGTACGAAGACGGGAAATTAGTAATAGAGATTCAATTTTAAATCTGCCTATATTACCAGCGAGTCATGTTCTTTTGAAACTTGTTTGTGTAACTCTCTTTCAACTCATCTGCTGTTATTCCATAGCAAAGCAGAATGTCGTTGTAGTACATCAAAACATCTGCCATCTCTTCGATTAAGTGCTCTCGTTCCGGGTTATCCGCTTTAGATACTTCAGGTCCGTTCTTCTTTACTATATCGATCACTTCTCCGATTTCACCGATCATCCACAGCAGCTTATTCTTTCCAACCTCAGGAGAAATGCTTTCCCACTTATCCTTATACTTCTCCTGTAATGCTCTCTGCATATCAAGCATCTCGTTTATACCAAAATCTGACATACCAACTTCCCTTCCAACGTAAAAAACGTCATCTTAATCAACTAAATCTATCACGATTATCCGGAATATACTTGTAAATAATCTCTCTCGTAACTACCTTCTCTATAACATCCCCTGTTTCGTGGCATCCTTTTTGTATGTTGAATATCTCGGTAAATTTCTCTTTTCTGATTATCACTATCGGATCCGAGTAAAAAAGAGTACCTTCTTTATCAAGTACACATAATTCATATCCAAGAAGTTTTGTAATTACTCTGCAGGCCACTATTACTCCCATGCAGGAAGTATTTCTGCTTTCCTGCTTTTCCACATATTTAGAAGTTGCTCCTTATTATCACGGTACCAGGCTTCGATGACCGGAATAACATACTTTGAGAAGTCCCCTTTAATTTTTCCCTTTGACAGATCCAGGCTACCCTGAATGTCGTCATCAAGATAATTGATATCCACAGCAGGTTTACCCTCAAATGCAGAATCTACAAATACCTCAATATCGCAAAATTCAGCTATCTTAACCATGGACTTATTCTTAGTAGTATCGCGATATTTTGATGCCTTGCTCTTCTCAGATGTTCGTCTGGCCAATTCCAATAAATGTTCTCTTCCGAGCCAGTCCATATCATTAAAAAGTTCAAGGAGCTCCCTCTCCTCCGTACCCTTAGGAATGACCATATAATCCATATTTCGGCCGCGTTCACTATCTTCGGTCACACCTGCTAGCAAATACTCCGGAGTCACTTCAAGGGCTGCACATATAGCCATAATCTTTTCTGCTCCGGGATTTGTATTCTTTTTACGCCAATCACTTATGGTTGTTGTTGCAATGCCGGTTCTGGCTGAAAACTCGCGCTGAGTCATATGCTTTTCCTCAAGAAGATAGAATATTCTCTGCCCGATGGTCATATCGCACCTCCATATCGTTATTTACGGATATTGTATATCTCGGTCAAAAAATCGTCAATTACGGATTTTTGATCGTAGAAAAATGATTCAACAGCAACTAAATTATCACTTGAGTTATCTATAATATAAACTCAAGTATAACTTGATACACATTTTTATTGCTGTGCCTTAAGATTTAACCGTACCAAAACGCCGGCCGGCACACACTATCAAATAAGGAAGGCAAAAACTATGTTAGATATGAAAAAAGTAGGTAAAAATATAAAGGCCGCTCGAACAGCGAAAAATATGACGCAGCTTGAATTAGCTGACATACTGGGAGTAAGTTATCAGGCAGTATCAAACTGGGAACGTGGAAACACGATGCCCGATATCGCTAAGCTTCCCGATATTTCCAAAGCCCTCGGAATAGAGATCTCAGATATTCTGGGCGAAGATAACTGTGCCAATACCATTAAGAAAGTTCTGGATGATCGTCCCGAAGCTCTTTCCTCAAAAGAGCTTACCGACGTAGCAGCTATACTCCCTCCTGAAGAGCTTAAGAAGGAAATGAAGAAAACGTCAGAACAGGAACCACTGAACATAAAGGCAATCGTTGGTTTGGCACCGTATTTAGATGATGAGATTCTCGATGAAATTGTCAGCAAGGTAGATACTGCAAATGTAAGGGACCTGATTCCTCTTGCACCCTTCTTATCAGATAATACACTAACCGAAATCTCCAAGAAAATCGGTCCTTCTAAGATCAGTGATCTTGTTGCACTCGCTCCGTATATGACTGATGAAGCTTTAGATGATATTGTTTCAAGGATAAACGGTGACGATCTTGATGGCATCAACGCATTAGCTCCATTCTTATCAGATGAAGCTTTAGATAGAATTGTAGATAAAGCTATTGAATCGGATAATGTAGCAAAGATTACATCAACAGCCTGTTATCTGGGCAATAAATCCTTAAAGAAAATCGTAAATCATCTGGTTCACTCAGGCAACGATAAAGCTCTTTCAAAGTTCACTATGTATATTTGATCCGCATAACAGTGAGTGCAGTTCTAATAGACCTGCACTCACTGTTATATGGATTAATGCCATGTTATTGTTAATTCCCGATCATTTTCCGCGCAATCGGTCAGGTATAAGTTAATAAGTGTTTGATATGGGATACCGCATTGCTCAGATTTATTCTTGAAATAGTTAATAGTATCCTCGTTCAAATTTATGGTAATAGTTTTTTTCAGCCTCTTTGAATAAGGATTCTTTTTGGGATTCAACTTTTCTATATCGTATTCTTTTCTCATAGTCATCTCTCCCTGAACTGTTTGTTATATGTACTGATTTCTCCTTTTTCTGCTCTTCTGGCGGAAATGATTCTAACCCTATCATCACCGCCCCTGTAACAGTGACTTACAATACATATTCCTTCTCTTCCTGACATACCTATTATCAAGAATCTACATTCTTCTATTGAGTGATCCGGATCGTCAAACACTATGGCATCGTCATCGTAAAACACCGTCATGGCTTCCTGAAATGAAATGCCATGCTTTTTGATATTAGTTATATTTTTCTTTTCATCCCACTCAAATATTATCCCGTCTATATTTATATTATACATATATTTCCAATATATTCAACTTTCCACTAAAATTGCACAAAATAATAACATAGGCAAAAGATGCCTACTATCGTAAAGCGGAACCAAACAAGTAAACCAAAGATATTGCAGGCGATATGCCTAAGAATATAAGAAAATATTTCACGGATAGCAGAATAATAGTACACAGGAATAAAAAATGCAATAATGACAGTGGATTGCAGTCCTTTGCCACCCCTATAACAACAGAAGAGGGCTCATCGCCCTCTTCTTTAAGTCCTATTATACCGGCATTATGCACCTTTCGTTGTATTCGCGATATCTTATTTAATTACTGTGCCTTTACAATGTTGTCATAGAGAGGCTTGCACTGAGGATAGAGTGACTTGTAAACCTGATACTTCTTCTCGTACTTAGCTACAAGCTCTGCATCGGGCTCTACGGTATCAACTACCTTAACAACCTTGGATGCGATCTCTTCTACGTTCTTGTACTCTCCTGCTGCTACGCATGCGAGCATAGCGCCGCCGAGTGAAGGGCCTTCCTCAACCTCAAGGATGTCGATCTTAACGTTGAGAACGTTAGCCATGATCTTTCTCCAAAGAGGACTCTTAGCTCCGCCGCCGCAGATCTTGGATCTCTCGGGATTAATGCCGATCGATCTTGCAGCTTCCATCATGTCACGGAATGCGAATGCAACACCTTCAAGAACAGCCTGAGTCATGTCTGCACGGGAGGTATCCATGGTCATACCGATGAAGGTTCCTCTTGCATCGGGATTGTTGTGAGGAGATCTCTCGCCCATGAGATAAGGCAGGAAGTATGTATTGTTTTCACCAAGCTTAGTGATAGCAGCCTGCTCGGTTGCGTAATCCTTGGTTCCGATAACGCCGTCTTCCCACCACTTGTTGCAGGAAGCAGCGGAAAGCATGCAGCCCATGATGTGATAGGTTCCGTCAGCGTGGTCGAATGAATGAAGAGCGTTGTTTGCATCAACGCCGTAGTTCTTGCTGGAGATGAAAAGAGTACCTGAAGTTCCGAGGGAAATGTTACAAGCATTGTCACCTACAGTTCCGGTTCCTACTGCAGCTGCTGCGTTGTCGCCTGCGCCTGCTGCTACGATGGCAGTAGCGTGGATTCCGAGTTCGGAAGCGATGTCAGCCTTTACGGTTCCGATGGACTCGTAAGACTCGAATACCTTAGCAAGCTGAGACTCCTTTACGCCGCAGATATCGCACATTTCCTTGGACCAGGTACGGTTCTTAACGTCGAAAAGAAGCATTCCGGAAGCGTCGGATACGTCGGTTGCATGAACGCCGGTAAGCTTGTAAGCAAGGTAATCCTTGGGAAGCATGATCTTAGCAATCTTTGCGAAATTGTCGGGCTCATTCTTCTTAACCCAGAGGATCTTGGGAGCGGTGAATCCGGGGAATGCGATGTTTCCGGTGAGCTCGGTGAGCTTAGCCTTGCCGATCTCGTTATTGAGATAATCGGTCTCAGCTCCGGTACGTCCGTCGTTCCAAAGGATTGCGGGACGAATGATATTGTCATTCTCATCAAGTATTACAAGACCGTGCATCTGTCCGCCAAAAGAGATACCGGCAACCTGTGATGCATCCTGACCTGCGAGAAGCTCCTTGATACCTGCCATGGACTCCTTGTACCAGTCGGCAGGATCCTGCTCAGACCAGCCGGGATGAGGGAATGAAAGGGGATACTCCCTAGAAACCATATTTACAATCTTTCCTTCGGATGAAAGGAGAAGAAGCTTGACCGCAGAGGTCCCGAGATCGATTCCGATATAAAGCATGTTTTCCTCTTTTCTGCGCCTTCGCGCGGTAAAAAATATCTGTTCAGGTTCCGGTTTCCGATAGGAAGCCAAAACACACCGAATATATTTTAACATAACAAAGGCGGTCTGTGAGACCGCCTTTTGCGAAAAAATATTCACTTTTTGCCCACGGCTAATGATGCAGAATCTGTTACGCTCAATGTTAATCCTAACTGTTTTAAAATTTTAAGCAGAGTATCCAGTCTGGGAGTAATCTTTCCCGTCTCAATCCGAGCTATTGAGGATTGAGGGATATCACAAAGTTCCGCAAGATCACGCTGACTGAGTCCCATGGCTGATCGCTGCCTTATCATATCCGAAATAATCCCGGCCTCTATCTCAGCTTCTTCAATTATTTCTTTCCCGACAGGATCATTGCGTTTTACTTCGAGCTTATAATCATTCCAATTCATGGTCCCTCTCCTTTCGGGTAATATAGTCTTCTCTTTCTTTAATCGCCTTATCTATCTCTCTTCTCGGAGTCTTCTGAGTTTTCTTCCGAAAGTGATGCAATAAAACGTATGTATCATTTTCATAATAAAAGAAAAACACCCTGTTAAAGCCTGGGCGTAATTCCCAAATATCCTCACCCAAATGCTTTACAATGTCCGTAGGCAAATTTGTCCCGTTTATGCTAAGCAGTTCAATATACCTCGCCAGTTGGCCATACTGAATACGCGCATCCTTAACAGATTTTGCTTTAGATCTGAGTGATTCCAGTAATTCAATTACATTCGAGAAACCATCAGCGGTTTCATAAAATTCTATGTTATACAAGATTTGTCCGTTTCCGACACAAATCCTTCTCCGTATCATCATGATAGCATTTATGCTATCATGATGTCAAGAAAAAGGGACGACTCTTATCGGTCGAACCGTCCCCATCCGTCATAGTTCCTTGATATACGCCTCGGCTCCTTCGAAGTCCAGGATATACTTGCGTATTTCCTCCAGCTGCTCGGTTTTTCTGTCAAAGAGGACTACGATATTGCACAGATCGTCATACTCTATCAGAATATCCCTCATGGTCAGCTGCTTTCTGACATAAGTATTAAACTCCGTCAAAGGATCCTTCTTATGCTCGTGAGCGCCGCATTCGGGACACTCGTCATCGTGAACATGGGGCTCGGCCTCTCCGCACTCGGGGCACTTGATCCCGGCAAAGAATATCTCGAAATTCCTCTTATTCTTCTCGGCAAGCTTCATGATATAGCAGATCATACGAACATGGGACGCATGATGCACAAGCTCCGGCTTATCATGAAGATCGTTTTGAAGCTTCTTTTCAAGCATTGAGGATCTGTAAATACTGCCAAGCTCGCTTGCTTCCATTCCGTCAATGGTAGCCGCCTTGAAATCTCCTCTTTCGATCATTGTTATGAAAATCTCAGCTATGGCAGGATCAAACTGGGTTCCGGCGCATCTTTTGATCTCTGAGATAACATCCTCATCAGACAGCCTCTTTCGATATACACGGTTCGAAGTCATGGCATCATAACAGTCCGCAACGCAGATGATACGCGCAACCAGCGGAATATCCGTTCCTTCAAGTCCGTCCGGATAACCCTTGCCGTCGAATCTTTCATGATGATGACGCACACCTTCAAGCAAGCCTTCAATGGAATTATCCATGGATCTGAGAAGGTCATATCCTATCTCAACATGCTTTTTCATCAGCGAGAATTCCTCGTCCGAAAGCTTTCCCGCCTTGTTCAAAACAGAATCCGCAACACCGATCTTACCGATGTCATGCATAAAGCCGATGTACTGGATCCTCAGAATATCTTCTTCCGAAAAATCATAATCCGCAGCCATCTCACGGGCTATCATTCCGGCATAGATACCAACTCTGTCCGAGTGACCTCCGGTGTATTCGTCCTTTGCGTCGATAGCGCCGGTGATAGCTTCGATGGTGTTCATCAAAGATTCTTCTTTTTCGCGCTCGCGGTAAACATTGATCTTCTCCGTGCGAAGCGCTGTCTGGACTATGGTCGCAACAAGCAGTGCAAGCAGCCCCATGCAGATATAGATACCGAAGCTCCAGATATCATTTACAAAGAAGCTGATGATCTCCATCATACAGCAGATCAGGAAAAAACAGGTCCCGATAAATGAAGCGATGTAGTCCTTTATTTTCCGGCGGACCGTATCCCTTATAAGAGTTACCATTACCAGAATTATCCCGATGGCAAACCATATATAGGATATGAAAACAGTACGGAAAAGCTCCGCAACACCGGTAGCACTGAGGATCATGTTGATGATGATCTGCAGGATAATTACCGTCTGGCAGCCCAGATACAGCTTGTGGTAATACCTGTTTTGGATCTCATCGAAATATGAGCATACGAACACTCCCGTGATCTCTATCGCAAAAAAGGAAAAGAAATTGGAAATGGAAGGCGAAGCAAAAAGTATCTGCCTGATCCTGCTCTCGGCCAGCATCCACATGGAAAGCGAGCACATGAAAAGTCCCATGTAGAAAAATGATCTGTCGATCTTAAATCTCGCGGATGCGAATCTGTAGAAAAATATAACGCAGACGCCGACGATCAATATGACAAGTGCGCAGACCGCCAGGAAAATATTACTCCTGATGATGCCGAACCAAGCATTGTTTCCGGGACCGATCTTCACTCCCTCGATCGTACCGGAATTCTTAACGACAAAGCGTGCCTCGATCTCTTTGCCGGCATCCGCGGAAGAAAGATCGCAGGCAACATACGCACTGGGAATGAAATATCCGACTCTTACAAGTTCCTCGGAAGTGTAGCTTTCCCTGAGCTCTCCGCCCACATAGATATAGAGATCCTCCAGCTTTGTCCTGAACAGGATCGTGGTCTTTCCGTCGATATCATCAGGCAATATATTACTTATGACAACCGTGTCACCACTCTTTGCTGGCACAACTCCGGGCAAAAGAAAACCGGTCTCGCTATACCCCGTGCTTTCATTTGTGACATTCCACCCCTCGTTAAAATCATACGCAGAAAAATCTCCGGTGTATGCCTCACCCGGCTGACCGTTACCGAAAAAGGCCATAATAAAAACTATGGCCGTGAACATGATAAAGCAATACGAGAAGTAGTCTATTATCTTTTTATACTTATTTCTGTGCTGCCTCATACCTGACCTTGTATGTTATCAAGCTCGATAATATA
>JAEEXJ010000164.1 GCA_016291475.1 Lachnospiraceae bacterium | reverse complement strand
GGTCGGCAGCATCGTCGGCCATCAGGTTATCGATGATCCCCGCAGCTTCCTTATCGGACATTACACTTATGATCTTCTGCTGGAGGTCAACATCAAGGTATGAGAATACATCCGCAGCCTGATCCTTGGTCAGGATACGGAAAAGTTTAGGCATGTGTTCTTCGTCCAGCTCTTCAATCCATGCGGCGATATCCGCATCGTTATGCTCGGACAAAATCTCACGGAGCTTCGCGTACTCTTTGTTTTCAAGCAGAGTCAGAAGCTCGTCAAATTCTTTCTTTTCTTCCATTTTGCATCACCCTTTGGACGGCAAAGCCCGCCCCACTTAAGGGAATGCTCTTTTAATAAAGGGGATTCCGGGTGGTGAGGCGTAAACTTGCCGTGATCATATAATGTGTACTTCGGGGAACAGAATCAGTACTTCGACTGTCACCTGTCATATGATCACCACCCTTCCGATAGATTTAAAACCGATTGGTTTTCGCCCTAATTCTATTTTCAGATAGCGTGAAAGTCAAGCCTTTCGGCCGATAAAATGATATAATTCAAGACGATGTAGGCAAGTATCATTTGGATGACGGAGAAAGTGTTATGACAGATTACAAACTTCTGATAAGTCAGGCTGAAGAAATGGCGAAGGACAATAAGTGGGATATCACACTGTATGCCAATCTCTCGGCACTTATTTACGATAGTCTTGATAACTTAAACTGGGCAGGCTTTTATCTGATGAGGGACGGCGAGCTTCAGCTGGGACCTTTTCAGGGAAAGGTTGCCTGCACGAGAATTCCCGTCGGTAAGGGCGTGTGCGGAACTGCCGTTGAAAAGAATGAGATCATCCGCGTCTCGGATGTTCACTTATTCCCGGGACATATAGCGTGTGACAGCGCATCCGAATCGGAGATAGTTCTTCCTATTTGCAAAGCCGGAGAAGTTATCGGAGTTCTTGATATCGACAGTCCCATTAAGAACAGATTCTCGGAAGAGGATGAAGCCGGGCTTTCGAAGATAGTTGAGGTTATTGAGCACGCATAATAAGGAGACGGGTATGAGAAAGATCAGATTATTGATATTGTGCATGATCTGTTTTGTTTTGGCCGGATGCGGGGCAGAATCAGGCGGTAACCTTGTAAGCGCGGGAATTGATCTTTCTTCGGATACATTGAAGATCGATGAGATCTCCATTGTAACTTCGGAGGTAAGTGAAGATTATCTCTGGAAGATTGATTGGCCGAATTATTACTATACCGGAGATCAAAACCACATATTTAAAAGCGGATTCAGGTCGATTTCGGAAGAGGACAGGGATTTCATTCTTCAGTATCTGTCGGAGCATGACAATATGTCACCCGCAAACGGACCTTTTCTCTGCGATATCCAGGTGTCCACACTTGACGGAAATGTTCATTCAGGGCAGTCGCTCAGAGTATACGGTCAGTATCCCGATGGCTTTGATGAATTTGCTGCGGTGATAAACAGAGTCTGTGGTGATGACAGAGTGTATCTTCCTGTAAACGGTACTCGGCAGGAGATGACTCCGGAGTATTTTACGATCATTACCGGTATCACGGATGATGATGTTGCGGGTGGAAGTGTTGCTGAGATGATCGAGCACTGTAATCTTGTGAACGATCAGACTTTATATTTCAGTTCGGCATATGAATTAAGCAAGTACGCAGCAAATTATGAAATCTGCAAAATGCTCGAATACTATGCTGAGTCATCTCCGAGTACCGATGAAGAATGCCTTGCTTATGCAGAGAAGCTTGCTGCGGAACTTGGGATAACAGGTGAGATAACCAAGGATCATTCGATAAACGAGGATCAGGAATGGTATGAAATTCCGGGATTTTACGGAGCAAATATCCGCGTTTACAGAGCGGAGACCGTGACCGATGATATGTCCGTAGAGACGATCGACAAGTACGGAAATCTAAAGATATTTGAAACAACCACTACTCCCTCATCGGAATGTCAGGGATACAGATGTCTTGATTTCATATATAGTAATGATCTGAAATTTGCCGTTGCATTAGACAGTAATGTAACGGATATAGATCTGCTCATAGAACTGGCGGAAATTGTAAAAAGTTTATAGAAAATGTGACATGGTTACAGAAGCTCTGTCACATGTGTAGAAGTGTGAAAGATCACTCTTATCAAGGGGTTATTGACTTTTAGGGCCTTTTTATGACATTGATGTCGTGAAAAATTCGTGAAATAAGACAATAGAATTGTTTTTGTAGAAGAATGTATATTGATCAATGCACTTTTTGTGCAGAGAAGTATCTATGACGAGGTGGTAGCCTCCCGAGCCAATTTAAACCATATTCATGGAATAAATCGGAAGGGAGGTGGCGCATATGACAGTCTACGAAACCATTATGGTTGTTCTTGAAGTGATAGGTTTGTTAATATCACTCGGAATGCTGGCAGTAGCGTTGCTGAACTTGCTCGATAAGAGAAAGAACAGGCATAAATAAAAAATCCTCTCTCGTCTACCCACGAGAGAGGAAGGTTGCTCGGTAGAGCAATTTCAACCGCTTGAGAGGTATCCACTGAGCAGTAGATACTTCTTAAACAACATAATAGCATCATATTGTAAAATTTCAAGTGGCTTCCTTTCCGAGGGGCTAAAACGATACGGAGTATCAAATGACTCAGAGAAAAATCGTACATTTGAATAAAGATATTAAGGATATGCTTCCGGAGAGAAAGTCTGACGGGCACAAGGGGACTTTCGGGAAGGTATTCATCTATTCCGGAAGCTACGGAAGTGCGGGATGTGCACTTCTTGCAGGAAGAGCTGCGTACAGAGTGGGTGCCGGGATGGTTAAGATCGCTTCACCGGACTGTAACAGGATTATAATCCAGACTTCGCTTCCCGAAGCTTTGTATGATAGCGATGAATTCGCACGCAGGATGAACGTCACTGATAAATGGCCTGACGTTTATCTCGCAGGCCCCGGAATCGGATGCGGCGAAGAGAGCATGGGAAATCTTGATGCACTTATAAACGGATCCGATAAC
>JAEEXJ010000005.1 GCA_016291475.1 Lachnospiraceae bacterium | reverse complement strand
TATAATATCCGCCCACAAGTATCTTCACTTCGGGAAGGATAACTCGGATCCTTTTAATACACTCACGAGCGATCCTGTTCCATCTGTCGCTGTACTCTTTACTCGTAACTTCATTAAGAAGCTCGAAAGCAAGAGCATCACCGTATCCTCCGAATTCGGACGATATCTTTTCCCACAGCTTATAGAATCTCTCCTGATAAGCCTCATTGTCAAAAAATCCGCTTTCGCCGTATCCCAGGTCAAAAGAGTACCCGAAAGTCTTATGAAGATCGAGAACGGTATTAAGATTATATTTTCCGGCAAGCTCAAGAGCCTTTCTTATACGCTCAAAGCCTTCCTGTATATAGTTACCGTTTTCATCCTCAACAAGCTCATAATCGATGGGGAGTCTTACATGATCCAGCCCCCAGGATGCAATACGCTCAAAATCCTCTTCCTTAATGAAGTTGTCGTAGCGCTCCTTAGAGTGATCACACTGTGAAAACCAACCCCCGAGATCCACTCCGTGTAAATACCCCTTAAATTCTCTCATAGTTTTTTTCCTTTTTTGTCAAAAATGTTTTGGACTACCGATTAATTATACCAAATAAACCGCTGTGGCCACCAATAAAAAATAGATAAAAAAATGCTTCAAAAAAGGCTTTATTTAACGGACGTTATAATGTAATATATGCTTATCAATGTTGAAGATTACCAGCATTGTCAATGATGATTTTTTAGGGATAGGAATATGTCTTTTTCAGAACGTTTGGACTCATACTTAAAAGAGCTTGGCGTATCTGCCAAGGAATTGTCGCTCGAAAGCGGTGTATCTCAAGTTGTCATCAGCCGCTACCGTACCGGTCAGAGAATACCCTCACTTGATAACAGGGGTGTATTGGAGGAGCTCGCACACGGAATTGAGGCGCTCTCCCACAAAAATGACCGCGAACCCATCAGTGCAGCCGAGGTTCTTGAGGCTTTTGACTCCGACCTCTCTCTTCTGAACGTTCCTTTCAATTACGAAAACTTTAATTTCCTTATAAGAGAGCTCTCTCTTAACGCTTCCGAAATGTCCAGGGTCATGAACTACGATCCCTCGTATATTTCCAGAATCAGAACAGGAAAGCGTCGTCCCCCCGATCCGGAAGAATTCGTAAGTACTCTTTGCAAATTTATATATCCCTCTCTCGGAAAGAATGTATCCGTTACAGCTTTCAGAGATCTTTTGAGTGTACCCGCATCGGAGAAGTTTGACTCATATGATTCATTCTGTACTCTTTTGAAAGGATACATCCTAAATAACGATAATATTTCCGAGGACAAGAATGTCTCGGTTTTTCTCAAATACGTGGATGAATTCGATCTCAACGATTACATCAGATCCATCCACTTCGATGAGATAAAACTTCCCAATGTCCCTTTCTCAATCCCCAAGACCAAGGTTTATTTCGGTCCCGATGGCCTCAAGACCGCAGAACTTGACATACTGAAGCTTATCATCTCATCCAAATCCAATGAGCCCGTATTCCTGTTCTCCGATTTTGAATTATCCTATCTTGTCGATGATGCGGAATTCACCAAGAAGTTCATGACAGCCCTTGCCATGATCCTCAAAAAAGGGGTAAAGATACAGTATGTCCTTAATCTCGATTCCACCCCCAAGGAGATACTTTTTGCGCTTGAGGGGCTTCTTCCGCTTTATATGACCGGTCAGGTAGAATTATATTATCTCCCCGAAAGACACAATGATATATTCAAGCACCTCATGAGAGTAGCGGGCGGCGTAGCAATGATCGGAACCGGTATAGCAGGCGACCCAAACGGTTACTGCTTCAGAACAACCACATCCAAAACCTTTGTAGCCGGCGTAAGACAGTCCGCAAATGCGATCATCGCAAATGCAACTCCTCTTATGGAAATGTACACCGACTATAACCAGCCGGAGTTCATGGAATTTCTTAAGGTCTACACTTATCAAAAAAAGCCCAGATACAATAAGCTGGCAAGTCTTCCCATGTGCACCATTCCGGAAAAGACACTCAGAAATGTATTGGGCAGAAATAATGTTCCCGAAGAAACCATTGAAAAAGAGATCGAGTATTTAAGAGCTCTCAAAACAATGATGGAAGTATGGCTCAGGGATATCGAAGTTGTTGATGAAATTCCTCTTGTAACAAAAGAAGACTTTGAGAAATGTCCCCTTTTCATGCAGCTCCCCGGCGGGCCGCTTCCATTCGACCTTCCATACACCTATGAGGAATATGTGGAACAGCTCGAAGTATCCAGAGAATATGCACGTAAGAACAAAAACTACAGGCTTGTTGAAAATCCTCAGAGTATTTTCAGGAATATCAACATAATCATTTACAGGGGAGAGTTTATCTGGATCTCTAAAATGAGAGCTCCCTCAATCCAGCTGATCATAAGGAACGCCGAACTGAGGGAAGCTTTTGAAAAGATGTATTTTTCTGTAGAAGAATGATCTTGAATATATTACTTAGTTGCTGAACAGATCTGTTGAATAGTATCTGTCACCACTGTCGGGAAGAAGAACAACTACGGTCTTTCCCTCAAACTCGGGACGCTGAGCTACCTGAATTCCTGCTTTCAGTGCTGCACCGGATGAAATTCCGATCTGGAAGCCTTCTTCTCTTGAAACTTCTTTGCCGCCTTCAAATGCGACATCATTTTCAATGGTAATGATCTCATCATAGATATTTGTATCAAGGGTATTAGGGACGAATCCGGCTCCGATACCCTGTATTTTATGTGCACCTGCGGTTCCCTGTGAAAGAACGGGTGAAGATGCGGGCTCTACAGCGATGATCTTAACATCTGATTTCTTTTCCTTAAGGAACTTTCCTACACCGGTGATGGTTCCGCCGGTTCCTACACCTGCTACGAATGCATCAACCTCTCCGTCGGTATCATTCCAGATCTCGGGGCCTGTGGTCTTGTAGTGAGCTGCAGGGTTAGCGGGATTCTCAAACTGAGCGGGGATGAAGCTGTTCTCAATCTGCTCATGAAGCTCATTTGCCTTGGCGATCGCACCCTTCATACCCTTGGAGCCTTCGGTAAGAACAAGCTCGGCACCGTATGCCTTGATGATGTTTCTGCGCTCTACGCTCATGGTCTCGGGGAGAACAATGATAAGCTTGTATCCCTTGGCTGCCGCGATAGCTGCAAGTCCGATACCGGTATTTCCTGAAGTAGGCTCGATGATGGTAGCTCCGGGTTTAAGGGTTCCGTCAGCTTCCGCTGCCTCTATCATCTCCTTGGCGATACGATCCTTAACGGACCCTGCAGGGTTAAAATATTCTACTTTAGCAAGAAGTCTTGCCTTAAGGTTATATTTTTTCTCGATATGAGAAAGCTCCAAAAGAGGGGTGTTTCCGATCAGTTCAATTGCACTTTTATAAATCTTAGCCATAATTATCTCCTTACCGGATCAAAAGATCCATAAATTGTTTTTATGTTTTGCGAGGTCGTAGTCTTTCTTTATCTATTAAAAAGTTGTACTACATCGAAATCCGCTTGTAAACATATAACCGCCTCCTCCGATCCTCAAAGAGCCTTTACAGCTTCAAATCCCTGTTCAAGATCCCAGATAATGTCATCGATATGCTCGGTTCCGATAGAAAGTCTGATGGTAGCCTGACTTATGCCTGCCGCAGCGAGCTGCTCGGGAGTCATCTCGGCATGTGTGGTGTCGTAAGGATGGATCACAAGGCTCTTAACATCCGCTACATTTGCAAGAAGCGAGAAGATCTTAAGACCGTCTATGAATGCGTATGCCTCTTTCTGACCGCCCTTGATATCGAAGGTGAAAATAGAACCGCCGCCGTTAGGGAAGTACTTCTCGTACAGGTCGTGCTGAGGGTGATCTTTCAGTGAAGGATGACTTACTTTCTCTACAAGAGGGTGATTTGCAAGGAATTCAACTACCTTCTTGGTATTCTCTACATGACGGTCAAGTCTGAGGGAAAGAGTCTCAAGTCCCTGTATAAGAGCCCAGGCATTAAAGGGTGAAATAGCAGCACCGGTATCACGAAGAAGAATTGCTCTTATGTATGTAACATATGCTGCAGCTCCTACAGCTCCTACGAATGATACACCGTGATAGCTTGCATTGGGCTCGGTAAGTCTGGGGAACTTTCCGGATGCCTCCCAATCGAACTTGCCTCCGTCTACGATTATTCCGCCGAGGGTAGTTCCGTGTCCGCCAATGAACTTGGTTGCGGAGTGAACAACGATGTCTGCTCCATGCTCAAGAGGACGAATGAGATAAGGGGTTCCGAAAGTATTATCTATAATAAGAGGAATCTTATGTGAATGAGCGATTTCCGCAATCTTCTCGATATCGGGAATGTCCGATCCGGGATTTCCCAGAGTTTCGATGAAGATTGCTTTGGTCTTCTCATCAACAGCGGCGGCAACTGCTGCATGATCATGAATATCAACAAACTTGGTATCAATGCCGTAGGTAGGAAGCGTATTATCAAGGAGGTTGTAGCTGCCGCCGTATATGCTGTTCTGTGCTACGATATTATCGCCTGCGCCTGCGACTGCAAGGATTGAGTATGTTACTGCGGATGCACCGGATGCAAGTGCCAGCGCTGCGACTCCGCCTTCAAGGGCTGCAACTCTTTCTTCGAGAACACCCTGAGTTGAATTGGTGAGTCTTCCGTAGATATTTCCCGCATCTCTTAAATTGAATCTGTCAGCTGCATGCTGAGCCGAATGGAATACATAGGAGGTAGTCTGGTAAATGGGAACCGCTCTGGAATCGGTTACGGGATCTGCCTGTTCCTGTCCTACATGAAGCTGTTTGGTTTCAAATTTGAATTCGTGATTGCTCATAATGTGTACCTCCAAAATCTCTGTTCTGATCTGTTTCTTATCTGTGTAAGAAGCGTTTGTTTTGTTTGATGATGTTAAGATACATCATTTTCAAACTCCTGTATAATTCATAAAAATAAGAGCAGGCTATAAAAAAAACTTATAACCCGCTCTTTCAGTATTCATCTGCGTTTAAGACCGTTTTTGCACTTGGATGAAACGCATTTTTTCTTATTTTCTCCTGTCCAGTTTCCCCGATATTCTCATTCCGAGGATCTGGAACAGCTGTACCAGAAGTATCAGTATAATAACCGAAGGCCAAAGGATCTGAGGCTGAAATCTGTTATAACCGTATCTTATCGCTATACTGCCGAGTCCTCCTCCGCCTACAGCTCCGGCCATTGCGGAATATCCGAGTATCGTTCCGAAAGCGATCGTTGCTCCAACCAAAAGGGAAGTCCTTGCCTCGGCTAAAAGCACCTTAAACACTATGGTCAGATTTCCTGCTCCCAGACTTTGTGCCGCCTCAACCACTCCCTTATCAACTTCCTTGAGTGAGCTTTCAACCATCCTCCCGATAAACGGAGCTGCCGCAAATACAAGGGGAACTATCGTAGCTCCTATTCCGTAACTCTTGCCGACTATCGCTCTGGTCAGAGGTATCAGCACAACCAATAGGATAATGAACGGAAAGCTTCTCAGTATGTTTGTCACAAGATCCAGGATCTTATAAACAACTATATTAGGCTTTATCCCTCCCTTATCAGTCACTGCAAGGATTATCCCCAGAG
Organism: Lachnospiraceae bacterium; assembly: GCA_016291475.1. The sequence goes on along the minus strand of JAEEXJ010000005.1, from coordinate 51,025 downwards.
GCAGTCCCAGGAGATAACCGAAAAAAGTTGAAAATCCGACTATGATAACAGTGTCTCTGAGACCTTCAATTATCATCAATATTTCCTGCTGCGAAAGCATCCGCGCTCACCTCCTCCGGATTCAATCCTTTTACTTTAAAATATTCTATTATCTTTTCGGCTTTTGTTTCATTCGTCGGAAGGCCGATAAACATCTGGCCTTCAGCGTTTCCGTTAACTGTCCTTGTATTTGCGTATAGGATATTAACAGGTGTCTTCGTCTCCAGTATGATATTGCCCAGAGTCGGTTCATATGCATTTGTACCGTTAAAACTAATACGGACAATCCGTCCCGAAGTCATTTCATAAATATGCTCACTTCCGCTGAAGACAAGTTTTCTGGCTTCAGGTGTCTTGGGTGACCTGAATATTTCTTCGGTACTTCCGCTTTCCACCAAAACACCATGCTCAAGCACGGCCACGTGGTTACATATCTCCTGAATAACACTCATCTCGTGAGTTATGACCACGATCGTAATACCGTATTTTTCATTGATCTGTTTCAAAAGTGCAAGGATGGATTTGGTAGTCTGCGGGTCGAGTGCACTTGTTGCCTCGTCACATAATAAAATCTCCGGCTTTGATGCCAGAACTCTGGCAATGGCCACTCGTTGTTTTTGGCCACCGGATAATTGAGAAGGATAAGCCGTGGCTTTATCTGACAAACCCACGGCTTCAAGGTATTCAAGAGCTTTTTTTCTGGCTTCCTTTTTCTTCCTGCCCGCTATCTCAAGAGGAAATGCCACGTTATCGACAACGTTTCTCTGCATGAGAAGATTGAAGTGCTGGAATATCATTCCGATCTTTCTTCTCTCCATGCGAAGTTCTCTGTCGTTTAACTCCGTCAATGATCTTCCGTTTACGATAACTTCCCCGGATGTCGGTCTTTCCAGAAGGTTCATACACCTTACGAGGGTGGACTTGCCCGCCCCCGAAAGGCCTATGATCCCATAGATATCATTCTCCGCTATTTCAAGGCTCACATCACGAAGAGCCTCCACCTCTCCTTTTTCAGAGACAAATGATTTATGAAGTTGTCTGATCTCAATAATATTACTCATGCTTAATCCCTGAACCGGTCGGTATCATGCCCTTCATTTGATGTAAGTTAAATCCTTAGTTAAAAGGAACTACTGCTCCGTCGTAAGTGTCGTTGATGAACTGAGTGATCGCATCAGATTTAAGAACTTCTACGAGTGCTTTGATTCCCTCATCATTCTCATGTCCTTCTTTAACAGCAATAACGTTAACATAGGTCTGTGCTGCGGTTGAGTCATTTGATTCATATGCAAGCGCATCCTGTCCTACGGAAAGGCCTGCCTCAAGTGCATAGTTACCGTTGAGAACTACAAATGCAGCATCGGGAATGGCATCCTTAACGCTTTCTGCCGCAAGCTCGATGATCTTTACCTGAACATTGTAGGACTCGATATCATTTACTGTTGCGGTAAGACCTGCGCCCTCCTTAAGAGTAAGGATTCCGTTATCCTGAAGTAAGAGAAGCGCTCTTGCCTCATTGGTAGTATCATTGGGAACAGCAATCTCGTCTCCGTCCGCAATGTCTGCAAGGTCGGTCTTGGTTCCCGCATAGATTCCGAAGGGCTCGTAGTGGATTCCGCCCGCATTTACAAGATGAGTTCCCTGCTCCTCGTTGAATGACTCAAGATAAGGGATGTGCTGGAAATAGTTAGCATCAAATTCCTCTGCTTCAACTACATTGTTGGGCTGAACATAATCATCAAATACGGTTACCTGAAGATCCCATCCCTCTTCCGCAAGGATCTTAGCTGCTTCTGCAAGGATTTCCGAATGAGGAGTCTGGCTTGCTGCTACGGTGATGGTTCCCTTTACCTCCTGAACCTCTTCACCTTCTGCATTCTCTTCCTGAGTATCCTGAACGTCTGCAACAGTCTCTGCAGGTTCGGATGATGCTGCAGGTGTCTGCTGTGCTGCTGAGTTTCCGCATCCTGCAAGAAGGCTTCCCGCAAGAAGTGCTGTTACGATGGTGCTTACTGCTTTGTTTACTGAATTCTTTTTCATAATTTTTCTCCTCCTGAACTTTGGATCGGCAAATCTGTTTTCTTTGATTTGTCATGTATGGATTATCGTTCAAGAGAAGCCTTCTGTAAAATACTCTAAATTTATCATACGTTATAGTCATAGGCTATATCAAAAAAAGAAAACCGCGGAAGCGGTTTTCTTTTTACGTGTTTATGTAAGTTTATTTTACGGCTTTTAATTTCTTGATAAAGGCTTTGCCCATGTCACTGATCTTACTTCCTTTTCTGATGATATATCCGAACGTCAAAAGTTCCTGCTCTTTGAGTTTGACTGCGGTTATATCGGACGCGTTGAGGCTATCTCCGAGCATTGCCGCACCTACGGCGTATCCGTTCAGACCAAGCATCAATTCGATCGAAGTCGCCCTCTCGTTGGTACAGATCGCTTTTTTATAATCATAGGTTGCAAGAGCCTCTTCCCTGTAATAAAACGAATTGTAATCCCCCTGATCAAATACCATACAAGGATAATCAGCCAGTTCATCCAGCGACAGTTCTTTTTTCTTAGCCAGTGGATGATCTTTTCTCAGATACACGAAACTGTTTCTTGTAAATAATTCTTTAAAATCCAGAGATGTATCCGCAAATATCTTCTTAAAGGTATTTTTGTTAAAATCACTGAGCGCTATAACACCTATCTCGCTCTTCATATTTTTCACATCCTCGATAACCTCACCGGTCTGGGTCTCCCTGATAGAGTACTGAAATTCTTCGCAGTCAAATTCCTTGACTGTTTCGATGAATGCATTTACCGCGAATGTGTAATGCTGCATAGATACGGAAAAAGTAGGTTTTTCCTTTCCTCTGTCACTGTATTTTTTCTCTATTATCTCAAACTGCTCAACGGCACTTCTCGCATATGCGATAAAGGAAGCGCCTGCGGATGTGGTTACTACACCGTTATGCACTCTTTCAAAGATCTGTATTCCGAGCTCACTTTCCAGATCTCTTACGGTATTGGAAAGACTGGGCTGGGATACATATAATCTGTCAGCTGCCTTTCTCATGGAACACTCTTCCGCTATGGCAATAACATATTTAAGCTGTAATATGGTCATATGAATGTCTCCTTACATAGTTCGATCAAGAGCGTTTCCTCCTGTCATACTGCAGATGACAGGAATTTTTCCAGTCCGTCATGATCATTATCCAGGTCGGTGATCACATCGGCAGATTCTTTAACAATATCCGTTGCATTTATCATTGCTATGCCAAGACCCGCAGCTTCGATCATTGAAATATCATTCTGCTCATCTCCCGCTGCTATCGTATTCTCTATAGGAATGCCCAGATGCTCCGACAGTCGAACAACCGCAGAACCCTTTCCGGCTTCTTTCATAAACACTTCAAGATAATTCGGATTGGAATAAACCGTGGTAACCATATCGGAATATTTATCCATTATCGCTTTTCTGAAACGTTCAAGTTTCTCAAGATCATGAAGTTCTATTGCAATGACCTTACACGGTGCTTCAGGAAGAGCAGATACTATGTCCTCCGTTACTATAACCGGTCTCTTGATAACCCTGTTATAATACTGCATCTCCTCACCGTTATCGGGCGAGATCAGAGAATCCGCAGTATAGGTATGAACATGTACTCCGTATTCGGAAGCCGTTTCAAATATACCCGGAATCAGATCCAGAGGAACCCCTATTCTGAACAGATCCCTGCCTGCATCATTATCATATATCTGCGCTCCGTTGTAGCAGATAAGATACATTCCGGGGTAATCAAGATCAAGTTCTCTGACAACATCCAAAACATTGTCCAATCCCCTTCCGGTGCATATTGCAAAGTGATTACCCGCAGCAACGAATTCATCAAGTGCTTTTTTTGTTTTATCCGAAATCTTCTTCTCTTTGGTAAGAAGTGTTCCGTCCAGATCCGAAAAAAATATTTTTGTATTATTCATAACAAAGATATTTTAACAGGGAAAGGGAATGTGTCAACAAAATAAAACGGCGCCCGCGCTCAGGGGTTTAAGCGCAGACGCCGCAGGGGCAGGTATTAAAGCTGATTCACGGTTCCGAGAAATACGGGAAGTCCGGTAGCATTATCAACGATCCCGTATACGAAAGGACGGTCAAGGGTCACATATACAATATCTTCAGGCTCGATCGCGCATGCGCAATCCAGTGTTTCGATAGCAGTTACCGCTGCTGCTCTGGTTCCTTCTCTGTCGACTTTGATATAAGTCTTGTGAAGTACTCTTCCGATATATGCGTTATAATCTGTGATTTCTGTCGAACGTACCATTCCTTTAAGATCTGCGTTAAAGGGATCAAAGGGAAGTTCCATTCCCATATCCTGAAGGACACTGCTTGCTTCTACAAAATAATCGCTTTCGAATTCAGGCATCTTTACGATTACATTTTCATAACTGTACCTGGGATTTCTGATTGATTCCGCAAACCGGTCGCCGTTTGCTGCAAGCTCAGCAATAAAATCTTCTACCGAGGTTTCTTCTCCGGGAAGAATTCCCACGAAGGAATACTCTCCTCCTTTATAAGGACGAATAAATCCGGTACCTCCGGCTATCTCGAAGTAATTATTTTCCCTGCTGCAAAGCATAGTTACTTTAGTGGTCGAATTATCATAATTTCTAAAATACTGACCCTCTATAATATCCGACTCCTCATACTCATTCATCCACTCGCCTTCAAACGCCATAGCGTTGATCAGATACATACGTGCATCTTCGGGAATCTCATCTAAAATACCCGGGATCATCCCATAGGTTTCATCATTCACCCATCCGTTGATGTCATCAAGAGTGGTCTGATCAAAGGGAGCCATCAGGATATCCGCCCCATAATAATTCTTTACGGCTGTTGCAAAATCAGGGATTACTTCAACAAGGCCATCATCCTTAAACCAGATTGAATTTGCAACATTCCACTTTACGTTATCCGAACCGTTAAGGCGCTGTGCCATTGAATACATGATAGGATTCATTTCAGAGACCGGTATCTTTCCGAATACGTTCTCTATCTGAGAAAGAGTTTCCCCATTTGCTCCGTTTTCAAGCATTCCGAAGGCCATCATCATAGAGGTCGGGGATATAAGAACATTCGAACCTGCACCTTCCGCCTCTGCGATCTTTTGAAGAAGTTCCAATGACGATGCTGACATGGAAGCAATCTGCTCATTCCCCATTTCTGCGGTTTCAATTTCGATCGCGGGTGCGTCAGCTGTAACATTTCTGGTGCCTGTGCTTCTCGAGGGGCCGGGATTCGTCTGTCCGCCTCCCACATTTGATGCTGCTCCGCATCCGGCCATCATTGACGCTGCAAGTAATCCGGCTACGATCTGCTTTTTCATAATATATTTACCTTCTTTCATTATTTTCGAGTAATCTTCCGCTTTATGCGGTGATTTATTGCCCTTCACCATGAAAGACGGATGGTATTTATATCAGGTCACAAAATAATAAAAAATTCCGACAAATCAGGGATATTGCCTCCCGGATATGTCGGAAATCCAGATATTTTGGATAGAAATCTTTATAATTTAAAGCCCGTTCCCGTAAAAAGAGCGATATCTCGGCCCGTTTCATCGGTGATCTTAACCTGAATTATCGTACTTGAACGACCGCTTTTGAGAAGTTCTGCCCTTGCGATCAGTTTTTTCCCCTTGGGAGCCGCCAAATAATTGATACTTACCTGCTGTGCAACGGTCGGTCTGTGGATATTGTTGGAAAGAGCAGCAAATGCAAGGTCTGCCAGGGTAAACATTACACCACCCATGATACCGCCGTTAGCGTTCAGATGTCTGTCATCCAGATCCATGGAACAAAGTGAGAAATCCTCTCCGAGATCCTCCAATACCATTCCGCTGTTATATGCAAATTTGTCGTTTTTGAAATATTCTTTAGCTTCTTCTACTGAATTAAATGTGGACATGTTGTTACCTTATTTCATTAATGATTAAATCTATCAATTCGTCTTCTCTTTCCTGGCGATACACATATGGATATATATCATCCATTCGGCCTAGATCTCTAACATCATCAGACCGTGAACCATATTCGACACTCAGAGGAGTTTTATGATCATCACTCAGATGCAGAACGGTAAGCTTGGCGGAAGTTTTACATACAAGATCGGCAAATCCGCTTCGGACAGCGATAACGTGCTTGAAAAGAGGCGCATTTACAATTAGCTCTTTTGTACTGAGCAGGCACTCCTTAGTTCCTTCAATAATCTGATCGTAATATAAACCACCGGAGTTACAGTACACCTCAAGACCGTTTTCCTTTAGCTTGGCAGATAATTTCTTCCAAAACGTTTCGGGTATACCCTTATTCGTAAAGGCTGCCGGTGCGATCAAAACTGAATTACAATACTTCTCTGCATTGACGTTTATGTCTATATCCTCGGGAATGATAATTCCGCCTAGTTCAGGATCTCCGTGTATATCCAAAACCCTCTGTTTCCAAACTTCCATTAACGAAAGGCCCGAAAAACCCGGATCAATATGCATAAATGCGTTCGGATACTTCCAATCTATAAAACAAGGAATATGTCCGAAACGTATCCCGTTTTCATAGAACTTTCTGCTGATAATAAAATAATATCTGAGGCTCAGCATTTCCTTGTCCGTAAACCCCATCACGCCATCAACACCTTCGAACCATTCGGCCGCCTCAGCTTGTCATTGCTTCGCCGCTATAAGAAGACAGTTTATATTATGTTCTTTTTTATATGCCTTTGCCAAAGTGGATATAAAAACAGTATCCCCCAGATTTGCCGGTGATACTATCAGTTCCGCACCGGGAGACTCCTTCAAAACATTGACACATACATTGTATATATTCTTACCTATGTTATATTGCTCGGATATAAACTCCAACCATTTTAGATACTCTTCATAATCCATAAAAAATTTCCACTCCTGCAAAGACGAACGACTTATAATTCTCTGATGATCTTCGGAACCGAAAAGTTATCTCTGTCCAAATTAAAAGCCACTGCCATGTCCAGTCCCGAAGGTTTTCTGTCATTTACCACTATTCTCTCACCATATGGGATATTGAATATTATATCGTCATATCTGATCCCCACCTCTGCAAGATAATCCAGAGTCATCTCCTTATATTCATCGGTTCTGGAGGTGAGAATAACAATTCTGTCTTCATCAGGAATGGAATCGACATATTCTTTTGCTCCGGGCAGAAGAGAATCCTTCCCATCTATTTTGTATCCGTTATGTTTCAGTAGTGTACCATCAAGATCAAGAATCCAGGTTTTAGGAAGTGTGGACATTACTGATTTATTTTTTTCATTATCGATTCCCATGTATCACCATTCTCCAACGCAATATTATCGAAGCCTTCAATTGAATATATATCTATTGCCTTCCATTTGGTATCACAATAATTGTAATCAGGATATAACGCAATCTTTTTACAATTCGCAGTTCTTACCACATCACATAATCCGCTTCGTATTCCAACAAACGTCCCGGCTTTCTCCAGTACGGAAATCATCTCCGGAAGAGGAACATCAAGAGCCTCGGTGTCCAGAAGCGGCACTTCATCTCCGACGACATTCGTGAAACATTTGTATCCGTTCCCGGTATAATACTTAACCGCATCTGTCCATATAGCAGGATCTATAGCAGGAACAGATTTTGCATAAGGTGATAAAACAACCGACTTTCCATCTACGATACGATCTAAATCCTTATACTCGTTCCTGCCATATTGAGGCAAATCCGGGACTGTATCTGCGGGAAGCCCGAAAACACCGCAACAGTAAATCTTCTCAAGCGGTATCTTCTTAATATATAAAGCCCTATGAAGATTAATCACATAAGGTCTGTCCTGATGAGCTATGTATGAATCCTTGTCCTGAGTATATATAGCAGCTTGGATCATAGCATCAAGTTCCTTCTGCTCATAAACCTCAACCGGATAATTTCCAAACATATGTATAATATCCGAAAGAACTCTTCCCGAAACACAGAACACAGGATTATCTATTCCACGCATCTTTGCAAAAGAGTTCCAATAAGACATCATTATGTAAATATCACCTAGTGCATTAAAAGGGCAGAATACTTTAAAGATAGATCCGTGTTTCTGATGCAACTCAGCGATTAGATCCTCTCCATGTTTCTCCCTTGCCGACATTCTCTTAATAGTTTCTTCTGATAAAGAATAATCAGCGTAGGTGTTGTATTCGATTAGTTTTCTGATAGGACCATTGTATCCCAGTTCACGTAACTGCTTCTGCATGGAAGCATAAAACCTGGATGTGATCAAAACAATGGAGTCTTTTTCGGGATCTTTTCCGGCCATATCAAGTATGGAATCAGGTAATGCAACAATAACATTTTTATATTTCAATCCCTGCTTTTCAGAGCTGTTGTCAAGAATTGCAGTGGCTGATAATCCTTTTTCTTCTAACAGATCTACCAATTCAAAAGTAGCAGCGCAGTGCCCGAAAAGAAAAATCTTTTTATACGAAATCTCCCTCTCCTCAATAATACTTTTTAAATTGTCTTCCATTTCGGAAAAAATTTTCTTGTCCACTTATCAATTAAAACCCTTATCATATTCCAGAGCATCAATAAGCTCTTCCTTCGTCAGCAATCCGGTTTTTACATAATTGATCAATCCGGGATACAGTGGATTATCTTCAAGCACACAAATATCGTCCGTATATTCATACAGATGATAATACTTGCCATATGTTGACAAACCCTCTTTAGATACTGTTTCAAGGTTCTTGCGCAAAAAGGTTCCATCTTTAAGCTCACTTGAGATGATTCTTTTCATATATTATGTTCCATTGCATGAAACATTAATTTTTTATTTCTTTCTGCTTCACACGAATAGTTTATTAACCATTCTACTTGTTCTTTAGTAGTTATTCCAATATCTATTTTCCTCACGTCATCTACTATTTGAACATCTCCCATATCCGTTAATTCATAAAAATCATTCAGCACTGGCTTAATAATTCTTCCGTTTCTATATGTAGCAAACCAAGAGTTCCATGGTCTATATACAAAATCATTACTATAATGAATAAACTTACAGTTTTCTACATAAAACGTCCCAAGATTTAATTCGCAACATGTATTAATATATGTAAAATATGTATCAATACATGAAGGCAAAATCATTTCATCATATTCAGGCAACGAAAGGAAGCCATCATGGCAATGCTCAGTCATATACTCAAACCAATCAATTCTATTATCGGTATATGTCACTCCAAATGTCCAAAATGCACCTTTTCGTCTGCTATGGCTCATGTCAAACGAATATGCATTTATATCATTTTCTATAGCATCTTTCCTAGCGCGCACCAAAATCTGATGTACTCTGTCTGCATTTAAGCAAAAGCATGTATCATCTGCATCTATGTTATAAAATTCAGCCAGTCCCCTTTCTTTGGCATCATAAAATGTGGTCAAATGAGAATAACTTGCATTATGCCAAAATTCACTTGTGTTATTTACTGTTATTTCTTTAAGTGTTGAATCATCCCGATTACTGTATATAAAATTCTCATCTGATAAATCTGAAATGTTATCAATTATTCTTTTTTTTAAATCATTGTTATCACAGATGATTATAAAATCATTATCAGCGTCTTGATTTACTACATCAAGCCAGTGTCTCAGATTTCGAACCGAATAGCCCTCATTTCTATTTACCTTCAAATAAAAAAACACGCTACTCCTCCTTCAATTTAGTAAGCACTTCTTTGATTAGTGTAGAAGATGTTCCTTTATAATATGGAAAGTATATGATTTTTACTCCAACCTCAGCAAATTGTCTTTCGTACTCTTCCCACTTAGGCGTTCCGTACCAATCGTCACCCACGAACATTATGTCAAATTTTAATTTCTTCCATGCCTCAAACTTATCCATCGACTCCTGAGGCACCACAGCATCTACATATCGAATATTTCTAACTATTTCAGCGCGCTCATCATAGGGAATAACAGCTTTTTTATTTTTATATACGACTAAATCATCAACAGTCACGCCAACTATTAATTTGTCGCACATTGACTTGGCGTTTTCAATCATTCTTAGATGCCCAACATGAAACAAATCAAACACCCCAGTTGTATAGCCAATTATGCATTTTTCCATATATATCTCCTATTATCATTTCAAAGAATATGCAGGAAACAGATGTTGCTCCCGTTTATCCTCTGGAGGTAGAATCATATAATTTCCATATCTATATTCTAAATAATCTTCATATCCTATCGGAGCATCAAACCATTCTCCTTCAAATTGCATTTTTACTGTTTTATCATAAATCTTTTTACCAACAGCCCATGGTCTATGTATCGTTCTGATTACATTTCCAACATAATCAGAATCATCAAAAGAGAATTCATGTCGCTCGTTTTCTATCTTGTCTCTAACATCTATGTGGCATGTGTTGATTCCCTTTATCTGTTGATACCAAAACCATTCTGCATCCAGTTCTAAGTTTCTATTCCATTTTTGTTCTATCATTTCAGCATCACTTGGATAACCGGAAATTGGAAATATATCTATAAATACGTTTGTGGCGCACGATGCGTTCATAAAGTCCAAAGGCCTAAACAAACATGTTGTGTTATCCACAAGTTGTGCAAATTGCAGTGGAAAATCATCAACCAGTCTCCAATTCAGCACCTCATATCCGTCATGTTTTTTATAATCCGCTAAAAATTTTCTGTAATCTTCGTATGGCATGTATACATCAATATCATCATCCCACGGAATAAAGCCCTTATGTCTTACCGCCCCAATAAGTGTTCCACCGCCCAAATAATAACGAAGTTGTTTTTCCTCACAAAAATTCCTAAATTCTATAAGGAGCCTCAATTCAATTTTCTGAATATCGACCAGTGATAAATGCTTGTGATCATTTGAAAAAGACTTCGTAAATTCTTCATATTTATTCTTTTCTCTTGTTAAGTCATATAGATTAAATATTTTATTATCATTTACTCCCAGTCCTTTTAATTGATTTCTAATTTCCCCTTCATGCGTATTTGCCATCAAATAAATGGCATTTTCCTCGAATTTTCTCACATCCCAAACATTTACTTTTTTAAAAGGAACTTTCGTATGTGCAAAAGTGCATTCATACGTCCAAATCTCTTTTCCCTGAATCAGAGCATCGTTGTCCACAACATGAAAATTTTTTATGCCTTTTTCGTCCAAAAATTGAAATATTGTTGTCATCCATGGGTGCATCCCAACCCAAACAACCGTTTCAACATCCTGGCAAATGGCATCTAGTTCATTCAAAAATTCAACTAGAAAATTATAAATATGCATAGCAGCCATCCTCAACAATTCCATTCATTTATATAATCAATAAAATCAGATAATGTACAGCCCCTGTTCTCTTGAACGCTCTCTCTCTCAAACATACATTTCTTGCGAGCTACTAAAAACCTCTCACCTATGACAAGTTTTGATTTCTTTACACTCATTTCCTCAGAATATTCCTCTAGTGTATGACAAAGATTATTATCGATACATATATTATTCCCTTCTATCCACGCACAACATGTAGCTACCTCCTCATTGCCGCATCTCTCGCAATCATAGTCTTTAACAACATCAACTTGGCAATCATCCAGTTTAATTCGAATAAAGTAATTTGCCCACATTGGAACAGCGTAAAGATAATCGCCAAATCTAAGCAATTTAGAAAATCCTATTATTCTCCTTACGCCAAACCCCTCAGGCATACGTAATCTCTTTTCACCGCCATTCTTGTCAATGTATAATATTTGACCATCTTTTCGTCTGCAAAGAAACAATCGATCATCTACTATCTCTATTCCAGAATAGCCCATACTTTCATTTGAAACACGTTGTATCGAATACTCATTCGTAATGAATGACCTGCGAACTATACAATCGCTATTAGAACTTGCTAAAACAAGTTCATTATTAGAGATGCTGTAATCTGCCCAAAAGAAGGCTTCCCCCTCGAATATATGATCATTAATCAACTTTAACCAACTTGTTTCGTAATTTAGTGTTTCATTAGCAATATCAAAAACAACTATTGCTGGATAAGTGCGAGGAATCATATAAAGCTTATTTTCATATATAATTCCTACACTAAATTTCAAATATTCAACATATGGATTATTACTTTTCAAAACAGTAGCATCAATTTCGTATCGTTTAAACGAATCATTTGCTATATCGTAAACAATCAATGCTGAAGCGCCTCTTGGAATCAGATAAATATGATTATCAAAATACTTAATATCTGCAAACAAGTAAATTGACGAATCATTTTCCCCCGGAGCCATGCCCACGAACACGATATCATCAGTATCATCCATGCAACATAATGCATTAAATTCATTTGCAAAAAACCATCTTTTCCCACTTGCCACACAACAATTTTCAAACGATATACTTATTTCGTTCGGAGTTGAATTATCTTTCATCATAGTATACCTATATCTACCCAATCAAAAATCAAAATTATTTGGATTTGCGCCTAGCCTTTTATTCATATCAAGACTGTTTATTATTTCAAATTCATCAGCATTTAGTTCAAAGTCAAATATATCCTTATTCTCCAGCATTCGTTCTACTCTTGATGTTTTAGGGATAGCTATAATACCTCTTTGAAAATGCCATCTTAAAATTATTTGTTGAGGAGTTTTATTATGTTCATTTGCAATTTCTATGATGTGTTCATCTTTTGATTCCATATTATCAGGTCCACCTATAGGACACCAAGCTTCAGACAATATATCCTCATCTCTACAATAGTCAACAATCATTTCATTTCTAAAATAGGGATGTATTTCTATCTGATTAACACACGGCTTTATACTTGCGCCATGAGATTTCAAACTTTCCAAATGTTTTATTTCGAAATTGCTCACACCAATTGCTCTTATTTTTTTTTCTGTATATAGCTTCTCCATCTCAATCCACGCATCTTCATATCCCTCAGCAGGCCAATGAATCAGATACAAATCCACATAGTCTGTTCTCAATCTTTCAAGACTCTCCTGAAATGCATCTCTTGTCCTATGTGCCCGAACATCATCCGTCCATAGTTTAGTTGTCAAAAAAATTTCATTCCTATGAATTCCACTCTCGGACAAAGCTGCACCAAATTCATCTTCATTTCCATACTGTGCTGCTGTATCAAGAAGTCTATACCCAACATCAAGTGCCATAAGTATTTGATCTTTTTTCTGTGACCATCCGCCCATTCCTATGGGGGGAATGTAAATTCCATTGTTAAGCCGTAATCCGTTTTCCATTAGATATATTCCTCTATGCTTTTAGAGCTTGGTTTCCAATTAGAATCATGTTTCCATTTCTTTTGATCACAGAACCTGCAAAATGGAACCCAATTTGATCCATACTCAGCAAATTCATGCCAATCCTTCACTTCATAAATATCTAAATAGTCGCCTTTAGCATAACCCAGATTAGTTCCAAATCTATGATTGAAGATATTAATATGTGCTTGCACAGGGCAAATATAATATCTGCCATCTTTTACTACATTAAATTTATTAAAATACAAACAATGTACACAATGTTCTTTTGGAACTTTGCCTTCCAGATCCATTACATGTTTATCTGATATTTTTGTCTGTTTTGTTGCCTCAACTGCATGTATATCCGAGGACAATTTTAGTGATACCCCATACTCAGCTGCCTTCTTTTCGATTGCTAAATAGTCTATTTTTACAGGATAGACTGTAACCGTAACATGAACATAATTATTTCTTAATACCTCCCATATGTTTCCATGTGGCGATTTTTCCAAGCTTGTAAGAAGAACTCCGTTTGTAAGTAATATCAATTCTGTGTTTGGAAATTGTTCTCTAACATATCCCAATAATTCAGCTAAGTTGGGATGAAGTGTAGGTTCTCCGCCAAGCAACGTGATAGCGCCTATCTCATGATCAAATAATTCTGCCATCCTACTTATATCATTTTTAAACTGTTCAACATCAACATACCACGGGTCCGACAATTGTGAAAAATGATCACACATCTGGCATGACAGGTTACAATGATCTGCCAAGCTAATCTCAAATGTCATTTCATCCTTATTTCTTGGCGCCATTTGTTCAGCGATACCAAGACGAGTATGTTCCGTGAGAGATATCCAATTCTCAAATCCCCTTTCCCTAAATATTGGAACGATATCCCCATGATATCTATCGCATAGAGCCAATACAATTCCTATGTCAGGTTGATCAATAATATCATCCAGCAATTTAACCGGCAATTTCCGGTAGCAAAAATTATTTTCATCTGAATTAAATGAGACTACATATCCCTCAACATTCACCCCACCGCACATATCAAGAAAACGCAAAAGCCATTCTTGGGCTTCGCCTCTTCCATATATATATATTCTCTTATTTCTCCTGCAGAATGCTATGAGATCATCTATTTCATATATATGTGGTAATCTATTTATCCAATGCTTATTTCGAAAAATCGTACTCATGAAAGCCTTCTCCTTTATTCAGAATGATTCTGAGATTTGTTTAATTATCTTTTCCGTACAATTATGTTCATACTGAATTTCAACCGCGTCATCGCACAGCTCCATCCCCTTCAAATTGAAATAATCGAAAGCGCTTCCCATATAAAAACGATTACCTTTATCATAAAGAATTATCTTTTTAGCCTTCGTTCCGCTTATCACATCACAGAATCCACTTCTTACTCCAATGAATGCTCCTGCTTCATCTATAATCTGTGGAGCAATATTTAAAGGAAAAAATACACCGATTGTTCCCTCTATTGCTGGCTCTGTATTTCCACCACAATTTGTTGCAACTATGTATCCTTTATCTTTCAACACCTCCACGAGGCATTTCCAAAAATCTGTTGGCAGATCTGACAGCGTATTTGAATACGGGGACAATATAACGGTTTTTTTTGTAATCAATCCAAATTTATCAAAAATTTCTTTTATTTTTTCTGTCTCTCTTTTAAACGTCGGATGCTTAGGTTTTACATCTTCAGATAATCCAAATACAAATTTTCTGAACAAGTCAGTAAAGTATAATCCCTTGTAACCTCTGAACCATTCAACTTGATTTGTATGAACCTGAGCCCAACAATCATTTAGAATTTTTAATTTTCCATTTTCAGGATCATACAGATGATAATCTATCAAATACGATGCATATTCTTTTTTCCTTACCACCTCTATATTCTTTATTCCGAATAAATCAGCCACCTTTTTACATGCATTACTTATCACAACAAAAACATAGTCATTAATATTATTCTTGTTTAAATACTCTTCCCAAAACGTTCCTATAAGGTAAATATCCCCTGTTCCTGTATATGGACACAAAAAAATCGGCACGTCACTATATCTTTTTTTGAGAGCATCATAGTAAGCTTTACCCCGATATGACCTTAACAGCGAACGACTTAATGAACCATTTTTTTTATTCAGTCGCAATATCCCCCATTCTGGAACTCCGCTTTCTTTCAGCTGCGGTAGCATTTCCCTCCAATAGGCCGAATATATAATATATAATTTTCTTTTGTCATTTGGTTTTTCAATATCCGAAAAAGATATTACTTTTATTCTAGAGCAATAACTTCCCTGCTTTGCTACATCGTTATCAATTACATTCTTAGGTTCATATCCTATCCCTCTTAGTATTTGAATAATCTGTCTTGAATTATCGCTTACACCGAACAAATAAATATCTCTATTCTTAAGTCGCCCTAATGCACTAAATATTTTTATATTTTTTTCCGTTCGGCGTAATTCAACATCGTACATACTTGTAATTATCCCTTTGTTTTTGGAATCGATCTAAGATGATATAACGCGAGGCACGCAGCATCTTCCTCATTTACATCGGTTTCTCTTAAAAATTTTCCGAGCAAATTATCCTTAGGCTTGTCTGTATATGTGAAAACAACATTATCGAAAAACTTGAAAAAGCAGTAATAGTCATATAATTTTTCCATGTCTTCTTTTGACATCGCTTTAATCTGCATGTTAATGTTCTTAGGCAAAATATATGACCATTCATGCAATCGGCTTTCATCACACAGAACAATTGCTTTGTCAGCATGTTTTCTTTCAACATAATCGGGCAAATGTAATAAAACTTGTCTGTCCAACTCATAATTCTCGTCAGAGAGCACAATCAATGTTTTGTTATAATTTATCAGATATTTAATTCTTACCCTTTGCCAGAATAACCAGCCTTTAAGAATATGTCCTATCACCGCATATCCCTTCCAGACAGTCTCGCCCCAATTCCTCCACCGGGATGATTTACTCTGAAGTCATCAAGAGTAACTCCAAGTCTTTTTCCAATTTCAATCGCGATTCCCTGAAGAACAATCAGATATACTGTGGTTGAGTTATTTGGAACGATATCCCATTCATCGCCTTCGTTGATCAGATGAATGCTCAGTTTCTTCTCAACGACCTTGGATGCTTTACCGTCTCCATAGAAGGACATCAGCCAGGTATTTGTGCCTCTTTCTTTTAGATGTACTCCAAGGTCTACAGTTTCGCTTGTGTTACCGCCTTTAGTCAGAAGAATTACCAGATCTTTCTTTCCGACCATTCCAAGATCTCCATGAACTGCTGTATTAGTGTGTAGAAAACGGGCATCTATTCCTAAAGAGTTCAGTGTTCCTACAAACTTTTCACAAATCGGAACATTTTTTCCAAGTCCGCTTGCGATTATTTTTCCACCGTTCTTAAGTGTTTCTACGCACTCATCAACAAGCTGCTTATATATACCTTCCGGAATCGATTCAACAGAATCTGTAATTGTATTCAACACATCTTTGTAATAATCGATCATAATACTTCCTCCAGATAATAAAGTCCGTTGTAGAAAGATCCGCAAACCGAATCGTAATCCTGCCATGCGTATGTGGTCAGTGACAGCCATATAACAGCATGAAGGACCTTTATCTCATATTCATCGCATCCTGTCAGTTCGAAGAAATCTTTTTCAAGATCTTCCCATCCGTTGGATTCAATGTTCAGTCTCACTTCTCCGGAAGCAAGCTCTTTGATCTTTTCTCCGCCTATGATCGAGTTCCCGCCTATATCCAGAGAGAATTCTTTTAAGTTAAATCTGTCGTAGTTACCCTTTATTGAATAATACAGTTTTGCCCAGTCATATCTTTCATCGCCGTATAACTTGGTAAATCCGAAATATCCTCTGGGATCGATAAGAACCGGTTCGCCATTATCTCTTATCATCAGATTTGAAAACGTACAATCTCCATGAATAAGAGGAAATATGTCCGTTTTAAGATCATCCAGTTTTTTCTCAAGGATATCTTTGTAATAGAAAACATTTCTGCAGACTCTTCCGTTTACAGTGATTGTTTTCTCCTTCGCATAAGGAACCAGATCTTCAACCTTTGCAAGACGCTGCATGGTTTTGTTGAAATATGCTTCCTTCATACTGGCGGGATCAGCCGGGATAGAATCTTTTGAATGAAGTTCCTTAAGTGTATTTACAAGTGAAGTAAGGATTTTCTTTTTATCCTCATAAGGAAGGTTGCATTCATAGATATTCTTTCCTTTGATGTTTTCCATCTTAAGAGGATCAGTTGAATATATCTTGGGGATACCTATTATATTCAGTTCCTTAACCTTGTCGTACCAGGCACATTCTTTAACAGCCAGTCCCCTGCCCTGTTCATCAACAGGTTCCTTGATCAGCACATCACCTTCTACTGTGATTCTGTTGAAGGGTCTTGTTTTTACACGACCAAGTTTCTCATATTCTTCAATGAGTCCGAATTCCCTTGTTCCTCCAAGTCCCAGTGGCTTGAACTCAAGTCCGTTATCTCTCATCCATCTGACCAGTTCTCCGCTTTCGGGAACTTCAGCCAGGATTTGCTTTCCCCTGAATAGGAAAAATCCGGCCACTCCATATTCAGTAGACCTTTCTTCTTCAAGTTTTCCGTTTTCGAACTTCCATCTGCAGGGGAATGTCTGTGACACGCCAACATAATCGTTATCACAGGATGATCCGTTATCGGAATATCCTTCCGGAAGTGTCAGGTTCTCGGGAAGGATAAGATCGGACCACACCAGCATAAAAGGTGAGTCATCAGGAATAAGATTCAAGGACTGTTTTACTCCCGAGCAGGTTCCTGTTCCGGATGCTTCTACCACTTCATATTTGACATCAGCAAACGCATTCAGATATTTCCTGAGTACTTCCTTCTGATAATCGGCTATGACTATGAATTTCTTATCAGGGTATTTTCTGAATAGATGAAACAGCATAGGCAGGTTATCAACCGGTGCCAATGCCTTAGGCTTATTTTTAGTGAGATATCCGAGACGTGTTCCCTTACCGCCTGCTTGAACAATTATGTACTCCATCTGTAAAATGTCTCCTATATTTTAGTAGCAAAAAAGCTCTTGTCGGCAAGCGTATAATCTACCGGCAAAAGCTTTCAGATTCTTTCGTTTTTTATCAAAAAACGTGACAAAATCATATTTCCCTCTCACAAATCCGTTTATTGAGGTTACTAATTTATTATACCTATTTATATCGGCATTTTGAATGGATTTCTTAAGATTACAAGCGGGTTTTATGCCTAAAATACAGGATATTTATGCCAAAGGCGGTAATCAAAAAATCACCCTGCTTTGGCAGGGTGATCAGATCTGAATTCTATACTATATCAACATTCTGGAGCATTACCGGAATGCCTTTATCTTTGGCCTCAAAAGCCAGATTGCAAGCATCTCCGTAGTAAGCGTCACAGCTGAGAGCCAAGTCTCTTGCTTCTTCAATGGAGGCACTTTCATCCAACCTGCCCCATCCTGCAGCCTTGTACTCTTCTACTATTTTTTTATACTCATCTGTCACAGTGCACTTGTTGAGCTTCATAAACTCTTCGGTGCGTGACCAGGGATGCCATATCAGTTCGATGTTTTCGGAAGATTCTTTGAAGATATCAAGATTAGCCTTTAATTTGGCTATTGCAGCTTTAGGTTTTGAAAGAAAGGGAAGTACATCTGTGTAATAGAATACTTTTTTCATATCAGCCTCGCTATAACATAGATTTTATCTACTATTTACTATATCACATTTTCAAGGCTAATAGGCATTTGAGCTTCTTTTTAGTCCACTCTTCCTTGAGATATATCGTGAATAACTATGGACTGTAAATCCTTCAGAAAGCAGGAAATTTACAGCCCGAAATTCAATTAATTCCCCCATAGCAAAAATATAAAGGCTGTAAAATCTCCGAAAATCCACCGATTTACAGTCCTAACTCCGATAATTCTCTCCACAAAAACTTCTGATGGCTGTAAAACCTCCGAAAATCCATAAATTTACAGCCCGATAATCAGGAATCCTTTCAAAATATACGTCAAAGGACTGTAAATCACTCAGAAACCGTGATTTTTACAGCCCTCCGGTGAAATGAAGTCCTCAGTCGAAAAGATCCCTCAGTCGAAAATAGTCACCTGGGCGAAATGAAGGCCTCGGTCGAAACAAAGCCCCGCGAAATGAAGCCTCCGCACAGACCGGACCGGATATAAAAAGGCTGTCACACCTCACGGTGCGACAGCCGCTAACCACTATATCAAACAATATTACTCAAGTGACTGGGTTACAGGTACCTGATTCTTCTTATCATAGCAGCTGAAGATCTTCTCTATCTCCTTCTTATCGGGTTTCTTGGTAAGAAGTGATACCACAGGGACAATAACAAGTCCTGCAAGCATCGCAAGAGCGCCCGCATTGATGGGGGACTTGAGAAGTACGGGGAAGTACTGCTTTCCGAAGATCATATTGCAGATCATGAAACCTGCACCGAATATGAAGCTTGCCATGCATCCTGCTTTTGTAGTGCCCTTCCAGTACAGTCCATAGAGGAAAGGAGCAAGGAAAGCACCGGCCATGGCTCCCCACGAAACACCCATGAGCTGAGCAATGAAGGTAACACTGCTCTTGTACTGGATAATTGCAAGAATGACTGAGATGATGATAAATACCACGATGAGAACCCTGATCCAGAGAACTTGTTTTTTATCATCCATCTTCTTAATGATGTTACCCTTTATGAAGTCAATGGTAAGGGTTGAACTCGATGTCATTACGAGAGATGACAGGGTGGACATTGATGCGGAAAGAACAAGGATTACTACAAGTCCGATTAGAGCAGGACTTAAGTTCTTAAGCATTGCAGGGATGATGGCATCGTAGCCTTCTGTTGCAACATCAACGGAATCGGAGAAAAGTCTTCCGAAGCCTCCGAGGAAGTAACATCCGCCTGCAACCACGCCTGCAAAGAGAGTTGAGATAATGGTTCCCTTTGTTATGGACTGCTCGGACTTGATGGCGTAGAATTTCTGGACCATCTGAGGAAGTCCCCAGGTTCCGAGTGAAGTAAGGATTACAACTCCGATAAGGTTAATGGGATCGGGTCCGAAAAATGAATTGAAAACACCGGGTGTGGTGCTTACGGTTTCATCGGAAACTTTTGCAAGCTGATCGAGCGCTGCCAGAAATCCTCCCTTTGAATTAAGAACTGCGAGGATAACGGCAACGATTCCGAAGAGCATTATAATGCCCTGAATAAAATCGTTGATGGCGGTTGCCATATATCCGCCGGCGATTACGTATACACCCGTAAGAATAGCCATGACTATGATACAAACAGTGTAATCTATATCAAAAGCCATTCCGAAGAGTCTTGAAAGTCCGTTATAGAGAGATGCGGTATAAGGGATCATGAAGATGAATACGATAAAAGAAGCCGCTATCTTAAGTCCCTTTGAATGGAATCTTTCTCCGAAGAATTCAGGCATGGTAGCAGAGTTGAGGTGCTGAGACATGATCCTGGTTCTTCTGCCCAGAACTCTCCATGCAAGCATGGATCCGAGAAGAGCATTTCCGATTCCGATCCAGGTGGATGCGATTCCGTATTTCCAGCCGAATTGTCCGGCATATCCGACGAAGATAACTGCGGAGAAATAACTTGTTCCGTAGGCAAAAGCGGTAAGCCAGGGACCTACGTTTCTTCCACCGAGAACAAATCCTCCGACGTCGGTCGCATTTTTACGGCAATAGAAACCTACGCCCAGCATGACCGAGAAAAACAGCAGCAGCATTAAGATTTTGATAAGCATATACGACCTCCGTTTTAAAGTGTTACCGTTGAATAGTTTATCACTTTAAAGCGTTAGTGTAAATAAGTGAAAAAAATACTTCGGGCAATTTGCAGCTTAGCCCGAAGTATCCTCATATTACATTAATCCGTCAGGTCATATTCATATCCGTTCAGCACCACTCTTGCCCTGCCGTTAATAACCTCAACCCTGTCGCGGAGCAGATATTCCTCCAGCTTTATATCCGACATGATCTTGGCGGTAATATCACACTCACTGAAACTGATATCGGTATCTGAGGTAAAACCTCCGAAAGGAAGAAGCTTTTCACCCTTTGCAAAAAGTCTGAGAGCTCCCCTGTAAAACTTGAAGCTTGTGACTCCGTCAAGAGCTCCGAAGCAGGTGAATCTGTCATTTCGGATATTCATTATGGCGCTTCCGTCATGCATCTCAACATTACATTTTTCACCCAGCATTGTTCCGATGGCAGCTGCTTCTTTTCCGTTTATATACAGTTTAATGGAGGTGTAAGAGATCGTAACATCGGCACTGGAACCGATGGACCCGATTGCCACACCCTTGACCGTATTAAGTTCCGAGGTGATATCGGAGTTATCGATAGTAATAATGCAATCCCTGTACAAAGAGCCTATTCCCAGTGCTCTTTCTCCGTTCATCTCCAGAACGTACTGGCCTCCGGCCAGATTGATACCGCCACCGAAACCGGATCCGATACAGACGCCTATCTTACCGTTTGTTTCGATCTTAAGCATTCCCGCATGCTCAAATATCAGATTTCCGTGACCTGCACTTATTCCGTTTCCGATTCCGAAATATTCATCGGCATCCAGGATTATTCCGAGATTTCCTTCTCCTCTCAAAATAAAACCGGTGCCCTCGGGAACGCAGATGCCACCCATATTCAATCTGTTATCGCCTTTGATATTAAGGATGATCTCGCACCCCTTGCCGATATCTATGCAAGGCTGCTTTTTCTTATTAAGTATCCTTACATTCTCAAGCGTAACTTCGGCTTTTACTTTATCCGCAACCTCCAGAACTATTTCAGCCTCCACCCCGGGATTGCCGCTTATGAAATAATCGCCGTCACTTCCGATGAGAATGGTTTTTGTCTCATTCTTAATAAGACGCTCAAGTTCAATATGTTCACCGTTATCGGCAGTATAAAACTGAGATGCTTCCCCTTCCTGTCTTTCGTGATAGTATTTTCTGATCTCCTGCCTGATATCATAGGAAATCTCTGCCGCAGGTTCCGGAGCGGG
This sequence comes from Lachnospiraceae bacterium, assembly GCA_016291475.1. The sequence goes on along the minus strand of JAEEXJ010000005.1, from coordinate 28,522 downwards.
ATCCGCGGTATAGTAGCCCTGGATAAGATCCGCACCTAGTAAAATAACGCCTCTGAGTTCTTCACTTGTCTCAACTCCCTCTGCCAGAGCCAGAATTCCGTTGCTGTGACAGAAATCTATTATCTCTCTTACGAAATGCCTTTTCTTGGGATCATCCTGCATTCCGCTTAGAAGGGAACGGTCGATCTTAACGTAATCAGGCATGTAACGGAGAAGATTCTGTACATTGGAATAACCGGTTCCGTAGTCATCTATCGCTGTCTGCACGTTCATGATGCGATAGCGCTCTTTGAATTCTGCAAATTCCGTATCGTCCAGCTCTGCTTTTTCGGTAAGTTCGACTACAACGGTTCGATTATGTCTGGTAAGAAGTTCATTGACCCTGGCCTGATCTTCTGCATTTAATTTGGTCTTGGGGATGCTGTTTATAAATACGCGTTTTCCGTGGAAGAATTTTGAACCGTGGTCCACGATCTTAAGCACATTCAAAAAAGTGGCTCTTTCGATATCGGCAAGCCTGTTTCTGAGCTGTGCGTATTTTATTACATCAAGGGGATGCGTCAGGATCTCACTTCTGGGACGCATAAGAGCTTCATACGAAAAGATCTCTCCGGTTGCGACACTGACGATCGGCTGGAAATGATATCCGAAGAGATTATCATCTATTATTCTGTCTGATTCCTGTAACTCCGCAGCCTCCTTCTCGCTGAGTGTCGCAAGAAGTCCTCTTCCGAGTTCATCATCCGTTCCGGTCTTGAGATAGACAAGTTCTCTGCCCAGTATTACAGAATCATCCCATAAAACTTTCTCGGCTTCACCAAGTTCGCCGAGTTCTTCCCTGTAACGGGCAGTGATCTCCTCAAGCTTATCAAGCGAGGAAACACTCATTATTTCTTTGAGAAATTCGTGTACTGCTAAATACTTATCCTGTATCATGCCCACAACCCCCGGGACTGATTTGTAGTAGTATTTCAGACTATATTATTTTAACACAATAAAATAAAAGGTGCATGGAAAATAAAAAAGCGGCCGCCGAAGCGACCGCTTTCCAAAAATGTCTAAGACACTTTTTAATTATTTCCACTCGTTGTACTGGCGCTGAGCCTCAGCAAGGACATCCTGATATCCTGCCTCGTCAAGAGCTGCCTGGTACTCCTGAAGAACTGCGGGAACATCTGCAGATGCATATCCGCCGTTCTCAAGTGCGAATCCGTAGGTCTCGAATACAGTCTGGCAAGCAGTGTACTGAGCTTCAACGGGAGTCTTATCGAACTGGAATCCGTTAGCGCAGGAGATAAGAGCTGAAGAGTTGAAATCGATGTACATCTGTGCGGTGTAAGGGCTGTCCTTCTCACAGGTAACTACGGTAGCGTTTGCAGACTCCCACATTGAGTGGTTGTACTTAGCATCAGCGATCTTCTCTACATAGCCGTCAGCGTTGTAGTTGAAGTCTTCGCCTTCGATACCGTATGCATAGATATCAGCAAGCTTGCTGTCGGTGAAAAGAAGTCCAAGGAAATCTACACAAGCCTGAGCTTCTTCGGGGGTGCAGGTAGCAGATACGCAGTAGCAAGATCCGAGCATTGAATCGGTGTGCATGTATCTGTTGGAAGCAGGCTGCATAACAACCTCCTGTCCGTATCTTCCGTTTGCCTCACCATTGTTGGGAAGGTCGGTCCACCATGAAATAGCCCAATCCTGAGTCTGGGTAGTAGTATCATCGGTGGTCTTGGTTACATCGTCCTCGGAGATGTAGCCTTCCTCAGCCCACTTGCACATAAGAGTTACGAACTCTTCGTACTCGGGAGTGAGAATGGTATCTACAACTTCGTTGGTCTTTCTGTCAACAGCGATGAAGTTTGAAGTAGCATCACCGGTGAAGAAATCGAATGAATCGATGTACCATCTGTAGAACATAGCGGTTCTCTGGGTAAGGAAGGGATACTTAAGTCCTTCTGCTGCAGCATCAGCGAGCATGGGCTCGATATCAGCAAGAGTCTTAACAGAGGTGGTGTCCCATCCGTACTTGTCAACAAGCTCCTTACGGAACATGAAGTCATAGCCTTCTACGTTGTCCTTGTAAACGGGGATGAAGTAGTTTCTTCCGCCGTACTTGGAAGCTTCCCAAGTGTTAGCATCCATTGAATCATAGAGAGCTGATCCGGGAAGAAGGTCGGTAATATCATAAACTGCGTTTGAAGCAAAGAGATCCTTGGTTCCGATGGTGCTCTCCCAAGAAGCGGTCCAAAGGAGATCGATCTCACCGTTGTTGAGTGCAAGGTTAGCCTTGTCCTCATACTCGGATGCGATGTCGTGAAGCACGATCTGAACGTTGATCTTATCAGCGATGTATGCGTTGATAGCATCCTCTACTTTTTTAACCTGAGCATCATCAACAGCGCCAAGGTTAAATGTACGTCTGTAGACGTCGATAACAACTGCGCCACTATCAGATACGGTTGTGGTTCCGGGCTCTGCTCCGGTGTTACCAGGCTGTGCAGGAGTATTTCCGTTTCCGCAAGCGGTCATGGAAAGTCCCATCACTGTTGCAAGCGCAAGAGCTGCAACTTTGTTGAGTTTTTTCATAACTTAACCTCCCTAAAATGGTTATCTATATTCAAAAGTAAGGGCGTAATGCCGATACCCGAATATCAAATGTAAGATCATCCCTTAACAGATCCGACCGTGAGTCCTTTGATGAAGTACTTCTGGAAGAAGGGATATGCTACCATGATGGGGCCGATGACTACGATAACGGTCGCCATGGTTGCGGAGTTCTGGGGGATGGCTCCACCCATTGCCGCTCTTGCCGAAGCAGGAACGTTATTATTATTGAGCAGGAACTGAATGCTCTTCTGAATGTTTACCAGCAGAAGCTGCAGAGGCTTTTTACTGTTGGTATCGATGTAAAGAAGTGCGTTCTGCCAGTCATTCCAGTAAGCGGTTGCCATCATGAAACCTACAGCGGCAAGTGAAGGCTTAAGAAGGGGCAATGTGATCTGGAAGAAAGTTCTGTACTCTCCGGCACCGTCGATCTTAGCAGCCTCCATAAGCTCGGAAGGAATGCTGTTTACGATGTAGGTTCTCAGGATGATAACGTTCATCGTAGATACGCAGAGCGGAAGGATAAGGAGAAGCAGACTGTCCTTAAGGTGATACAGCGAAGTAAATACGATGTATCCGGACAACTGCCCTCCGTTGAAGAGCATGGGGATGAGCAAAAATATCGCCAAAAACTTGGAAAGCCTGAAGTCTTTTCTGCTCATTGCATAAGCGTACATGCTCATGATAAGGAGTCCGAGAAGAGTTCCGGCAACCGTTACGAAAATGGTAACGGCATAAGATGTGAAAAGCTGCTTTCCGTATTTAAGAACGGCGTTCATACCTGACATGGACCACTTCTCAGGGAAGAAGGAGAAACCATGCTGGGTAATGTAGATCTCATCGGTAAATGCCGATATGAATACCAGCAGTACGGGTGCAAAGCAGAAGATCGTAAATATCAGCAGGCAGATAAGCAGTATGATCTGACCTGCACTCATTTTCTCTTTTTTTGAAGGTGCCAGATCGGCATTCTTGTTCTTACGCGCCATTTCCTTAACCTCCTTAGAATAAAGCGTTCTCAGGCTCAATCTTCTTAACCATCCAGTTTGCAAAAAGCATCAGGAACAAACCGACAACGGACTGGAAGAAGGATGTAGCTGCCGTAAAACCAAAATTCGAATTTTTGAATATCGCGTGAAGTACGTAGGAGTCGATAACCTGTGTGGTCGAGTAGAGCTGACCGGAGTCTCTTGTTACCTGGTAGAAAAGACCGGTATCGGATCTCATTACGTTACCTACGGAAAGAAGGAGCATAACGGTGATCATGGGGATAAGACTGGGAAGAGTGATGTGCCAGATCTTTTTCCATCTGTTCGCGCCGTCGATCTCTGCTGCTTCATAAAGCTCGGTATCGATACCTGCAAGAACCGACATATAAAGAACCGATCCGTATCCGGTGTCTTTCCAGATCTTGGTGATGGTTACGATAGCGGGCCAGTACTTAGCCTGTGTGTAGAAGCTGGTGCTTGTTCCGAGTGCACTGTTGATAAGTCCGGTGTCCTTGCTGATGAAAGCGTAGACGATGAACTGAACAGCTGCATATGAGATGAAGACGGGGATGATCATAAGAGTCTGCATCGCTTTGGTCGTCTTCTTGAAGATGCACTGATCGATCGCAACTGCGAGAGCAACATTGAGGAATGTTCCTACAGCTGTGAAGATCACGTAGTAGACAAGGGTGTTTCTTGTCATAGTTACGAAAATGTTCTTGGATGCGATAAGGAACTTGAAGTTATCAAGTCCGCACCAGGGGCTTCCGTAGATTCCCTTAGTGACATCAAAATTCTTAAACGCCAGTACAAGACCGGTCATGGGAACATACATGATGAAAAACAGAACAAGGAATACAGGGAGTGCCAGTATAACGTGCGCTCTGTGTTTCCATGTATTGTGTAGGAAATCCTTCATTTCGTACCCTTTCTTATCCATTAAAATTTTTGTTCATAAATTAAGCAAAAATTTTACTTAATCGATTTCCTTAATCGATTTCGTGGTTAAGAATATATTATTTGCCCCATCAATGCAACCATTTTTTTGCATTTTTTGTGCAAAAATCCACTTTTGGTTAAAAAGTGCTGATGGGGTTATGTGATTTTTGTCAAATTTTCAAACAGCAAAATTTGATATTTATATTGCAATATTTGGGGATATGTGTTCCGGCGGGGAAATCCCGCATTGAATAGCAAAATTCCTTTATTTATGCGGCTTTATTCATCCTTTGACCAGGCAATTGCATACTTTACGGCCTTATGCCATCCTTTAAGCAGTTCATCAGCTTTGCTTCTGTCTTCTGCCGGTTCAAAGGCTCTTCCAAGCTCCCATTTGTTCCTTATCTCATCCTTGTTTTTGTAATATCCCACAGCAAGGCCCGCCAGGAAAGCCGCTCCCATAGCGGTGGTTTCTATGCACTTAGGTCTGATGACCCTTGTTCCGATAAGATCGGCCTGGAATTTGACGAGAAAATTATTGGCTGAAGCTCCGCCGTCCACCTTAAGGCCCTGAAGAGGTGCGCCCAGATCTTCCTCCATTGCTTTCATGACATCGTATGACTGATAGGCGATGGATTCCAGAGTTGCTCTGATAAAATGCTCCTTGGTACATCCTCTGGTAATTCCGAATACGGTACCGCGGGCATATTGATCCCAGTATGGTGCTCCCATTCCGGTAAAAGCAGGCACGACGTATACACCCGCACTGTCTTTGACACGATCCGCATATTCTTCGGTCTGTGCAGCATTCTTAACCATTCTCATGCTGTCACGAAGCCACTGGACCGCTGCTCCCGCTACAAATACGGAACCCTCAAGGGCATATTCGGGCTTGTCGGAAGTACATGCGGCCATGGTTGTAAGAAGTCCGTTTGATGAAGCAACGGGCTCGCTTCCGGTATTCATCAGTATGAATGAACCGGTTCCGTAGGTATTCTTAACATCTCCCTTATCAAAACAGCACTGTCCGAAAAGTGCAGCCTGCTGGTCGCCGGCTGCTCCGGAGATAGGAATCCATCCGCCCATTACTCTTTCGCTGGTATATCCGTACTGTGCACTGCTGGGTTTAACCTCGGGCAGCATACTCTTAGGGATATTGAATAGTTTGAGAAGATCCTTATCCCACTGAAGAGTATGTATGTTGAAAAGCATGGTTCTTGCGGCGTTTGTATAATCCGTCACATGGACGAGTCCTCCGGTAAGATTCCATATGAGCCATGTATCGACGGTTCCGAATACAAGTCGTCCTTTTTCGGCCTTTTCTCTCGCACCGTCAACATTATCAAGGATCCATGCTATCTTGCTGGCGCTGAAATATGCATCGGGAACAAGTCCGGTCTTTTCGACTATCATATCGGTGCGTCCGGCAGCTACAAGTTTATCTATCATGGGAGCGGTTCTTCTGCACTGCCATACGATGGCGTTATAAACAGGCTCTCCCGTTTCCCTGTCCCACACGATAGTTGTCTCTCTTTGATTGGTGATTCCGATGGCAGCTATATCGGAAGCATCAAGACCGAGATTCGCCATTGCTTCTCTTGCAACGGAGATCTGTGAAGACCATATTTCTCTGGGATTATGCTCGACCCATCCGGGCTGGGGATAATACTGATCGAATTCTTTCTGCGCTACGGCTTTTATCTTTGCGTCTTTATCAAAAATTATCCCTCTTGAACTTGTTGTTCCCTGATCGAGTGCAAGAATATATTTTTCGCCCATATGCTTTCTCCGTATCAATCGTCGTTTGAAGTGACGATAACATCTACTCCGGTATCCGCCACATTTTCCGCTGCTATATCACCTATTTTTACGGGTGCGGTAAGTTCGATCTCTTTAAGTGCCTTTACAACATCCATCATTTTTTCTTTGGGCACATCAGACCTCGTCTTAACGGATACCACCGGACGTCTTCCGTTTTTCAGACGGACAAGACTGGTAACCGTGCGCATGGGATGGGTTACTTCATTGGATGCATACTCCTCACCGCGCGGACATGAATTACCCGACACGGACCTTACTTCACCGTTTTCGAGTTCAACGGTAATATGACAGCCTATGGGACATCTTATACATGTAAGCTCTCGTGTTTCCATGATCAGTCCTCCACTCTTATCACAACTTCATGCTCCGGTCTGTCAGATCTGCTCAGTATATCCATGACTTTACTCTTAACAAGTATGACCTGTTCCATCTCACCGGGTGCCATAACTCTCTTGGGAAGTTTCATAAGCTGCTCCCCATCCAGATATACACCCAGATTGGTATCCCGGTATTCGTTTCCGACTCTGAATCTTACGGTAAGTGTATCAGGCATATGTCCGCTTCTTACCAGAGAAGGCACACTGTATCTTACTCCGTTTTCCGTTTTTATATTTATTACTTCTCCGTCCGATGACTGCTCGCCGCGTATATATTCGGCCGCATTCTTTCCCGCAAGAGAAGCCTCTCCGGAAACGTAATCCACAAGATCATGAACATGCAAAACATTTCCGCAGGCAAATACTCCGGGTATGGATGTCTCAAGACTTTCATTGACAAACGCACCGTTCGTTACGGGATTCATCTTTACACCTAGCTTACCCGACAGTTCGTTTTCGGGTATAAGTCCGCAGGAAAGGAGAAGCGTATCGCATTCATAATAAACTTCGGTTCCCGGGATGGGCTTTCTGTTTTCATCCACACGGGCAATGGTAACGCCCTCAACTCTCTTCTTGCCCTTTATATCAACAACGGTATGGCTGAGAAGAAGAGGTATATCAAAATCATCCAGACACTGAACGATATTTCTCTTAAGTCCGCCTGAATAAGGCTGGAGTTCCGCAACGCATAAAACCTTGGCTCCTTCGTAGGTCATACGTCTTGCCATGATCAGACCGATATCACCCGAGCCGAGGATAACAACCCTCTTACCCGGCATACGTCCTTCGATATTTACGTAATACTGTGCGGTACCTGCAGAATATATTCCCGCAGGTCTGTATCCGGGAATATTAAGTGCTCCTCTGGGTCTTTCCCTGCATCCCATGGCTAGGATAACCGCACGGGCATCTATGGTAAACATTCCCTCATGCGGATTCATCGCGGTAACCGTTTTGATACCGTCTTCGGATGATGATATGTCTACCACCATGGTATCGAGCATATAAGGGATCTTTTCATCCTCGATCTGCTTAATAAAACGTGCGGCATACTCAGGCCCGGTAAGTTCCTCTTTGAAAGTATGAAGTCCGAAACCGTTGTGAATGCACTGATTCAGAATTCCGCCAAGTCTATTATCCCTTTCAAGTATGAGTATATCCTGCAGTCCTTCTTTTCTCGCGGAAGCTGCAGCCGCAAGGCCTGCAGGTCCGCCGCCTATTATAATGAGATCTGCTTTCTTATCAGCCATATCCGCTCCTTACAGACTGTCCTTGATCTTACCTTCGATGTAATAAGCACCTTTTCCGCTCTTTGTAATCTCTTCTTCATCAACCCCCAGAGCTTCCGCCAGAAGAGGTATCGTCCTTGCAAGGCAAAAGCCCGTCTGGCATCTGCCCATCCCGGCGCGTGTCCTTCTCTTGATCCCGTCGACGGTCTTTGCACCGAGTGTTCTGTTTATGGCATTTTTTATCTCTCCCTCGGTTACAAGCTCACATCTGCAAATGACATGTGCATATGAAGGATCGGAAGCGATAAGCGCGTCCCTTTCTTCGGGAGTGGCAAGAGCCATCGAAGGAATTCCTTTTCTGGTACATATAAATTCCTTCTTGTCCGAAGCTTTCAGAATATCCTTTACCAGCCCCGCAACGTAAACTCCTATCGCCGGCGCCGCCGTAAGTCCCGGAGACTCTATTCCGGCCGCGTCGATAAATCCCGGCGAATCCTTCACTTCTTCTATGATGAAATCACCGCCGTCTTCATGTGCCCTGAGTCCTGCAAAAGAAGTAATGGTTAGTCTCGGAAGCCGGTCAACCGACAGCTCACCTCTTTCGAGAAGCAACCTCAGTCCCTCCGCGGAGGTGGAAGTATCTTCGGGATCTTCTGTTGATTCTGCGGTGGGACCCACCATCAGATTACCGTGTACGGTGGGAGTAACGAGTACACCCTTTCCGAGTTTGGACGGAAGCTGGAAAAGCGTTGACTTGACCAGATCACCGGCAGCTTTGTCCATCAGCAGGTATTCACCTTTTCTCGGAGTTATATGAATCTTTTTTTCCGATACCATGTTGTGAAATACAGCGCTGTATACGCCTGCTGCATTGATCACAACCTTGCTTTCGACAATTCCGTTTGATGTTTCAATGCAATAGTATGTCTCCCCGTCTTCGGAAGTATTCCTGCTTATATTTTTAACTTCGGTATCGAATTCAAATATGACACCGTTGTCAGCCGCATTCTCCGCAAATGCTATGGTCATGTTGAAGGGGCATACAATACCGCCCGTAGGTGCATACAGAGCACATACCGCATTCTTTGATACACCGGGCTCCATCTCAAGCAGTTCTTCTTTTTCGAGAATGCGAAGACCCGGTACTCCGTTAGCCCTGCCTCTTTCCAATAGCGATTCGATACCGGCTCTTCCTTCTTCTTCAAGCGCAAGAACCAAAGACCCGTTTTCCTTAAAAGGAAAATCAAGAGTCTTCGAAAGCTCATGTATTAATCTGTTTCCTTCAACATTGAATTTTGCCTTGAGAGTTCCGGGCTTTGCATCATAACCGGAATGAACTATACCGCTGTTTGCCTTGGATGTTCCCTCGCAAACATCGGCTTCTTTTTCCAGCACGAGAACATCAAGGTCAAGCCTCGATAATTCCCTAGCTATTGCACTGCCCGTTACACCGGCTCCGATAATCGTGACGTCCTTCATATGTACCTCCGATCCGGATAAAAGAAAACTATATAGAAATATCTTGGAAACTAATTATATTGTATCAGTTTCCAAGACATTTTCAAGAACATAAATGAATAATCTGTCCGATCATGAAGGCTTTCGTTTAGCCTTCTTTATTTCCTTCATCATACGAACTGCTCTGTCATAATCCCCGGCTGTGATCTCATGCGCCGAAAAAGCGGCTTCCCTGACGATCAATGCTACTTCTTTTATTTTACTCTTAATCTCTTCGGATTCATAGTTTCCACTCAATTCCTCTCCCACGCTGACACTGTCGGCATTGGAAGAAGCAATGAGTTTTTTCCTAATAAGATTTGCGGTATATGATCTGTACTTCACCAGAACAGCTTCACTGTACATTCCCTTATTCCTGTATGACAATACCTTGAATATAACGATGATACGTCTGACAAGCGGTATGGCAAGAAGTATGAAAATGACAACTGCAAGTGAATAGCCTACGGGTTTTACCAGGAATTCAAGGCTCTTAGCAATGTTTTCGAAAGCTCCGAATGCCTGATCGTCCGCTGCACCGTCTCCGCCTGCGCCTTGCGCATCATCTCTCTCGGCAGTAGTAAACAGACCGGAAAGAATGCCCATCAGTCCTCCTCCGGAAACAGGGTCATCCTCATCGAAGGAAGGAGGAGTCATTTCATAAGGGATCCATCCGTAATTGGGTATAAATATCTCAACCCATGCGTGAGCGGAAGCATCGGTTATCTCTACTTCAACCGTTGCAACTCCGTCATCTTCCGATACGATTACACCCTGTTCAAGATCCGATGCCTGAAGAACATAACCTTCGCAGTATCTTGCCGGGGTTCCTATATATCTCAGGAGTAAAGTAGCCGCAGAGGCATAATGCATACAGTATCCTCTGTCCTGTTCGGACAGGAAATACCCGACAACATCCTCTCCCATAGGTGTTCTTCCGGGTCTTAGCGAATATCTGTAGTTCTCCGCAAAATAACGCTGAAGGTTGTAACACGAAAGAAGCATTCCCTCGCTGCCCCTTTCCGATACGATCATCCCTGCTCTTTTTACTACATCATTAAGTATCGGTATCAGATTCTCGGGAACGTATAGATAATTTGCAAATACATATTTTGTATATTCACTGAGTTCAGCATCATCCATAGGATAAGATACCGCTACGGGATCGGGGATATACTCAATGGTTGAAATTCCCGCACTGTCTCCCGTTATGGATGCAAAATGATAAGGGGCATAGAAATAGTCAGGATCCGCATCGACGTTTTCAACCGTCATAATCCTGAATTCATCATCCTCCTCATAATGGAACGGTTCCTCGGTTACCGGATAATCGGTATTGGTATCTTCTATGAATCTGTCCCTCTGATAGATATTTCCGACAAATGCCCTCAGATAAATGGTATCCGTAGACTCAGGAACATATGTGACGATCAGATCGGTTTCATAGTCTGGTGCAACGGATCCTATTCCACCCAGTTTTCCGCGTGCAAGTCCTCCGGTTGCGGCATAGCGGTTAAACAGCGAACTTATACCGTTCATCGTGAGAGCTTCCACATAATCATCCGTTGTATTTTTCAATTTATTGGATACATACTTTGTGGAATACGTGTCTCCGAAAGCCATCCCGGACACAACAAAAAACACGAGTGACAGAATAAGGGATACCGCAAAAACAGACAGCATTCCTTTTGCCGATAAAATATAGGAGTCTTCCGATCCTTTCCTCGTTCTTCGTCTCGAGAAGGATTCATATTTTTTATATCTGTACGGAAGAGCATAATAACCCGCTCTGGACAGAACAAGTACGGAAGCATAGCACATGATGAGCATTGTCATGCACAAATAGGGCGGATATCTGTCGATATAGAAGGCTGTCTGAAGAGGCAGGAATGTTATCACAAAAGTCAGTACCGGATTCATGTAACTTGAAATGGTTACATTGAGCATGATGCAATAAACCCATCCGAGGAATATGCACATGATGGGAACGGAAAGACTTCTGTCCGCTATGATCTCATCCGAAACCCTTAATGCAGGGAGCGAGAAATAATCAACGTATGCCGCATTCATTTCGTTGATAAAGGCCTGGAATCCGGAGTTGATATAAGAATACATCGCAACGGAGAAAACAAAAAACGCTATGAACGTCACCACATAACCCGCATAGAAGGTGAACCGATTATAATATATTGCCGCTGAGAACATGGATAAAAGAAGTATCCACGCAAATACCCTGCCCTGTCCGTAGGAAAGCCCGAACGCAGAAACAAGCCCCCATACGGTTCCGTATGCGGCAAGAAATATCATAAAGCCTCTTAAGAGTACGGAAACAATCTTGGGCGGCTTTTTCTCCAGTGTTACATCTTCTTTGCAGACACCTCTCCGCTCAAGTTCGTTATCCCTCTTTTTCAGTTCCATTCTGCCCATAATACCGGGACGAGGATCTGTTCTGAGAGACAAAATTCTTCTTTGATTTTTTAATTTAGGATTATTCTGTCCTGACATATCCTTATCACGCCGTAACTGGCAGGGTTCTGGGTCATATACATTGTAAAGACATCCTCTTTGGAAGCCTTCTTTCTCATTATCTCATACACGCTTTCATCAAGACTTTTACTGTCGCTTACATTCATATATGAGAATACCCTTGTATCGGGATCGTAGATAGCTGTCCTGAATCCCATATTCGATGAAAGCATTTTTTTACCCAGAGAATAATAATATACAAGCGCACCCTCTTCCTTACCTTTATTGATCTCGGGAAGAAGAAGATACATAAGGTCCACGCTTCTTTCGTATTCTTTTACCATAAGTTCCCCTGCGGATGCGGAGGCTTTCCAATGGATATCGCGGAGCCTGTCTCCCGCACGGTATTCCCTGAGCTGTTTTATATCCCTTGTCAGTTCGCCCTGTTCGGAAATGATATCATCAAAGGGTTCACCCTCGAATTTCGGGAGATCTTTATCGGGAAGAGGCACTACCTTAGGCATGACAGGAATGGTTATATGGATTTTTACCTTGCCGGTAAATGTATGAAAATGCAAAGGGTCGCTTATCAGAACTTTATCGGCATCAAAAGTAAACATCCCGGGCATGGATGTTTTAAAACTCATTGAGATCTTCTCAGATGCAAAGCTTTCCCCCGCAAGGGTCATGGTAAACTTTTCATCATCCTGTCTGTAAAGATTGCAAAAAGAATACAGAAGGGTACAGCGAAGAAGCGGAACAGGCGAAGTGTTCCTGATGTGGAATCTGATCCTGAATTCATCGCCTGCATTTATGGATTCCGTCGGAGCTGTTGCGGTGATCGAGATATGCCTGTATCCGTATGCTCCTGATGCAAGCGAGATAAAAGGAAGAATTATCAGAAATACCAAAAGAACGGAAGCAAGCGGTTGTCTGTAGAATACAGTCACCAGCAGGACAACCGCCACCATCATCAAGTATGAAATAATATACAGAGCATTTTTAATATGTTCCATATTTAACCGATCTTGGGAACGGGAACCGATTTAATGATTTCCATAAGAATATCCTCAGCAGAAAGTCCCATAGCTTTTCCTCTGGGAGATACTCTGACTCTGTGCGCAGCAACATACATCCATGCTGTATAGATGTCCTGAGGAGTGAGATAATCTCTTCCTATCATGTAAGCCAGTGCCCTGGAGACTTTGTAAAGGGCGATGCTTCCTCTGGGTGAAAGTCCCAATGAAAGTCTCTCATCATTTCTGGTCGCTTCGGAAAGAGCAACGACATAATCATACAAAGACTGATCGACATGAATGTTCTCGATCTGTTTTTGGATCTCAACTATCTCCTCAGCGGAAAAGACAGGATTTACCGAATCAAGTTTTGAATGTGAATCGTTCATCAGAACTTCGACTTCACTTCCGTGATCGGGATATCCTACTTTCATACATGTCATAAATCTGTCGAGCTGCGATTCGGGAAGCTTCTGGGTTCCGCTCGATCCGAAGGGATTCTCGGTTGCTATTACAAAGAATGGATTGGGAAGATCTCTTGTATGACCCTCAACGGTAGCCTGTCTCTCCTCCATTACCTCCAGGAGTGCAGACTGGGTCTTGGGGGATGTTCTGTTGATCTCATCCGCAAGGAAGAGATTGGTGTAGATGCTTCCCTCTCGGAAAATAAATTCACCTGTCTTCTGATCGTAATATGTAAAACCGAGAAGATCACCGGGCACAACATCGGGAGTAAACTGTACTCTTGCAAAATCAAGACCCAGTGCCTTGGATAAAGCAACCGCAAGAGTCGTCTTGCCAACTCCGGGAATATCCTCCAGAAGAACATGGCCGCCCGCAAGAAGTGTTGCAAGCGCCATTGTGATTATGCCTCTTTTTCCGCGAACAACTTTTTCAATCTCGTTAATTGCATCATCTGTTCTCATTGATCAGTTTCCTATCTGTCCGTTTTTGAAAAGGTTGAATGTTTCGATGTCATCCTTGGTGAGTTTGATATTGGATACCGATTCTTTGCCTTCGGGCGTAGTCACTTTAACTTCTATGACAGTGCCTTCCCTCAGATCACCTTCGGATACGGAACGTATAAACGCAAGTGCTTTCGGATGCTGCTCTTTAAAGATTTTTATTCTTCCGGCAGCCTGCATCATTGCAATCGGATTCATCGCCATATTAATCTCCGCTATATGCTTACTTTTCCCTTTACAAATAATATCTCAGACTTAAGGGTGCCGGGCACCGTCTGACCGGAAGAGGCGATCTTCTTTTCCAAAGTCTCGAGACGGTGCAGTCTCTGAGCCTTCTTTACCTCGCTTCTTTCTATGATCTCCGTGTAAATGGGATTTGTTTTATTTTTCGCCGCAAGAACAGAATCAAAAGGACAATAGGTATAAAGGATCTGTCTTGCAACTTTGTTCAGTCTGGGAGAACCGTTTCCTTCATACATGATCCAGAGAGTGTAATCCCTTATGAACATTTCCTTAAAGCTGTTTTTGGCTCTCTGCAGTGAAGATTTGATCTTCTCCTTGATCTCGGGAGAAAGATCTCTGTTCTTACGATAGAACTGGACATAATCGAAGTAGTCGCTGGTGAGCGAATGATCGCTTACATCATTCCATCTCGCGCCCTGGATTCTCTTGCAAAGTTCCCATCTGAAGTCACCGGTAAGTCTGATGACCGTATTTAAGAGATCCTCAACATGGAAGATGGAGATTGCCATTCTTGCAGGTGAATTTCTGACCTTGCCTTCGATCTCCTGCCACATAACGGCTCTTGTTCCCATATTGGGCATAAGTATGAAATCGGGAAGATACTCCACATGTATTGCTTCCCTGCCCATTATCTCATGATTCTCCTTATCCAGAGTCTCACGGTAGTATGCCGAGAAATCAATGGATCTTACGTGGTTGATCGCAGCCGATATTTTATCGAGATCCACAAGACAGTTTTCCGGATCCTTAACGCATGTCTTCTCTAAAAAAACAGGACAGAATGTGGTGATCCTTCCATAAGTGACCTTATTGGCATTCCTGAAGAAATTGTCGAGCTCGAAGGTTGCCTTCGCAACACCGTCCGCAAGCCTTTTCTTTTCCTCTGCCGCATCGATCTTGTTCTGTACTTTTAATTTGTGAACCGTATCCGTATAATCCGTATCGAATTCGTCACGGCTGGGATCTTTTTTACCTCCATAGATAGCCTTCAGCCAGTCATAGAAGGTATATATTCCCGCAAAAGAATGATCCGCAATACCCGCAGCCAGTTTTGCCAGATATGCGGTGTACTTCCTGCCCGCAAGATTTTCGTCCACGTATCCGAAATACAGGAGCATAAGAACGGGAAGGGGCGGTGTCTTTTCAAGGGATTTGAAAAATGCCGCTTTGTAGACGTGATAATATTCCTGAGCTATCTGCCTTCGAAGCGTCGATATATCATCATCAATGGATTCGGGATCGTCGATGTTCCTAAGGTCTATGATATGTGTCTTAAAATCCGTGATCTTCTCAGAATCATCTTCAAGGAAATTAATGATCGTATCGAGGGAATTCTCAAGTTCCTCTGCGGGAACGGAAGTATCATCCGCTGTCTCGTCCAAGTCCTCCCCGCTGTCCTCGGGAATATTGTCCGCCTTCTCGGCAAATTCATCGATACGGTTTTTGTAAATATCCTGGTCAAGACCGGCCTCATCATAGAAGGATTCCTCTATGCGGGTTAATATCTTTCTAAGCTCGAACATCTGAGGGCTGCCCTCTTTAAGTCTGAAGAAGAGCTGCGTAAGATACCCATACAGATCTTTTCCGTCGGGCTTGAAATACAGATTTCCCAGTTCCTGTCTGAATGAATAATAGTTATCCAGAAGCGAATATGCTTTTCTTGAATCGAGACTTCCCTTCCTTACCATACCCATGGTAACGGAAAGATCTGATATTACGGACTTGCCGGTCTCAGACTGGTAGAGCTTCATAAGCCCCGCATAATAATCCGCAAGCCATGTATCCGACGTCTCTTCCATCATATCGGTATCAAGCTCCGAGGCTTCACTGAGATCCTGGGCTTTGATCCTGAATTTTCTGCACATCTCGTTGTACAGATCGATGTCTTTCAAAAGCTTTTGATACAGATCCCCCGTATGAATCTCGGATATCTGACACTGTCCCACAAGACCTGTAATCTGTTTAAAAAGAGAACAAAGAGATACTCTCGCAAAATCATTGTGTTGCGAAAAGAGCATCTCTAAGTTTTCGAGATTCGTATAAGGGTAGGGAACAACAACCGCATCGGAAACAGCTTTGTATCCGAGGAAATGAACCTCGTTTACAACCTCGGTGATGCCGATAACATCTCCTCTTTCGAGCATCATTGCACCGCCGGGATAAACAGCGCATACACGTCCCGAGATCACGAGACCCAGGGACGTCATTGCGCTGCCTGCCGCTACTATTGTCTGTCCTCTTGTATAGCTTTTGTTATCAGCCATTTATCTGTCCGTCAAGTTCCTGTGCTTTGCTTTCGTTAAGCTTTTTACAAGCTTCAACAAATACATCAACGGGTACATCGTGGAGCTGTTCTTTCTGGCCTCTTACGGTAATTGAAAGAGTCTTGGATTCAACTTCCTTATCACCGATGACTACGATATAAGGATCTTTCATGGTCTTGAAGAACTTGATCTTCTCGTTCATGTTCTTATCAGCGTAGTCAGCCTCCACACGGATGCCTGCATCCTCAAGCTTCTTCTGAAGCTCTTTCGTGAAGTCATTGTGCTCGGGCTTAATGGGCACAAGCGCAACCTGGTAAGGTGAGATCCAGAAGGGGAAAGCACCCTTGAAGTTCTCAATGATGATTCCGATAAATCTTTCGAATGATCCGAATATCGCTCTGTGGATTACTATGGGCTGAGTCATGCTTCCGTCGGCATCCTGATAGGTAAGACCGAAGTTATGAGGAAGCTGGAAATCAAGCTGAATGGTTCCGCACTGCCACTCTCTTCCGAGAGCATCTTTCATCTGAAGGTCAATCTTAGGTCCGTAGAAGGCACCGTCACCTTCATTGATCTCGTAACCGCCCTCACCGTATTTCTTATCAAGGATCTTCTTAAGAGCCGCTTCTGCTCTGTCCCAGGTTTCAATCTCACCCATGAAGTCCTCGGGTCTGGTTGAGAGCTCCGCTCTGTAAGTTACTCCGAAGGTGGAGTAGATCTGATCCGCAATCTCCATGATATCGGCAATCTCTTCCTCAATCTGGGATTCCATTACGAATGTATGGTCATCGTCTTGACGGAACTCCTGTACACGGAAAAGTCCGTTCATCTGTCCGGATTTCTCTTTACGGTGTACAAGACCTACCTCGTTGTAACGGATGGGAAGTTCCTTGTAGGAGTGGATGGTTCTCTTATATGCGTTCATCGCGTTGGGACAGCTCATGGGCTTTGCAGCCATGGTGTCATCATCGTTCTGATCGTAAACGGGATTGAGTGTAATCTCGGACTGTGAACCGTCTTCCTGAGGGATCACAGCCTTTGCATCTATATTTCCGAGAACACCGGGTACGATGAACATGTTGTTAACATAGTGAGCCCAGTGTCCGCTGATGAGCCAGAGCTTCTTGTTGTTGATGATGGGAGTTTTGATTTCCTGATATCCGTGCTTGTCGTGGATCTCTCTCCAGAATTCCATAAGGGTTCTGTAAAGCCTCCATCCTCTGGGAAGCCAGTAAGGCATTCCGGGAGCGGATTCGCTGAACATGAACAGGTCAAGCTTGGGTCCGAGCTTCTTGTGGTCTCTTTCCATAGCCTCTCTGATCATATTGAGGTGAGCCTTGAGTTCGTCCTTGTTAGGGAATGCATAGACATAGATTCTCTGCATTACATCTCTCTGCTGGTCGCCTCTCCAATATGCTGCGGATGCGCTTCTTACCTTGAATGCGCAACCCATGAGTTCTCTGGAATTCTCTACATGAGGTCCGCGGCAAAGATCTACATAATCATCACCGGTGTAATAAACAGTGAGTTTCTCATCTTCGGGAAGATCATTTATGATCTCGGTCTTGAACTTCTGATCCTTGAACATCTCGAGAGCATCTGCCTTTGAGATTTCCTCTCTTCTCCAGTCTTCTTTTCTCTTGATTATCTCGTTCATCTTGTTTTCGATGACCTGATAATCCTCCTCCGTGACCGCACGGGGAAGCACGAAATCATAGTAGCAACCGTCGGAGATCTGAGGTCCGATGGCGTACTGTACGTTTTCTTTTCCGTAGATTTCGATGACTGCTTTTGCCAGAACGTGGGCAATAGAATGACGATAGAGACTTAAAAACATTTCCTGATCCATAAAAAATTTCTCCTTTCATGCGTCCTGCTACCGGCAGGAATTCGCTTAAAACAATAGGGCAAGTCTTCGCAGAGACTTACCCTATATTCTATAACGATTGTTTGGCAATAGCAAGGCATAAAAGCCCATAAATGCCTTATTTTTCCGAAGTTTTTGCTCTTCCGGACGAACTTTTGACGGAACGCGCCGCCCTGACGATGAGAGCCACTGCTCCCGCAAGTAAAAGAACCGCTATCGCAGCGTATCCCGCATACTTAAGTTTCTCATCGGGAGTTCGGGTTATGGCATACATGGCAACGGCAGAATCCATGGTCAGCTGGGCATAACTTCCTTCGGCTGAATAATCTGCCGAGGTCCATACTCCGTTTTTGCGGATCCACACACGATATTCTTTATACGGACTGTAAAGCCTGAGCTCACCGGAGAAAGTATTCAAGTCACCGCTTCCTTCAAAACCTACACTGTATATGGTGACATCGGTATAGGCACTTCCGTCATCCGGTTCAAAAGGAGCATCGGTAACCGTTGCGGTAAGCATATCCGTTGCCTTAAACTGCCCCTGCATAAGAGCAAGCGGTTTTCCGGCTTCGGGATATTCATTCTCGGTTCTTATAACCGCAACATGGGATACATATTCGGCTTCTATCATAAGATTGCCGGTGACCCTTACATCCGTCAGATCCGGCCATATCCCGTAGCTTCCGGAAGTTTCCGGAATTCCGGGGAGAGTAAGGTTTTCCACTCTGTCTCCGTATGATGCACGGACTTCCGATAAGATCTTACCGTCCGCAACAAAGATTACCTTGAGATCTCCGAATTCATCGGGAATTCCTTTGAGAGAAAGCGCATCCTCATAATTCAGTTCCGAAGCTATTCCGTCATAGCTGATATCATCTATTCCGAAATAATCTCCAGATACATAATAGTTTCCGTAAAAATCCGTGCTGTCTATGCTCTCGGTTTCCGAATCCCTCAGGATCTGTCCCGCTACAGCTCCGCACTTTTCGGTGATATCCCTGAATATGGGCATGGATACACAGTTTTTGACTCTCTCGGCATATCCGGCTATACCGCCCGCAGGTCCTTTTCCGGAGAGTGTACAAAGTGCATAGGACGAAACAATACAGCCCTTGGAGGAACCGGCAACACCACCAAGATATTCTCCCTCATCCGAGATTATTCCGCCGTATCCTCTGCATCCTTTAATGCATCCGTGTTCCATGTTGCCGGCTATTCCGCCGCCGCATGTGCTTCTGAGTTTCACAACACCGTTGTTCTCGCAGTCCTGAACAATGCTGGAGATCGCATATCCCTCGCCTGCGGTCAGATCGAACGTTCTGATAACACTGCTTTCAAGATTCTCATCATCCACCGACAGATTACCGGCTATTCCTCCCACATTGATATCGCCGGATGCGGATCCGTAATTGATACATCCGATGGTTCTTCCGTTTACCATGTCCGGGTTATCGGATTCCGACACATCGGAAAAAAGATATTTGATACCCTCTTCCTGAGTTCCGCATATAAGATCGTCTATCAGTCTGTATGTATCGTTGATACTTGCATTCACAGCCATTATGTCTCCCGACAGCTGCGTTGAATACATATTTGCAACACTTATGAGAGCATCGCTTGCTCGTCTTACCTCCTGCAGATCACTCGTCAGTATCTCGCTGTTTTTATCCAGATTATCCAGAGCGGTATTCCATCTGCCGATCTCTCCGTTGACGGAAGAGTTTATTTCATTTCCGATCTGTTCTCTCTCACGCTCCGCTTCCTCACGGGCTTCTTCTTTTTCTTTCTCTGCTTCTTCTTTTAATTCATCCGCGGCATTCTGTAATTCATACGGGATCTCCGGATCATCATATCTTTCGATAAGATCCATCAGCTCATCGTATGAAGGAATATCCTGTGCGCTCAGTTCATCGAATAATTCGTTGTAATTATCTCTGACGGAATCCGCAGCCGCTTTACCGGCATTTTCAGCCTGCTGTTCTATCATCGAAGCCCAGTCACGGTTCTCATCGATCTTATAATCCGATGCATTTCCCGTCATGGACTGCGCATCGTCCATGGCCTTGCCCGATGCTGCCTGAAGTGCAGCCAGTGCGTCCTGAATATCGGGAGTCATACCCGCCGCATCCGATGAGACAATATTGGTAAGTGCATTTATTCTTGCGATGGAATCGGAAACGGATTTGGCCTTGTCGATCTCAATATAAGGTTCCTGCTGCCCTACAATTCCTCCCACATCTTTCTTGCCCTTTACCGGCCCGTAATTGGTACATCCGTATATAATGCCCGATTGTCTTCCGCATACTCCGCCGACATTGTATCCGACTCTGTCGTAACCGACGATTCCTTCATTTCCGGAATCCGCCACTATGCCTCTTGAAAAACCTGCAATGCCGCCGATGTCCACTCCGGGCTGATAAGAAATAACGGATACATCTCCCGTTATCTCGGAAATGATATCAACCTGTCTTTCATCATTTTCCGAAACCCACTCGGGAGTTGAATTTATACTTCCGTAATTGACACATCCTCTTATCGCACCGTAATTTCTTCCGCCGATACCGCCCGTATAATAAAAGCCTGTCACCTCTGCAAGGTTCTTACAGCCTGTGATCAATCCGTTTTTTCCGTTGATGCCACATATTCCGCCTGTGGCCGTATCTCCCTTTACTGATCCCTTGGAAAAACAATTCTTGATAACACCGTCATTTACCCCGGCTATTATTCCGGTTACATACCCGTCTCCCGCAGCGATGATATCCGCATCCACCGTAAGATTTTGTACAATACCTGTTTTTCCGACATACCTGAATAAACCCTGCACATATCCGGTTCCTTCGCGATCATATCCGTATATGGTATGTCCGTTTCCGTCAAACAGTCCGGAAAAAATCGGAATGCCGGTAAAATCTTCACCGGTCAGGTTAATGTCATTTTGCAATACAACATACTTGTCATATGACCAGCTTTCCGAATGACAATTTTCAGCCAGCTCTATAAGCTCGTCCTGAGTGCTTATATCTATCTCGGTAAATCCGTTTACCGTATTTTCCGCCGCACAAACCGCTTCGGGCAATGAAACCGCTACGGTGCCTGCAGCGAGAATTCCGGTAAGTACAAGTGCCGTGACAGTTTTGAACAGTTTATTATTTCTCATCACGTGCCTCCTTGTTATCTGCAATCTCAGGTATTCCTTCTTCCGTCACCTCCTGCATGGAGCCCATGGTAACAACCGCTGCAACTTCACCTCTTACCAGCGCATGCATCTCGCCGATAACCGTTCCGTTTATCTGGCCTCTTACCAATCCGTCTACCCTTACGGTTCCGAATCCGTGGTTAAGCTTAATGGGAACGGATACTTCGAAGGATGTCTTCTCGATTATCTTTTCACCCACCATAAGTATCTGAGGAAGCACAAACATTACCAGGATTATCGATATGGTAGTTCCTCTTCCCAGGCACTGACCGATACCGCATATCGTAGCATCGGATGAAAGGCGTCCAATGGCAACACCGGACAATACCATCATGGAACCTGAAGTGATTATGGTAGGAAATGCGAAATTCAAAGTCTCTATTACAGCTTCTTTCTTACCCATGATCTTACGAAGCTCCGTGTATCTTCCGGAGATCACGATCGCATAGTCAATGTTTGCACCCATCTGAATGGAGCTTACAATCAGATATCCCATGAAAAACAGGTAGGTGTGCTGGATCGTAGGGAATGAGAAGTTGATCCATATTGCTCCCTGAATTACCAGTATCAAAAGAACAGGCATTCCGGCCGACAGGAATGTAAAAAGCAGCACGGCAAGAACCGCCAATATGGATACGATGCTTACCACAGTATTATCTCTTTGGAAGGTCTTCATCAGATCGTACTGGCTGGTGGATTCGCCTGCGATAAGGATCTTGTCGGAACCGTCATAATAATTTCCCGCGATCTCATGCATCTCGTCAAGGAATGCAAATGTCTCATCACCTTCCTCGGGGAGATTCAAATACACAAGGATCCTGCTGTACTCCTCTCCCTGAAGCTGATCCTTGGCCATCTGCATCCGTGCATCAGCCTCTCTTAATGTATCCATCAGATCGTCATCAAGGGTAACGTATCCTTCCTCAACTTCGTCATAGAGGAACATCACTATATCGATGAGCGGGATCTTATATCCGGAAAAACCGTTGATTATCTTGGCATAGTTTTCATCGCCTATGGCGTAAGCCATATACAAAAGTTCGGATACTTCGTAATCCACATTGAAAAGTTCCGAAAACTCTCTCGCACTGAGTGCGTCGGTGAGCATATATCCGTCCATGGCTTCGGTATTGGCAAGTCCCTGACAATGATCAACCTCAGGCATGGATTCCAAAGTCTTCATTAGAAGGGCTTCTTTTTCGTAATTGCCCGCCGGCACCATCATTGCTACGAAATTTTTATCACCGAAAGCAGATGTGATCATCTCATCCGCAATCTGTGTCTCGTTCTTTACGGGAGTTTCTATCTTGGAATAGCCGTATACATAGGGACAGTTCCCCGACAGATAAAATGCATATATTACCGCAAGTACAAATATCGGAGGAATGATAAATCTGGTGAGATGATCAAACTTTCCGATAAAAGAGATCTTCGGGATAAAGCTCTTATGTCTCGTCTTATCCATGGCTTTTCCGAATACCATGATCAGTCCCGGCATAAGGAGGAACACGGACAGAAGCGAGAAGAATATTGCCTTTATGAGACAGATGGCCATATCCTTTCCTATTCCGTATTGCATGAACATCATGGCTATAAGGCCGCCCACGGTAGTAAGCGAGCTCGAACATATCTCCGGGATTGCTTTGGAAAGAGCTACAATATCAGCTTCCCTTATATCCAACGTTCTGTGTTCTTCTTTGTAGCGGTTGCAGAATATGATCGCATAGTCCACCGACAGTGCAAGCTGTAGGACTATGGTTACGGAATCCGATACAAAAGAGATCGTTCCGAGAAAGAAATTCGTTCCCGCAGCAAGAACCGCAGATGCTCCGAATGTAAGCAGAAGAACGGGAACCTCTGCGTAAGTAGAAGAGGTAAATATAAGCACCGATAAAACCACCACAACAACCAGTGCGGATACTACCTTCATTTCCTGCGCTATGATGTCTGCTGCCTGATCTCCCATGGAGGTGCTGACATAAACGTCATAACCATCAAGCATCTCTTTGATCTCATCCAGTCCTTCAAGGCATCTTTCATCATCTTCAGGGTATGCAAATGTGATCTCATACAGCGCGGAGAAATCATTATAATGATCCGATCCGTCTCCGAATGACACCATAGTTACATCATCCCTGGCATCTATCTCATCATATATAACTTCAGCCTCGTCATATGTGATGTTAGTTACCATAAGTGATGCGCTTCCGTATGTGATGAACTGGTCACCCATAAGATCGAGGGCTCTGGCCGTCTCCGATGTGTCGGGGAGATACGCGGCAAGGTCGTTTTCCACCTTTACCCACTTTGATGCAATGGCACTGAATATAAGTGATATTCCTATCAGCAGGAAAAAAAGATTTCTTCTGTCTACTATGAATGTGGCAACTTTCAGCATAAATGAGTTGTCGGTTTCTTCTTTTGGTTTGTTTTTCGTATTTTCCAACTCTTCACCTCCGAATTCGTTTCCAAATCCCTAAAACGCATTAAACCGCAGACGCCATCTGAAACAGAAGGCTTCTGCGGTTATAAATTCTTATTACGAAACCGTATTATATCACTCTCTATAAAAAATACTCGTAAAAAAGTGAAATTTTAGAAAAATAAAAGAAATTCCGGGGCCCAGGCCCCGGAAATAAGATCAATACTCTTCAAACACCTGATAAATAAAAAACTTAAGATACAGTGACTCGGGGCATCCCATCAGATAAGGATGATCCGGCGACTGAAGCCTGTATTCCACCTGACGAAGTCTTTTCCTTGCACCCTTTGCTGCTTCCAGAATAGTCTTTTCGAGAAGCTCCGGCTCCATAAAATGCGAACAGGAACAGGTACACAGGAATCCGCCGTTTCTTACAAGTCTCATTCCGCGGGTATTGATCTCCCGGTATCCCTTGATCGCATTTTTAACCGCAGATCTTGATTTGGTAAATGCGGGAGGATCGAGAATCACGACATCATAGCTCTCGCCCTTTGAAACAAGTTCGGGAAGAAGATCGAACACATCCGCAGTCATAAACTTAACCCTGTCGGATAATCCGTTCAGTTCCGCATTTTCCCTAGCCTGATCAACTGCAAGCTCTGATGCATCCACACCGAGCACACTCTCTGCGCCAGCAAGGCCTGCATTAAGTGCAAAAGATCCCGTGTGCGTAAAGCAGTCCAGAACCTTCTTACCCTTGCAAAGCTTTGCTGCGGCTGCCCTGTTATATTTCTGGTCAAGGAAAAATCCGGTCTTCTGTCCTTCCTCGATGTTTACTTTATACTTAACTCCGTTTTCGGTAATGACCACATTCGTATCGAATGGCTCACCGATGAATCCCTTTACCTTTTCAAGCCCCTCGAGTTTTCTGACGGAAGCATCGCTTCTTTCATAGATCCCTCTGATCTTTATGCCGTCCTCTTCAAGAACTTTCTTCACCAGATTGCAGATAGCTTCCTTGTGCCTCTCCATTCCGAGAGTTTCGCACTCACATACCAGCACATCTTCGAACTTATCCACTACAAGACCGGGAACGAAATCCGCTTCCGAAAAAAGAATACGGCAACTGGAAGTATCCACAACAGACTTCCTGTATTCCCATGCGTCGCGTACCCTCTTTTCCCAGAATGCCTCATTTATCTCGTCATCATGATATCTTTCCAGCATTCTGACACGAATGGTACTGTTGGGATTGATATATCCCTTACCCAGTTTGTACCCGTCAAAATCAAGAACGTTTACGATATCCCCGGGTTCATATTCCCCGGATTCTTTCTCTATTTCATTGTCGTAGATCCACTGACCGCCGCTTTTTAAATATCTTCCGCCGCCCTTTTTAAGTGTAACTTCCGCCATCATAATCTCATTTCCATAACAGTCTTAAGGGGTTCAAATCCAAGAGCATCATAGAAGGCCCTTGCACCGGTATTGAATTCCCACACATTAAGCGTTATTCTCTGATATCCTTTTTGCGAAGCATATTCTTTGACATGTTCGCACAGTGTCCTTCCGACATGTTTACCGCGACAGTTTTCATCCACGCACAGATCGTCTATGTATAACATCTTATCGGGATTGGTGGAATGATTCCCCGCATATGTCTTATCCATACAGAAAGCATACCCCATGATCACTCCTGCATCATCGGTACATACAAAGATGATGGTAACATCGCTTTCGATAAGAGACTTAAGTTCGTCTGCAGTATATTTCTTTTTACCGGGTATGAACAGATCGGGACGAGCCTTCGCATGCACGTCATGAACCTGATACAGGATTTCCTCCAAACGGGGAATGTCTTTGATCTCAGCCCTTCTTACCGCCATATTTTTTCATTTCCTTTATAAAGATCTTGGCGATGTCGCTAAGTTTGGCATCGCTCCTCTTAATATATCCGATGTGCATCACCTCATCACTTTCGAGAGGTATGGCCGCATATCCGGTTCCGTTTAACTGCTTGCAGATAACACCGCTGCAAAGAGTATATGCGTTTAGGAGTGTCATCATGTTAAGGGCCGTTGCTCTGTCATTAACGTGGATCAGTTTCTTGTACGGATATGTGCTGAGCACTTCCTCCGCATAATAGAAGGAATTCTTTTCTCCCTGATCGAATGAAAGGCAGGGATACTCATCCAACTCCTTGAAAGAGATCTTTTTCTTCTTCGCAAGAGGATGTTCGGAGCTTAAATATACATATGTTTTACATGAAAACAGCTCGGTGAATACCAGATTATTCTCGGCAAGATCGTTCTGAAGGATCCTCTCGTTAAAATCATTCAGATACAGGATGCCCAGCTCACTCCTCATATTCTTAACATTGGAGATAACCTCATGGGTTCTTGTCTCATAAATAGCGAAATCATATTCGTCGATACCTGCCTTGAGTACCGCATTTGAGAAGGCTTCAACTGCAAAGGTGTAATGCTGTGCCGAAACATAAAATTTCTTATCGGGATCGTTTCTTCCGTGGTAATGATCTTCCATCAGAGCATACTGATCCAGGATCTGTCTTACATACCCCAAAAATTCGCTTCCCTCGGGAGTAAGTTCGATACCCTTGTTACTTCTTCTGAAGATGGTTATATCGATCTCATCCTCAAGATCCTTAATGGATGCGGAAAGACTGGGCTGCGACATGAACAGATTCTTTGCGGCTTCATTCATTGAGCCGCGCTCCGCTATTTCTATCACATATCTCATTTGCTGAAGTGTCATGACTTTATATCCTCCGAAGCCTTCCGGCCGAAAAGATCTTTACTGTAGAATACCGATGCCAATGTGATCAGTAACGCTATACACAATTTGGTCGACCATTTATGTGAAAACCCGGTAGAAAGAGTATTTACTCCTTCCGGACCGAACACAACAAAGGGATCATCCTTGGTAGTGGTGGCACATACCGTTTCCCTCGACGCAATGGTATCAAGATTCATTCCGTTTACCATAAGGTAGTTTTCCGGATAAAAAAGATCGGGGACGGAGATCCTCTTTTTTACTGTTCCTCCGGAATTAACACTAACTCCGTCTATGACTATCACATCATCTGCGGGAGGATAATCTAGACGCAATCCGGTGATGGTTCCTTCGTAAGATGCGTCAAATTTAAATGTTATATTTCCGGTGCGTTCATCATATGATGAATCCACATACTGCGCATCCGAGAAATTCGGATCCGCCTGCGTAGCATAATAGATCCTGTATCCGTAAACAGCACCTTCGCGGATATGAAATCTCAGATAAAGATCATCCGCAGGTAACGGTATCAGGATTATCGCCAGCATGCATATGCATGTTATGATGGTTTTAGTAAAGCCCTTCATTGGTTTACCCGCCCGAAAAACTGTGATAACATAATGGTTGTCGCTGTTTGAACCTATCAAATGATATCATAACGCATTAATCCTAGGCAAACATGAATCCTTCAATATCAGGCAAAAAAACAAGGCCCGTATCGGACTGTCTTCCCATATTCGGATTTGCTCTCGCATTATGTTACTTCATGTACGGAGTTGCGATTCGAGAGCTCGCAGGAGAACTGTCGGATTACAGCGGTCACGTATATGTTTATATCGCCACATTCACAGGCGGCAGCGCCCTTAATGGCTGGATGATGTCTCCCTATTTCCTCTGGCACATAGTCGTACTGTTCTTCAAAACAGTACTGAAGCTTCCCATAGAAAGTTCAGCTGCCGCATCAAGCTGCATCTTTTATCTTGCATCTTATTTCATAACCGTATTTATGACGGAAAAATGGTGCTCACATAAAGGTTTATCACACTCTTCAGCTTTTACCGGATTTTTTTCCTTTGCTCTTACAATGATACAGCCTATATGGATCTCCTTTTTGGATGCGGGCGCATCAAGATCTGTGGGAGTCTTTTCATTCAACCCCCTTTACAGCCCCACCCACATGGCAGCAAGACCCTTTGCTCTTTTATGCTTTATGCTTGTGATCGATATTTGGGAACTTGCCCATAAACAAGATTCATTCTTCTTCGGTCTGAACCGAAATAAGACTTTGGTACTTCTCGCAGTCCTCTTATTCATATCCGCAGCAGCCAAGCCTGTATTTGCGGAAATGTTCATTCCGGCTGTCGGATTAATGATGCTTTACGAATGCATTTTCTCTTTTGTACAAAATAAAGAAAGCGGAACAAAATTTCTCAAAGGATTCCTGCTCCCCGCATTTTGTGCAGCAGTACCTACCATAATTTTCATCTTTGCCATGTTCTTCCTGTTCATTAATATGGGCGGAAGCTACACGGACACCGAAGGCGTCGTCATAACACCATTCCTTCAGGTCTGGTCCGGTTATTCGGAAAACATCCCTCTTTCGATGCTCTTTATGATGAGCTTTCCGATATACATCCTCATCATAGACAGCAAAAACTATTTAAGATCGGGTATCGGCAAGCTTGGATCCGTTTCATTTGTCGTCGGATTTTTGGAAGCGGCTTTCCTTGGTGAAGGCGGAGATAAACTGGGGCACGGCAATTTCATATTGCCCATGATGTTCGGAATACTGCTCCTTTGGGCATCCGCAATACTCCACTTCCTGACAATGGAA
>JAEEXJ010000072.1 GCA_016291475.1 Lachnospiraceae bacterium | reverse complement strand
TCTTCCGTTCAAAGATTTATACTCCCGGATGAAATTGGCAAACAGCATATTCTCACGGAATACGTGGTTGTTTGCAGCATAATATATTTTGCCCTGTTCTATAGTCTCAAGTGTTCTCACATACTCTTCGGATGACTCGCTGTATCCATTAGCAAGCAGATACTCAAGGCATCTCTCCCCTGACGTATCATATTGATGACCCACATCGGTTCCGTGAAATACGGTTTCGGGGAATTCTTTCTTTATATGCTTATAGAAATCATGTACCTGTGCAGTGCAGGCAGCGGTTCCGTCCATATCCACAAACAGATCGTTCAAGAGTTTGTCATCATCTGCTTTCATCCACTCGTTGAGGAAGAACGCATCATAATAAGGGAGCTCCACAAACAGATCTCTCATCCCCGCATCATAGTATTCTTTCCATTGTTCCAATTCTTTCTCAAGTATTCTCTCATTGGAATGTTCTTCACCGAAGAGATATATCTCACCTGCAGCCTCAGCAGGTTTTACATCCGATGATACTCTGAAGTTTCCCTTGAAATCTTCTGCCTTAACAGTAACGATCACTCTGCCGGTTACCGGAATTGCAAACGTACCTGTTCCTACATTGGATAACTCATAGATAACTGTTCTGCCACTTTTAACGCTTACGGATAATACGCCCTCTTCCGTTTCGGAAGTAATTTCCAAAAATCCGCCTTCCGGAATGATTGCTTTTTTAAAAGTACCCTTATTTGCATCAAGTTCCAATTCCCAGCTGTGCATTCCTCTGTGTTCAGAAAAGCCTGTATAAGATCCGAATCTTGAACTGATCAATCCGAAATACTTGGCAGTCCAGAAGACTGTGATAAATATCAAAAAGAATATCACTGTAAAAATACTGTTCTTAGTTTTCTTTTTCATAACTATTCCTCAATACTCGATTTCTTCTTATCCCTGAAATACCTGATGAGATAAACAAAGAATCCAACCAAAAATACAAGTGCAACCGCGTACCAAATAAGCATCATTTTTATATCTGCAAGTGATACTGCTCCGATAACCGTAAACAATAGAAATAACATGAAATACGGTATCAAAAACTTCGCATAATAATTTGCTTTATCGTTATTTGTAGTGTGCAGCTCGAAAGGCGTTCCGTCGTTTTTCTTTTCGACGATAAGAAGTGCCCTTTCCATAACCGTCTGGTAATCAGCGAGCTTACTTCCTTTATCGGCAAGCTTTCTCCAATATAGATTTCCTATATCAAAATCCAGGTTCACATTTTTGAAGAAGACCTTGTAACCCATATCTTCAAGGAATGCTGCGTAATCCTTGCCCTCAGCCTTGGATTTATCACCGATATAATCGATCTGGTATATGTATTCCGAAGGCTCACAGGTTTCAAATTCGTAGAACAGCCTTCCGCACTTAACCAGCCTGTAGCCCTTAGATGCCATTTTATTGAGCCAGTTTCTCTGGGCATCTATGAACCCTGCATAATATCTTGCCTTTACAATGTTACTCATGATCAACCTCCAATAATTCCGGATGCAATCTCGGTTAAGTCCTTCAGTCTCTTAAGTTCCGCTTCCGCTACTTCCTTTCCCTTGGAAGTAATGACGTACTCTTTTTTACGGCCTTCAGCATCTCCGTGAGGTTCGATCCATTCCTTTTCAAGAAGGGAATTGATAGCCCCGTACAAAGTTCCGGCTCCCAAAATGAGTCTTCCGCCGGTCGCCTCCTCAATAAACTGCATGATGGCGTATCCATGCTTCGGTGTGTACAAAGCAAGCAATATAAAGAATGTAACTTCCGTAAGAGCCCCGCCTTTAACGTTGTCTCTCATTTTTATCCCCTCGCATTTATTACGTTTACTGTAATAATTATATATCAGTAACCGTAATAGTTGTCAACAAAAAAAACGCCCTCCGAAGAGAGCGCCTAAATTTTTGATTTATTTCTCCTGATTTGAAACGGATATGTAAGTGTATGCCACCAGAAGTCCGATGGTAAGTGCCATCACACCAAGTAAGGTGACAATGAACATGGCGGAATTTTGCTTAAAGAACAGGAATGGAATTCCCAATACTTCATAGATAAACGCATATACAAACCACAGTAAAGCAACCTGATGATTGTACTTGATCGGATCTTTTACCTGAGGCGCCTTTACTCCGGCAAAAAATCCCACTTCAGTCTTAGAAAACCACGCCCACAGTCCGATACCGACAAACATGAGCGCGACAATTGTCCAAATAATAAATGCGACTACCATACTTGTTCCAACCCCTTCGAACAATTAAAGTCAACACATATTTTACTCTTTTACTCCGCACATAACAATCATATTATGTGATGAAATGCACTTCCCACGCGATAATCCACAGGAAAAGGAGAATAATGCCCACAGATACGGCTTTTTTTGCCTTCGACCCGCAAATCCTGTCTATAACAGGCACTATAAACTTCATGAACAGTAGTGCCATAATTCCGAACAGGCAGCTGCTTACAGCAGATATCCTGCCTTGGAAATTCAACGGCCAACCCCTGTAAGTCCATAATATCCTGTGGAATCTGTATTCCAAAACTATCGCTGTCAAATATTCGACCGTAGTTGTAATGATCACACTTCCGATAAATATCAGAATCGGATTCCTGATCTTCCGAAACAGGAAATACAGGATCACCATACCGAAACCGTAGATCGGGCAACAGGGAATATGTAACACGCCCCTGTCATAATACGTTCCAAACACCACGTACACGCAGATGACTTCATACAGCCATCCGATAAACGAAGCCAGCAGAAACATCAACATGTATTTGGTTACGTTCAGATAATCCTTCTCTGCCATTACTTCACGTCAAAATATCGCTCGTCCTCAACTATCGGGATCTCTTTTTTCTCGATCTCATCTATCTGAATGAATCTTCCACGATCGATGGCTTTAAGCATTTCTTTAATGCTTTCCTCATCCCCCTGGACTTCCATTTCAACAGAACCGTCCCAGGCATTATATACCCAGCCCGTAAGCCCGAGCATATCTGCCGCTCTGGTCGCGGTCCATCTGAAACCGACACCCTGAACGCGCCCTATGAATCTGAAATGATATCTGATCATGCAAAATAATCTTCTACTGAAGGAGTTACAACTTCATAATAGAATTCTCCGATGTACGGAAATCTTCTATATAACTTATCTTTGATATCCGACAATACCTTATTCTTATTACCGCCTGATAGTGAAGATTTCACCATATCCAGGACAATATCAAAATCCTGCCTGGGGATTCCTCCGCCATATTCATACAATGCTTCTTCAGCCTCCAGCAAGCACTTTGACAACTTGCCATCACCGGTATTTGCGGATGTTTTCGAAAGAACAGCGGTTTTCTTTTTCGGAGCGGAAGCACCGACCTGTTCTCTTCTCTCCGCACTTACAAGGTCGCTCATAAAGGCAATGATATTATCATATCCCTTGTTCCTGCTGACGATGCAGACCTTAAGAGTATCCTTTTCATAAACTCCGGCAAGATATCCCATATATGCGGATATGTACTTGTCTACAGATTCCATGCCTTCAGGGATGTTATCAAATATCTGGCAATTGATATCCTTTCTCTTAGGCTTGTCCGAATCCGTCAGTTTATCCCTGGTGGTAAGGAAGAAAATGACATTAGAATTCTTGGGAATGCCGGAGTAAGTCAGTTTTACTCCGGCAAGTTTGATGTTCTCATAATCGATAAGATAGTACGTTTCCAAAACAAAGATCTCCCCTCATATTATTTTCCCTCATACAGCGATTATACTATCAACACAGATTTACGTCCATACCACTAAAGTTCATGCCCTTTCTTCGAAATCCTCCCTGATCTCCGCAAACATATCCGAATCGGTAAACATGGCTCCCATATCCGCTGAACTCTTGCAAGCCCTTGCGCATCCCACTACTTTGGAGAGCACATCGTAGTTGAGCTTAGTCCCTGCCGAATCACATTTAAAGTTTACGGCTCTGCTGGCCTCTACG
This sequence comes from Lachnospiraceae bacterium, assembly GCA_016291475.1. The sequence continues at coordinate 12,481 of JAEEXJ010000072.1, read as the reverse complement.
CCAAATCTTCCGGCTACTTCAATGGCATCGATATTGGCTCCGAGGAATATGAATTCCCAGCCATGCTTAGCCTTTTTCTTTTCAACCATCTTTTTAACCTTGTCAAAAGAATACTCTCTGCTGGCGTTCTCCATGCCATCGGTAGTGATGATAAAGAGAGTCTTCTCCGGCTTTTCGTCTTCGGGAAGTGCTTTCTGAATCTTTCCGATCCGGTGAATGGTTGAACCGAGAGCATCTAGAAGTGCGGTGTTTCCCCTGACGTAATAATCCTTATCGGTGATGGGCTCCATCTTCTTAAGATCTGCCCTGTCATGAAGTATCTCGCTGATTCCGTCGAACAGGATAGTGGAAATGACCGCATCCCCTTCTTCCTTCTGCTGCTTTTCGAGCATGGAGTTATATCCGCCTATGGTTTCGGCTTCAAGCCCTCTCATGGATCCGCTTCTGTCCAGTATAAAAACAACCTCTGTTAATCCCTTCTTCATATCATTTACCTCTCTTTCTTAAGTTTCCGGTCATCCGGTGTTTTCTTTTCTGAGATAAATATATGGGATAACAGAGGTTAAAAGGTCGCCTGTGAAGCGACATTTATCAGCCGCCTATGGTAGGCTGATCGTGTTCAAACAGAGCAAGGTTTATCTGATATATATCAAACACTTTATTTTCTATGAAATACATAATGATAAGATCAAAGACACTGCTTTCGGAAAAAGCATATCCCGCTCTTCCGATAAAATCTCTGGATTCATCGGGATTAAGTTCCAGCGCCAGCGCAAATGCCACAGCAGTTATCTTCTTGGGCTGATATGAGGGATTGGATCTTATCTTGGAGAAGAGTTTTCTGTCCACATTAGCCTTTTTATATACTTCCGCATCAGTATATCCTTTTTCATCGATGATACTAAAAAGCATCTCCTGCCATGTATCAGAAATGTGTTTTACTCTTTCATCAAGAGACATTCCGGCCGCCACAGCCATTGCAGCCATAGGGGCACACCCCATTAAAGTATCGTCCGGCTTATCATATCTTGCAGCCGATTCACAGGGTTCGGAAGCACGAAACGCCTTGAAAGCTCTTTTCCTGACCGGTTCTTCGTATACCGGTTTCTCATCGGAGCACTCTTCATCCTTCAGAGAAAAGTTCATATGCTCGAAGCTGTCCAGCTTACTCATCAGATATTCATCGATTCCTGATGAGATTTCTTCGGGCAGATCCGTTTCATGATCTTCTGACGCCGCCAAAATAACCAACAGATCCCGGTCCGGCAAAGATTCACCCGCAAGGGATACCGCATCCGATACGGAAACCTCATCCGGCACGGGGATCATAATGCTATACAGTCCCAATTGGGCTGCGGTTTTAATACATTCGTTCATCAATACGTCGAATGCCCATTTATCATCCGCCGTAAAAATATATCTGGATCCCGGTTCATCCGAAAGTACATAAGCTATCTCTGAAGAGCCGGTTCCCGCATATCTTACAACCGCATCGGCATAGATTTCCGCTATTTCGTTTTTGATTATCTTATATGTCATCTTTCAGGTTCAAACTCCATTATCTCATCATCTGTCTCGTGAATCTCACTTTGAGGTACCACATTCCCGATCACCTCAAGGATCCTGTCATATTCTTTGATAAACCCGGGATGATCTACCGAGATATACTCCTTATCTCCTTCATTTGCAGCTTTTTCCAGAAGAAGTGCCTTTGAGGAAACAGACATTGCCCCGATGGTCGCCGAGGTGCTTTTGATGGAATGGACTAAAACTGCGTATTCTTTCAGGTTATCTTTCGACAGATAATCCGCCATTTTTTCTTTTTTACCTGAAGCCCCGGATACATACTCTGCGAGCATTTCCCTGTAGAAGTTTTTTTCACCGCCGCAATTTGCGATACCTTTTTCCGTATTGATACCCGCAGCTTTCAGATCTGCAAGATCATCATTTTCAGGAACCTCCCTTTTTATCTCTTCTCCGCCGTAAGTGACAACAACCTTACTCTCCGGCAGGTACTTTTTGAGCATTGCTTCAAGAGATGTGCTGTCTATCGGCTTGGTCAGATAATCATTGAATCCCTTTGCCAGATAACGTTCCCTTGCACCCACAACGGCATCCGCAGTCAGGCATATGACAGGTGTGTCGATATTCGGACCTTCCTTATGTGCCTTGATATTTGCAAGAGCTTCAGCACCGTCCATCTCAGGCATTCTCTGGTCCATCAGTATCACGTCATATTTATTCCGCAGTGCCAGTTCAACCGCTTCCCCGCCTCCTGCTGCAGTATCAATACCGATCTCGGTATCCCTCAGAAATTCTGTGGCAACTATCAGATTCATCCTTGTATCGTCCACGATAAGGATCTTTGCGGAGGGAGCCCTGAAGCTCTCATGATAATCCGGTTTGTTTCCGAAACTCTTTTCAAATTTTTCTTTGAAATTACCGACCGGCTCATCGGACATGACGATCTGAGGTATAGTTACGATAAAGGTCGAGCCCACTCCGTATTTGCTGCTTACCGCAATATCTCCGTCCATCATATCAACCAGCATCTTGGTAATTGCAAGTCCCAATCCGGTACCTTCCTTGGTACTGTTTTTCTCCAGGTCAAAGCGCTCGAACTTTCCGAACAGCTTACTCATGTTTTCTTCGCTGATCCCTATGCCAGTATCAGATACTTCAATTACCAGATCGGTAACTTCTTTACCGTCAAGAACCTTGCCCGTCTTACTTCCATACATCTTAAGAAGCACCTTTCCCTTATCGGTATATTTGACGGCATTGGTGAGAATATTTATCATGATCTGCCTTACCCTTACAACATCTCCGTACAGATCGTCGGGCAGACTCTTGTCTATATCCGTCTCGAACTCAAGGCCCTTTTCCTTAGCCTTGAAATAGATCATGTTACTGACATCATTGAGGAGTGAACTCAGCTGATACCTGACTTCGATGATATCGATCTTGCCTTCTTCGATCTTGGTAAAATCGAGGATATCATTGATGATGGACAGCAGATTACTTCCGGCGGAATCAACATTTTCGGAATATGTCTTGATCTTTTTGAAAGCTTCCCTGAAGCCTGCGGCATCTTTATCATTCAGTCTCTCGGCTTTTGCGGTCTCCCTGAGGATCATTTCATTCATTCCAAGCACGGCATTGATGGGAGTTCTGATCTCATGGCTGGTATTTGCCAGGAAATCCGTCTTGGCTTCACTGGCACGCTTTGCCTCTTCGAGTGCATCGTCCTGCTTGATCCTTGCTTTGATGATCTCATACTGTGCAATGGCGCACATTATCACAATAGCCAGATACATCATCGGAAGTCTTGAGTAATAGGAATCGGGAAATCTGTATCCGATCTCACGCAAAGGGGAATGCATATATACTGTCATTATGATGAAAAAGACCGTGGTAAAATATGCACCGTAGAATAGGTTGAAGAAATAATAAACGACAGGTACCGCAACAAATATCAGGAAAATACTTGTTCCTTCCGTTCCTCCGGTATACAGAAAGAATGTAAAAGTGATCCAGTACACAAAGCACTGGATATGAATGGCAAGATGCATGAGCCAAAGACGCTTTTTCCTGCCGAATTTACATATGGCAAAGCAAATGGTGGCTATAGCGGTGAAGACCGCACAAAAGAGTGCATAGTACGCTACGAGATAATCTTTACGGATAAAATTATCCACGCACAGGTATATGCAAAAAGGAACAACTACGGAATAGATCAGAATAGTCAGGGTCAGATTAACGGTAACATATCTCTCATCGAGACGGAGCCTCTTTTTTTTCGGCATATTCCCCTCCAATACCCCCAAAAAACATATCACGGAACATTTATCTGCGAATAATCATAATTCATATAAAATTCTTCTATCGAGTCAAAATATTCTATGTAATTTTCCTTTGTCAGCTCGTGCTCTCCGCGAGCCATACTGAGCAGGATACTGTCGGATACTTCACCGCTGTAGTGCTGAAGATCCGAATAATTATCAAGGTTTGTTATCACATCGGTACCGTCATAGAAACAGAATACGCGCACGTTGTCGTATTTAAGAAGCTCTTCCGTTATCAGTTCCATCTCTTCGATGACCGCGGGAATATCTCCCTTAACATAGTGGTTGGTGTACCAGTCGGCTATGCAATAAGGAGGGAAGAAATAATAAAACTGCACATCGGGATAAGACGCAATATTTGCCGTAAGATTAGCTCTTACATTAGCAGTGAGCATATCACGCTCCTCTTCCGTCATATGTATCTCTTCGTCTGAAGGCTCTCCGAAATTCACATAAGGAAGTACATAAGCCGCACCAAGGGGTCTGTCTTCCGCAAATCTCATATATGTATCGAAATTATCAGAAGGAACTCCTTCCAAGGTTCTTCCGATCCCGCCGTTTACATACTCGAACAATACATCCGCATTGTACAGATATGCCTCGTCGTTAATGATATTGTTATCGTACAAAAATGCGGGATCCGCAGCCTGAGGATTTCTGTAATCTACATCCGTCATGGCAAAGTACATATCCATGCTTCGAATGACCATTTTGATATTGTCGTTATATTCGAGAGCTCTTCTTTCACCGTCACCGATCTCTTTAAAATACCCTCCGGCATATGTTGCTTTTACACTGTGTACCCCGAACAGTTCATCAACAAGTGTTGAACGGAAATTCTCGGATACGGAGGTTCCGGTTATAAGTGCATCATATTCGAAATTCCTGGTAATACCGTCGTTCTGATATCTCTCATTATCCATGATGTAGGAAAATCCCTCTATGGGTGCATGGTAATGAAAAAAGGGATCCACATACGCAATAATACCGGCCACAGCTATCATAAGCAGTGCCGTTATACTCAGTTCCTGTATCAGAAATTTTTTCCAGATCTTCTTATCTTCCATTTATTCTCCGAACATCAGAATTGGAAATATATAAAGCTCGATACGCTGTTTGCATACAGGAACGACCATACGAACAGTACGCCGCAGACAAGAGCAGTCCTTAAATTGGGCTTATATTTCTTTTCATAAATATTTTTAGTGCATAGCAGGCAGACGTAAGTTACCACATAGAAAAGAGGGATCGCAATATTTAAATGGTACCTTATAAAAGGTATCGTTCCCATATCAAATGTGTCATAGAACTGAACTGCCGGCATTATGTTATCAGCCTTGAACATCTCCTTTATGACATCTGTCGCCATCGTAAGATTGGGTGATGCGAAAAACACCCATCCGATATTGACCAGTGCAAAAGTAAATGCGACTCTGATAAACTTCGGGATCTTCTTAAGCTTGTCCCATGCAAGCCTTTCGATCACCATAAGGATTCCGTGAAGAGCACCCCAGATTATGAAGGTCCAGTTTGCCCCGTGCCAGAAACCGCTTATGATGAAGATGATCATCATGTTTATATATGTTCTTACTCTTCCCTTACGGTTTCCGCCAAGAGGAAAGTAGATATATTTTCTGAGGAACGAGGTAAGAGAGATATGCCACCTCTTCCAGAAATCTGCGATGGATTCCGCCTTATAGGGAGAGTTGAAGTTCTTGGGGATATCGAGATTCAGCATCTTCGATACGCCTGCTGCCATATCGCAGTATCCGGAGAAATCCAGATATATCTCGAATGTATAAGCGATCGTACAAAGCCAACTCTCCGCAAGTCCGAGACCGCTTCCGAGTCCGAGGCCGTAGAGCGATGCACCCGAAAACCTTGTGGCAAGAAGAAGCTTCTTACTCATACCCACCGTAAACCATACAAATCCGGTAGCGATATTTTCGGGATCGGGCGTAAAATTTGCCGGATCGTTGATCTGAGGAATGAACTCATCATGTCTTGTGATAGGGCCCATAACCATTCTGGGGAAAAACCAGATATATGTCAGGTAATCAAGAACCGGAATGCCTTTGGTCTCTCCGCGATACGAATCCACACACCAGGTGATCATCTGAAATGTGTAGTAGCTGATAGCCACCGGAAGGATCAGTGATACAGGTGTATATTCATGGCCCGCAATCTTCGCAAAATTCTCTCCGAAGAAATTCAGATACTTGAATATCAGAAGCGGAAGAACATTCACCGTAATGCCTGCGCCAAGAAGCAGCGGCTTTTTGTTTTTACCAAGAAATGCCGAATACAGATAATTAAACGCACAGGATGCTACAAGTATCAGAAAAGAAGGCAGCCCGTATAACGCAAAAAACACCATCGATGCGGCAACGAGAATTCCTTTTGCCAGTTCGTTTTTACCGCTCTTCCTTGCGGCAAAATAAAGTACCAGAACAACCGGCATGAAGAATATGAATTTTATCGTTAAAAATCCCACTTATTTATAGTTCCTTCGCTGTCAGAACAAGATAAAAAATCAATTTACATTATAGAATATGAGACCCCTTCGGGCAAGGAAAAGCGGTGTTTCACAAGGTGCGGGTTTATGATATATTTAGTTGTTGTAAAGCACGGATTCATGAGGTGGAGAGATGGTTTTTAAGGAAAAAATCAAAGGTCTGTTAAGTAAACCCGTTTCAGTGGTCTTTCTGGTCATTCTGGCCGTTGAATTCCTTTATCTGATCAGGTATAACCTCGTTCACACATTTGGCGTAATGGATCAGGATGCCGCCAAGCTCATGACCCATGCCATGGAGATCGTAAGAACGGGCAAACTCCTCATCCCCGACTGGAGCTATATGACCACTCACGAGATAGACTCGGCCATGCTCCTTGCGCTCCCCTTCTATGCGATTACGAAAAAGCTCTTCTTTTCTTTTGCACTTTCCAACATTATATTTATGTTCGTGCTCCTGTATGTACTGATGGGCATATTCAAAAACTGTGGTATACGCTCGGAAATTGCCCTTTTCATCTGCTGCCTTATCTACATTCCGTACAATTTCGGCATGCTTGAATACATGAACATGATGTTCGTAAGAGGAGCCCAGTACTCCATCAAAGTCCTGATCCCGCTTCTTGCGATACTCATCATCACATTCCCGGACAAAAACAAAAAAAGAGATTATGCCCTGTCCGCAATATGGCTTTTCCTTGCATTTCTCAGCGGATTCTCCAGCGGCCTCTTCCCTCTTATCACTGGAATCCTTCCCATTGCAGGAGCCTACTACGTCAATTATGCTTTCAGGAAGAAGAACGCGGGAGCCATCACTCTTTTCAGAACCCTGCTCCTTTCAGCCGGCATTTTGATAAGCCTCATAGGATTTGCCATTCACCAGCACTTCGGGATCAGCTCCAGCGGCATGAATGCAACTCTTACCTACTCGGAAGAATTCGGTCCCAGAATGTTTCTGAATCTCGGTAACTACTTCAATCTTCTGAATGCTCTCCCGTCCAAATATCTGAATATATACCCCATAGTTTCCTTTGAGGGAGTAGGCTGTATCTTCAGGTTTGCACTGGCAATATTCCTCCTGGTCTGTGCATGCCATTTTGTGATCGTATTCTTCGGCGGTAAAGAAAACAATCCTTCCGGCGACAATGCACATGTTGCCACAGGATATATGACCGCCGTGATCATCGTAAATGTGGTCATACACCTTCTGTGCTCCTATGACGAGGGAAGGTACTATCTTGTAGAGCTTATGTGCATGATAATCCTTGCGGGAATATGGATCTCAAGGCTCACAACGAACCTCCGCAAAGACACCGGCATCCGCATAGCCATCCTACTGGCGGCATTTACCTGTTTTACATGGTATTCTTCCAAAAAATATGTTGATACCTGTCAGGTTACCAAGGACTATTTCGGATTTTGTTACGGAATCTGTGATTATATAAGAGAACAGAACGTAGATAACGTGATAATATTGGATAATTCGGAAGTTGAAGAAATATGCAGAGTTCTCTTAAGGGATGTACAGTTCTCTAACTACAACTCGGTCGACGGTATCTTTATATCCCATGACTGGTACACTACGACCGGCGAAAGGTCGTACTACGGAGACACATCCATAATAGTATCCCAATATTACGACGACCTGACGGAAGTATTCGGAAGTGAAGTCGCATCACATTATGAATTCCTCGGTCAGGTAAACGGATTCAATCTTTACAGATCCGACGAATTCTGCCTTCCTTTAAACTGATGTGAAACAGGGGGACGGTTCTGCCGTTCCACAAAATACTTGTGGAACGGCAGAACCGTCCCCCTGTTTCACACTTTTTATATGCTTAAATAAGACTCATAAAAGCCGTAATTGATAAGAATGAAAATACCGTCGTGACTATGATGCCCCTGGACAGAATATCCGTCCTCTCCCCGATCTTCTCAGCCTGGATCATCGGAAGATTTCCTACGGGAACCGCACACATAAGGCAGAAAGTTCTTACCATCTCATCCGCAGCTCCGAAGCTGCGAAGAACTATTACGGCAAGTGCGGGAACAACCACAAGTCTTATGAGAATAAAGATCCAGAGCTTAGCATCCTTCATATCCCTGATAAAGTTGCTTCTTGCAACGGATGCTCCCAGAAGTACCATTGATAAAAATACCGTAGGACTGCCGATATATTCGACGGTCTTGGCCAGGACTTCGGGAACCTCCAGATCAAACCAGAAGATAAGGAGAGCCAGAATACTCATTATGACTCCGGGACTGAATATCTTCTTTATATCCATCTTCTCTTTGCCGGAAGAAAGAGTGATGATCCCGTGTGTATAGAAAAGCAGGCAATAGAAAACATTGCAGATTATGACATAGATCATGGCGTTTTCCGAAAGGATCGCCTTTGCCACGGGAATTCCCAGAAAGCCCACATTCCCGTAAATGGACATGAGTGAATAGAACTTTCTCTCATCCTTAGGTATACGTATCAGAGCGGGAAGCACGGTGCCTGTCAGGATAAACACCGCATATATCACGGCACCGACTCCGACTCCGTTCAAAAATTCCCTGTGGGTAACCGTGATGTTTCCCGACAGTATCGTTGATACTATCAGAACCGGATTACATATATCCACAACCAGCTTGGATATGACCTTAGTCCCCTGCTCATTAAGTACTTTCTTTTTTTCAAGTCCTATGCCTATGATCACCAGGATTGCGATCATCGACATCTGTCTTAAAACTACAAACGCTCCCATTTTTATCCCCGTCGCTTTCTTTCATCTGTTTGAAACGGACAGTTCTGATTATATCCTTGAAACCCATTGTCCGAAAAGTGAAAAATCAGATTTGTTCAACTTTTACATAATGGTCGTTTTAATGTTTAAAAATCGCTTAATTATCAACAAAAAACTACCTGTTATTAAATGTTTTTGATATAATTAATTGCGTAAACCGCTCAGACTCGGGGGAGTTGAACTATGGGGAGAAAAAAAATAGCCGTCTTCGCGACCGGATGGGCTTCGGATATCCTCTTCCACTTCATGGAAGGAATGCGGGACGAGTTAAAAAATTATGATGCAGACATGTATCTGTTCCTGTGCTATGCAACCTACGGTGAAACCGAAAACAGCAGGCACGGCGAGCTTAATATATTCAAACTTCCCGATATTTCCAAATTCGACGGTGTCGTTATCATTACCAATCTCATTGATTTCCCCGGAGTGGCCGAAGATATCGTGGAGCGCTGCCGCAAAGCAGGCGTCCCCGTTTTAAGTCACGGCCGCATTCTCGAAGGTATTCCCAGCATAGTCACTGACAATATGGCAGGTTCCCGCGTTTTGACGGAGCACCTCATCAAAGAGCACGGTGTCAAAAGGATCGTGTTCCTGGCCGGTGCCGCAGATAACTCAGACTCCAATGACAGACTCCGTGCCGTAAAAGAAGTTCTTGAAAAAAACGGTCTTTCTCTTCCCGATAAAGATATCGTCTATACCAACTGGGACCTCAGCATATCGCAGTCCGCTGCCAAGGAAAGAGTCAAAGCAAACGGCCTTCCCGATGCATTCGTCTGCGCAAATGACGAAATTGCTATGGTTATCACGATTGCCCTTGATGAGATCGGAATAAAATGCCCCCGGGATGTCCTCATAACCGGATTCGATCACATTACCGAATCACAGGTCTTCTATCCCACCATCGCTTCCGTGGATCAGAATTCATATGAGCACGGCGGTATCTGCGCAGCCAGGATCGTTGACCTCATGGAAGGAAAACATGTTGACGAGCTGATCCAGATCCCCTGCAAATTCATCCCTGCCGAAAGCTGCGGATGTCAGAGCAGTCAGAAGATCTTAGATCAAAGGATCCGATCCGGAACCATATCCTTCAAGAAAAATCAGCTTTCAAGCTTTGCGACATGGCATACTCTCCATCTCGAGAGAATTATCATGGATTGCGAATCATACAATGATATAAAGCATGCCATTACCGAAGACATTTCGGGTGACCACAGTTTTGAAGGTGATAACTTCCACATCCTCTTTGACCCCACTGCTTACAGGTCGGAGATAGTAACAGGCGTTTCCGTCACAGATACTGATTCTTACAGTGGAAAACAGGATGTCATCTTCTCTATCAGAAACGGCAAGGTACAGAATATCCGCTCCGTACGAACCGATAATCTGATCCCCGGATTATCCGAGGATGACGATAAACATCTGTATGTATTCCTTCCTCTCCATGAAAGAGAGCTCAGAATAGGCTATCTGGTATTCTGCGATTGCTATGACAGGATTGAATCCAAAGCGATCAGAGAATACGGAGAGCGCTTCAATTCAGCGATAGAAAAAGCCAGAAAAGGCATGTATCTGAGAGCGATTAACGATTCCATCAGAGAATTGTCCCATGTAGACGCTCTTACACATGTGAAAAACCGTACCGCTTACGAGAGCAGGCTTGAAGAGATACGTAAGAGAGCGGAGAGAAAGGGAGCTCTGGATTTCGGCATCATTCTGTTCGATGTAAATAATCTGAAAAAGATCAACGATCAGCTCGGACATTACGCCGGGGACGAATACATTAAAAACTCCTGCAGCCTTATATGCGTAGCATTTAAAAACAGCCCCGTATACAGGATAGGCGGAGATGAGTTTGTTGTTCTTCTCGAGGGAAAAGCCTTTGAACAGCGCGATGAACAGCTCCGGAATTTTGTGGAGGAGATGAACGATCTGATCAACGACGATACTCTCCCTCCCGAAGAAAGGGTATCCGTCGCATACGGCATGTCCATATACAAAGGCGCCCCCGAAACAATCGATGATTGCATCAAGCGCGCCGATGAAACGATGTATGAGACCAAGATGAAAATGAAGGGCTCAGTCAGGTGAAACCGCCGTATCCGTAGTATTCACGGTTTCAGGGATCTCCGGGAACACATAGAGTTCCGGAAGAACCGTCTGAGTTCCGTCCACAGAGATCACTGTTTGTATCCCGTCGGGTGTGACCACAAGTTGCGATCCGTCGGGATACATTATTACACGGCTACCGTCTTCTGCAATAACAGTCACGCTGCCGTCTTCATTGTATATGATCTGATTGCCGTCAGAGTCGGTAGGTACGATATCTCCAAGCTCGTCCAGGAATGAAGAAAATCTCGAAAGCGAACTGGAAACCGCCGCATAACCCAGCTCCTCGGTAAGAGTTCTCTGGTTGGTATAAAGGCTCGTTCCAAGTCCCAGTCTTCCCCCGGGGATCTGAACTCCGAGAGCGGAAAGTGTAGTCGGGAACATATCCAGTGTCGAATACGATCTGTAAGATGTTCTGACAGGCGATACCGGTGCATTCATTACACAGGTATATACCCTTCTTACATAATCATTATCTATGTTTCTGCAATACGTCGCATCCATCGTGGGATGATCTCCCATAAGGATGATCGTGGTATTTTCGTAGAAATCCTGCTGTTTGATCCAATCGATAAATTCGCTTACCTGTCTGTCGGAGCAGGCATACACATTGGAGTATCTGTTTTCGAATTCATTGCCGCAGAGCTCGCAGGTATATCCTCCGGTCATATGTGTATCAACGGTAAGCATGGTAAAGTTAAATGGTTCATCGCTTGATCCCAGCTCTTCGAGAGTCTCCTTCGCATAGGAGAAAAGTTTCTGATCCTCATATCCCCACCAGACATAATATCCGCCGGGCAGATGACCGGTACGCTTTGCCCAGTTAAGATCCCTGAATTCGAATTCTCCGTGGTTGGTAAGATACAGCTGTCTTCCCCCGAAAATGGCTGAAGAGCCTATCATGAATATCTGTCTGTATCCTTCGTCGTGAAGTATATCCCCCAGAGTTGTTATCGTAGGATAAAAAGCATCCTGGGTGTTCATGTCATTGTGATCCGCAAGTCCACTGGTCTGAAGAGGGATTCCGGATGTGGAGGAAAAAATCGCACCTATGGTCCAGGTTCCGCCGGAATATGCATAACCGCCGTCGAGCATGGAGCCCGGTCCATATGTTCCGGAGAAGTTCTCGTTTTCTTGTGACATAAGTGTCAGATTCTTGATGACGTTTTCATCAAAAGCTCCGCCCACTTCTCTGTCTGCAAAAGTCATTTCCATTGATTCCAGAT
>JAEEXJ010000163.1 GCA_016291475.1 Lachnospiraceae bacterium | reverse complement strand
CTGTCAGTTTCTCCATCTTAAAATTTCAAGCCTCCTCATATGAGAAGTTGTCAGTCTGTTGCCGATACGAGCATTACTACATATCTGTCCATGTTTTTGTCATAGATGCTCCAGCAACACGCGCCGTACCATTCGTGCCCGTCATCAAAAAAATCTGACCAGTCAGTTGTCCACTCATATATGTCAAGTTTATCCGTTCCGTCAGGAAACAGAACATCATTCACTTTTTTGAAGTCCGCCGGGCTGTTTTTTCTGCCGTGTACCGGTTCCATAAGTGCATACCAATATGGAACAGTCGTACCCAAATTCTCGTCATTCGGCTTCCACTCGGCATCATAAAAAACATTTCCATAATAATCAGTCTTTACAATATTCGGGCAGTAGAAAAAATTGTTTTGATCAAGCGCTTTTGACTGTGCCTTGTTTATGTCATAAACCAATGGATGCAGATGGTCAAAGACAGCGATCAAGGCATCTCTGTGAGAACGTAACCCTTCATATGGCTTATTATCTGTTAAAAGATGATATTCAACTTCGCCTACAATATAATACTCGCTATCCGGATCATATTGCTTTACAAAATCATAAAAATAGTCATTCTCTATTTCATGCATATTCCACCTGTACTAAAAATGTCACAGCTCCTCAATTAATCATCTCGGCAAACTGCGATTTTATGTTCCAACATTCATCCCGGCAAATCCTGATCTGTCTTAGTCTATTATTCTGTAGGAAAAATCCCGGCAAATCCCGATCTGTCTTTCCTCGTATTTCCGAATTATCATTTTAAATACACCTCTTCAATTATATTACCGCTTCGCAAGCTTCCTACCCATCTCGAAGGCTTTTTTACATTCCTCCGGAAATACAGTCTCTCTGCGTTCCTTTTTCTTCTCAGGATTAAACATAGACCACTCCCAGTCAAGTTTGCCATAATCAGCAACCTGAAGCGTATCGCCGCTTACCAGTACATCACACGGACCAACGAATGTACTGAACGTCTGCTGATAACTGTTCAGCAAATCTGAATACATCGTATCCGGTGCATTGCTCGTCATGATAAAGAGAACCGGTATATCACGCTCTTTACAGCAGGGATTCTCACGGTTATATGTAAGATTTTGAAATATCAGCCTCTCATAAAGTGCCCGGAAGGATGCCGTAACATTCGAGAGGTAATTGGGGGATCCGATAATCAGACCGTCCGATTCCCTGATCGCATCAAGTACAGGAGTGAGTCCATCCTTGCAGATACAGTGCCCCTTGAACTTTTCTCTCTTACATCCAAAACAAGAGATACAGCCTGTGTATCTCTCCAATTTAAACAGATCAAACCTCTGTATTTCAGCCCCGGCACTTACCGCACCATCGGATGCTTCCGATAACAGAATATCCGTATTCCATCCCTTGCGGGGGCCTGCGTTAACTACTACAATCTTCTTCTCCATAGTTTTACCCCTACCTTTCTTCCTTTATCGGCTTGAAATTCATCCGTCGTGATTCCTTTTCAAACCTTTTCTTTTCTCTTAAGGATCTACTTTAAATGCCACATTTCTCCGTTGGGCATCTGCATTACATCCCCGGGAAGTATCTCAATTACATTTCCATTAAGATCCCGAACTATAGTCTCCTCCCAATACTTGTAATCCACGCCTTCCCCTTCTTCAAACCATCTGTTAAAGAACAGTTTCTCTCCATCACGTAAAAAGAAGGAATCATGATCCTCTATGGAAAGGATTTCCTTCTCCGGCCAAACAATATCCAATTCATTACCACTCTGTCTCGAAAGCGTAAGTGGACTGATATGCAGCTGCAGGTTATAGCAATCCTTCACCGATGAAAGCGGAAGCTCCGTATGAATGCTTACCTGATGATCATTGCAGTCGAATCTGATGATCCTGATCACTCCATTCGGGAAATCCACGTCAAGCATATATATTCCTTCGTCAAAGAATACCGGTTTCTCGCTATAATGCCCCTGTGTCTTCGGAACCGGAAAGAAAACCTCTCCATCCGGATAATGCACAAGGCAAAACTCTCTTCCTTTTACAGTATGCCCATCGTTAAAAAGTTCTTCAGCCTCATAAAGATCACCGAGTTCATAATCCATGCCGTAATACCACTCACTTGTGGCTCCGGGAACAGGCTCGATATATGTAATTCCGTTAGTTTCAATCGTCTTTATTTTCATATAACATCACTTTTCTATATCTCCATCCCAATCCAGGATCCCACCGAACTCATATATATTCGTATAGCCGAGTGCGGCAAGTTTTGCTGACGCCTCCTTGCTTCTTCGTCCGCTTCTGCAATATACAAAGATTACCTGGTCAAGATCCGGAAGCTCCGCAGGCTGCTCTGCTCCAATATCCTCGTTTGCTACATTGATAGCACCGGGAATATGACCTTCAGCGAATTCATCTGCTCTCCGAACATCCAGAATGATATAATTGCCTGACGTCGCAAATACTTCCTTTGCTTCTTCCATTGATATGGATGTATATTCTGCCTGCTTTCTGTCAGCAGGTACCTTCCCTGCCAGGAACACAGATGTCGGTCCATCCGCACCACCGATAATCTGTACTGCTTGATTCTCTCTATCAACATTGATAAAATGCTTTGCTATCAAAGCACCGGCAACTACGACTCCAATAGTTGTTCCGGCGATAATTAGCTTTGTACTCGTCTTCATAATGAATATGCTCCTGTCACTCACATCTTCCCAATAATGCGTCTACTAATACAGCCATCTTTTAGTCTCCCACGATTTCCTTAAGTGTTTCCTCACCGGTCGCAAGGATCTTGTCATCCAGTACCGCAAAGATGATCTTGATATCATAATCCGGATTACTCTGAATAAAGTCATTGCATCTGACGCTCATTATTGCCGGTATTCTTTTGCAAAAGAAAATGGACTCGGCGACTCGGGTGTTTTTTGTTTTCCCGTTCGCTTTGTCCATTGTAAATATAACACACCTATTTTGAAAAAAGAATACTCAAAACCTACCACTTTCCTACCAAAAACCTACCGAAAACCCATTTTTTTCAAAAAATGTATCATCCGCAGTAGATCTGTATCGCCCGGTGAGTAAATTCAGCAGTTCCTTCTCCGCCC
>JAEEXJ010000071.1 GCA_016291475.1 Lachnospiraceae bacterium | reverse complement strand
CAGGGCAGTAGTACTGAAGGTGTCGGTAAACACCTTCTCCTGAGCTAAAGAAGAATACTTCTTGAACAGCACGTTCATAAAGCGCTGCTTCTCCCTTGTAAGGTTGCTAACCGCTTGGTAACGTGCCCGTGTGAGGTTCTGAAGGGCTTTGTAGCGGTAGTCATCCAGATAGACCTCTTTGTTGATTCTTCCGAAGCGAAGGCAGTCTGCTATAACGAAGGAGTCCACGTAATCGTTCTTTGGCAGGTCGTTGTAAGATTCTTTGAACTTGTTGACCTGTTTTGGATTGAGGACGTGAATCTTCCGATTGTACGGCACGAGAGAGCCGTCTTCCCTCAGGAAGCAGACGAGATTATCACCATAGACGGAAGTGGCTTCCAGGCCAATGATGACGTCTGTGAGGGCAAAAGAAGTGATAGCAGACAGGATCTCCTTCACGAGCTTCTGGGAACCGTCCTTTGAATTGGGGACGGAGAAGTTCTTGATCTTGGATCCATCCGGTTTCATCAGGTAGACCACGTTGTTTCTACTGCTTACATCAATACCGACGTAAAGTGGGGTCAAAGTAATCACCTCCTTTCGATCTGTATTTGCGGTCAATCAGCTTGATAATACCCACGACACCGGAGCATCAACACCCTCGCGTATTAGAATCCAGCCTGAGATGGACTGATGCGAACCCTACTGCCAAAGGGCAATCCAGAAACTCAGGCAAACAGCCAGCTGGTTTGAAGTTAACTTCCGGCTCAGGGGGACAGACTTTCTATGAAGTGCCATTACTGGCCAACAGGAGAATACAGAGCTTATACCTGATTGACACTGAGGACAATTATATCACGGGTATTATCAAGCCGATTGATCGATTGTCAAGGAGCGTGTGGATCTGAGTAGATCCGGTAGGGGGGATCCCCTCTGCTTCATCTTCTCTTCCGCATCTAAGAGAGAAACGAAGTAACAATTTATATCTTAAAAACTATTATACGAGGAGTCTTATATGTGACCGTCGGTGCACTGTCACTGTATGGTATCGCAGCGTTTGTCAAACGGGGTTTTCCGGGATATATGTTTGGTAAGACCGTGTTTGCATTCTTTGACTATGCTGAGCCCCGGGTTTATTTTTTCATCGACTATATCGCGATCATGATACTGTTTATGATGACGGGATGTCTGCTGACGTATGTATTAAATATGATAAGCAATAAATCCCCATAAGGTGAATAAAACCGGAAGTTAAAACTCCGTTGCAAGGAGGATCCGCAGATGTAATGACAGACAGTTGCCCATCCGATATAATGGGTGGGCAACCAAATATACTATGGAGGTAATAGTCATGAACAAGTATGTTTCGCTGGATAAGCGAAGTAAGAAGGCGCAGCGCGAGTATCACGCAAAGCAGAGACGCACCTGGGGTGAACTTAATCCCGTGACAAGGAGCGTACCGAGCGGAAAGACTTACAATCGAAAGAAGGAAAAGCAGAGGATCGGCAAGGAATTCAGAAATGGATTTGAGGCCGATCTTTTTAGTTGCCTGTCTTTAGAGAAGAACAGGATTCTAATATGAGAAGATAGACTCGGCATGCTCTTTAAGCAGGTATCATTTTATTTCCTTATGTCGCTGGCCGTTCCAACACTTATTATTGCACTAAGTCCGAGTGTACAGGGCGTGACAGGAATACCGTCCATGATCCTCCATCTTTTGGCGATAGTTATCGGAGTTATATTTTCGATTGTTTTCCGCAAGACTATAAAAGCTTATTTTGATATAAAGAAAGCAGAAACTGTATGATTAAGGCAAGTGCTTTTTGTTGACTTTTCACGGTGTTTGTATTAGCCTATAGCAAAGCTGTGAAAAGAAGAGTAGGTTGTCAGGAGCTTTACAGAGAGTCGGCATTTGGTGAGAGCCGGTGAGCAAGCGGCAGCTGAACATGGTCTTGGAGCCGCGTACCGAGGTGAAAACTTAGGCTACGACGGGTGCGCCCGTTACAGTGCTAGACTATCGTCGGAGATTTTCTCCTTCCGTAGTTGATAAGGCTTATATCGTGAGGTATGAGCGAATTAGGGTGGTAACACGAAGCGATATGCTCTCGTCCCTGAATTTTTTATTCAGAGATGAGAGCTTTTTTTATACCCAAAAACTAACTGACGTATAAAAAGAGCTCTCCTCTGAGGCAACTGTTAACACTTATGTTGACGAAAAGGAGGAAACGAGATGAACAGAAATATTTTGATCGGAGGAGCATGGCCGTACGCAAACGGTTCATTACACATCGGACATATCGCAGGACTCTTGCCGGGTGATGTCCTTGCCAGATATCACAGGGCCTGCGGAGATAAGGTTTATTTTGTATCGGGAAGTGACTGTCACGGAACTCCGGTGGCTATTCGTGCAAAGTCTGAGGGAAAGACACCGCAGGAGATCAGTGACTATTATCATGAGGAGTTTACGGATTGCTTCAACCGTCTTGGTTTCAGCTATGACTGCTATACAAAAACTTCAGACGATCATCACAAGAACTTTATCCGTACATTCCATGAAAAACTCTATAAAAGCGAATATGTCTATGAGAAGGAGACGCCCCAGGCTTTCTGCGAGTGCTGTAATACATTCCTGGCAGACAGGTTTGTTACAGGATTATGTCCGAAATGCGGAGAACCTGCAAGGGGCGATCAGTGCGATCTCTGCGGGACTGTTCTTGATCCTGAGCTTCTTAAAGAGCCTGTCTGTGCTGTGTGTAATAAACCTGTGACTTTCAGGAAATCAACACATCTTTACATTGCAATCTCCAAGCTTGAAAAACAGCTCCGGACTCTTGTGGACAATGGTAAGAACTGGCGAAAGAACGCAGTCTCCTTCACCAACCGTTACATCGATGAGGGACTTCGTGACAGAGCACTTACCAGAGATCTGGAATGGGGAATCCCTGTGCCGAAGGAAGGATATGAGAACAAGACCATCTATATCTGGGCGGAGAATGTCCTCGGTTATCTATCGGCTGCAAAACGTGTGGCGGATGAAAGAGGTGAGAGTTTTGAAGAACTGTTTGGCGAGAATGCCCATCACTACTACGTTCACGGCAAGGACAACATTCCCTTTCATACGATAATCCTGCCTTCGCTTCTCATTGCAAACGGCAGTGGCTATCGTCTTCCGGATCAGATAGTTTCAAGCGAGTATCTGACTCTTGAGGGCAGGAAAATCTCCACAAGTCGCAACTATGCAATCTGGATAAAGGACCTTTTGGACAGATATGATGCGGATTCCCTGAGATATTATTTTCTTGCCAACGGTCCCGAAAAGAAAGACGCGGATTTTTCTTGGACCGAATATGTCAATAATCACAATGGTGAACTTCTTGGGGCGTACGGAAATTTCATAAACCGTTCACTGTCATTTATTGCAAAATACTTTGACGGGATAGTTCCGGAGGGCGATGTTTCGGATGAATGGGAAGAGACACTTCGTACTCTCTACGACACAACAGGAAAGAGGATTGAAGAAGGCAACTTTAAAGAAGCCATTGACGGCATCTTTGATGTTATCAGAAAAGCCAACAAATACTTTGATGAACAGGCTCCGTGGAAAACAAGGACCGAAAATGTTGAAGTCTGTAAGAACACTTTGTATCAGTGTACACGCATCATTGCAAACCTTGCGACTGTTCTGGCTCCTTTCCTTCCTTTTTCATCAGAGAAAGTATGCCGGTGGTTGAACGTATCCGGAGATTGGAATTACAAAACCGTTGAGTCAGGGTATAAACTACCGGAAATAGAGATACTGTTTGAGAGGCTGGATAAAAGTGTGATAGAGGAGGAAAGAAGCAAACTGGGTTAAACAATATGTGCTATAATCAATCTCAAGTAAGATAAATGAAGGGAAGACTCATATGGGATTTTTCGACAAGTTTAAGAAGACTGCCGGTTCGAATTGGGATGATGCTTACAAAGCTAACCCGAGTTTCTATTCAAAGCCTGACGGAAGTCCGTTCTGTGCATTTGCTCTGACAGAGGGAACAGATACTATCCTTCCAAAGGCTCCGCATTATGCGGTTTCCGGAAAAGAGATCAAGGAATACAAACTCATGCTGGTCAGTACCACAAAGCAGGCTCCTTTGGGAGACTGCGATTACTTTGAAGCAATCGGGAAGCTCGAGGCATATAAGATTGATTCAAATGATGACAGTATTCTGATCAAAGGATTGTCCCTTGCTGAAATGGAAGAAGTACTTAAGTAAATATGAACGATAAACTCTATGGCATTTACAACGGCGACGTATACAGAATAAAACCTGACATAAACGGGAGGGTTTTCTTACTTCCGGATACTGAAGACGGATCGGTTGATATCATACACGCTAAGATAGTGAATAATTCCGATATTACTGAGGCTTACAGGTTACATCTGTATGCGGAATATAAAGGGGTTAAGGTCGATATTGCGCGGGAGGCCGGTGAGGAGTACGAACTATGGGCTGATGATTATGCAACCGCGCAGGAACTTGGATTTAACAGATGTGATAAATACGGATACATTTTGATGGTAAAAAAGTCAGATGTGAATGTAATTAGCGAGAAGACGCCATTCGAGTTTAGTTGAGTTTCAATTAACCGATTGATACATGGAGAAAATAAGAAGAAGCTAAGCTGTTCTATGATGAAGGCTCTGCTGATCTGTTTTACCGTGTTTATGCTTGCCGGGTGTGGCAAAAAAGCCCCTACTTTAGTGAAACTAAAGTAGGGGCTTTTTTATCTGCTGTGGAAGGCAAGGTATGGGATTAGCCGGTAGGGAGTTGATTGGATTTTTATATTTTGTATATAACAACAAGATTATTATTTTATGGTAAGATACTCCAATAGGCCGGACGGGCAATAATTTTCCTCAGAAACTTAGTTTTTATAGCCCTTTAAGAAGATTACCGCTTTGATGAAGAATGTGCGGGCTATAATATTACTTTGACTCTATGATATTTATAGCCATTTTTCGGGATTTACACTTTACATGAGACCGAAGGGGCTATAATAATCCTCATAAGTGTAGAACTTTATAGCTTTTTTCATGTGTTTAAACTCTTTTAGTAACTGAAGGGGCTATAAAAAGTCTATGTGCCTTACTGTTTTATAGTCCATCCATATTTTGATCCTCTCTTGAGGTATACGGAGAATGCGATGAAACAAGTAACGTTTCATATGATAGTAGAGCAGACAAAAGAATATCCCATGCGGATGATCTATAAACCTGAGACGGGGGAATTTGTTGCGGGCGACTGCGAGTCACTGCTTCATGCAAGAAATTTCTGTAAGCCTTACGGTTGGATTAAGGAATCGGGAACTCCTCCCAAACCACATTGGGATTGCATTCTTATGACAGATAATGATTATGCACTGGGCGATGAGGTCGAGGTTAAAGTAATCGGAGTATTTAAGAGAGCTGACTTTGATCATAAGTACATAGTTGCCGAGTTAAACAGAAACATTGACGATTACGCGGAACTATCAGCGGATGAAATAGAAGAACTGTGCAGACTATACCCTCGCATAGGAGAAGGTGAAGGATGGTTTGGAAAAGAAGAAGCTGAGTTCTGTATGAAGAATCATAGAAAAGCACTTTAGCAGATTTGGAGGAATTATGGACAGAGATATGACAGTCCCTTGCGAAGAAGGGTTTATC
Source organism: Lachnospiraceae bacterium (assembly GCA_016291475.1). The sequence continues at coordinate 11,113 of JAEEXJ010000071.1, read as the reverse complement.
AATATTCGCGTCGGTGCGATCATTATGAAGAACGGAAAACTACTGATGGTCGGAAATGACGTTCATCCGGAATATCTGTATTCGGTAGGCGGACGCATCAAGTTCGGGGAGACATCGGAAGAAGCGATTGTTCGGGAAGTTATTGAAGAGACCGGAGTTAAGCTGGAAATTGATAGGCTGGGTTTTATCCATGAGAATTATTTCTATGGAGACAGCGAAACAAATCTTAAAAAGCTTGTTTATGAGATTTCATATTTCTATTATATGAAGGTTCCTGAAGATTTCGAGCCTGTATGCATGAGTATGACAGATGGCGGACATGAGGAATTCTTACGCTGGATAGATCTAAATGATCCGATAAAATATTACCCGGAGTTTTTCAGAAGTGAGCTGTTACATCCGGTGGACGTAGTAAAACATTTTGTGAAGGATGAGAGATGAGATTTATAGAACCGACAATTGAATATGAGGAGCAGATCCGAATATACAGACAAGAATTTCTGGATACCGGAAGTTCCATGGATGGAACAGGTGCACTAAGACGAATGGAAGATCCCAAGCAGTGGATTGAGCATAGCTTAAACAGCATGAAGAAAGAAACCGTACCCGATGGATTGGTTCCGGCAACACAGTATATATTTGTTCGGGAAAGCGATAATAAAATCGTCGGAATGCTTCAGATAAGACATTACTTCAACGATTTTCTCGAGAAATACGGAGGACACATAGGATACTCGGTTGCACCGAGCGAGCGTCGGAAGGGCTATGCAACGCAGATGCTTCAACACGGATTGGAGAAATGCAAAGAGCTGGGCATTTATAAAGTGCTCATAACCTGTGATTATGATAACGAAGGTAGTAGAAAAACAATCCTGAAGAATGGCGGAGTATATGAATCTACGGTTCATGAGCCTGATGAAGATATAGATCTGCAAAGATATTGGATTGAGATATAATAACATTAAACACCATTCTTTCGGGGATGGTGTTTTTTCGATAAAATCAATGTATATGTTGAAAGATGAAGGATGCTTTCAATGATACGGAGGGAGAGATTATGAGTAAGATAAGCAGACAATATCTGATATATACATTTATTATAATGGGAATATGCTGGGGGACATGTATGATCTGCAGCTACTTTGGTCTTTCATTGAATAAGCACTATTTTTTATATGTTCCTTACATGATCGGAGGCTGGTCACCGACCATCGCATCATTTATTGTCTTAAAGAAAAATGACAGGGTGAAAAGCTTTATCGAATGGTTAAAAAACGTTTTTGATTTTAAACATGGATTAACATCATATTTACTTGTGATCATTTTGTCTGTCCTGTATGTGCTGCCGCAGTGGATCGTGGGCGGTTATGAGAAAGATGCTCCAATATTTGCACTGATAGTTCTGATTCCGATGATGATATTCGGCGGAGGATTGGAAGAAGCCGGATGGCGCTACATTCTTCAGCCCGAATTAGAAGAAAAGTGTCATTATATTGTGGCTACAATTATCGTGGCGGTAATCTGGTGGCTGTGGCATTTTCCTTTGTTTCATATTAACGGTGTCGGACAACAGGGACATAGCTATATTGCATTCGGAATCGGAGTTTTCGGAATGGCATTTGCCCTGGCATGCGTAAGGAAGTGTACGAATAGCGTATGGTTATGCGTTCTGCTGCATTGTATTGTTAATGCATCCGGAGCAATTTATAAGATTGATGATGGTATTAAACCCAAAGCAGTGATGGCCGGTATTATGATCGTGATCACATTGCTTATTGTATATGTAAATAACAGAAAGAAGATTTTTAAGTAAGACATGATAACAGATAGACTTGAAATAAGCAGAGTAACATCTGACGATAAGGCGGATTATTGCAAAGTCGTTCCTGCGATATATGGTTCAGAGGGAGAAGACGGAGTATATGAGAGTGTTTCTGATGAGAAACTGGCCGATAAAATCTTTATGCCTTTTCATGAAGAAGTAAGCAGGCCTCTTCAGAATGACGGACCTGTATGGTACTATGAGAATAATCCTCCGGTTATGAAAGGCTTTTCGGATGGACTGACAAGTGCGGATATAACCATGATGACCATGTGACAGAACGTTTCGAAAAGCGACAAAATGGACTTTTCCGAAATGAAAACAGAGATAAAATTTTGTCCCAACTGCGGGGCTAAAAGGATAAATCAGCTTAAATTCTGCACTGAGTGCGGAGCAAGGTTAGGGAAGTAAAAAAATGATTGTAGAAATTACTGATTCAAATGAAAAAGTGACTATTGCCAGAAATGTACTTGAGGCATTAACCGATTGGTTCGGGATTGAAGAAAGCAGGGAAGAATATATTTCCGGAAGTGCGGGCTGGACATTTTTGGCGGATGAAGATGGTGATAATGTAAAGGGTTTTTTGTGTTTAAAAGAAACCGGGAAGTCTACTGTGGAACTTGCTGTGATGGGCGTGCTGAAAGAGTATCACAGAAGCGGAATAGGGCGTGAACTCGTAGAAAAAGCAAAAGAGATAGCAAGGACAGCAGGTTATGAGTTTATGCAAGTCAAGACTGTAAAAATGGGAGTCTATGAAGACTATGACAGGACAAACCTTTTTTACATCAGCTGTGGATTCAAGGAGCTTGAAGTATTCCCTCTTTTGTGGGATGAGTGGAATCCTTGCCAGATTTATGTGATGTCGTTAAAGTGACGAGTTACTAATTCGAAATGAGTACAGTTTTATTTTGATTTGTGGTGAAAACAGTGGAAAGCTTAGAGAGTTTATATAACAAGATTAAGGATACTATCTCAAAAGTTGACTTCACACTGTTGTGGGAAGGCTTCGAGCCGCTTAAGTTTGCACTTTATGATGATACGGAATGTTTCTTCGATGGTCACTATATTGAGAAAACTACAGATTTTTGTGCAAATACGGCGATAGAGTTTCAGGGTGAAATGATCGCAATATGGAATGTACAGAATGAAATGCCGACATCTGTATTTGCTTCCAAGATAATCCATGAGATGTTTCATGGATATCAAAACAGACAGGGATGGGACTGTTGGGCAAATGAAATGGAAGCACTGTACAAGTATGAATACAGCGAAGAAAATCTAAGTATCAAGCTTTATGAAAATAAGCTTCTTTTGGAGTTGCTTGAAAAGTTTGATCGGGAAAAATTCGAGGAACTGCTCGCGTGCAGAAAATATCGTTCTGTAAAGTATCCGTACGAGTTTTTGTATGAATGCTGCGGAGAAGAAATTGAAGGCAGTGCAAATTACGTTGAGTGGCAGGTTCTTAAGAAACTCGATAAGGAAGAGGAAGAAAAACTCATCGCAGATATGCACCAAACATTGCTTGCACCGGAATCCTTTTTCCCTATCAGAATATCCGGTTACTATACCGGAGCTCTTTTGATAAATGCGATGATTCAAGCAGGCGGATACGATTACGGACCGAAGGATCGTCCTTTAATCAAACGTATTCTTGAAAAAATGGAACCTGTAAGTGAAGTAAATGCAGGTACAAAAGAGGATCATAAGATAGTATCCGAAGCATATAGATCTTTTATGGCTGAATCGAAACGGATCGTTGAAACGGCGGTAGAAGCGGGGGAGGTAGTGCTGAAAGGTCCTGCTGAGATTGTAACCGTCAACATATACGATGCCAGGTGTTATAAAGGTTACCTTACATCACGCTTTTTCCTGATGTATCTTGAAAATGGAGAGAATAAGGTAATACGAGACAATTTTGTTATCAAGATGAAAGACGAAAAGACGATCGATACCGTTTACCGATGGGTTTGATAGGAAGAACGCTGACATAAAGTATATCGAACCGATAGTTAAATATCTGGGGAAGTGAAAGACCTGCGGAGGTTTTATGGAAATAAATTACAGACAGGTTAGAAAAGAAGACGGATATGAATGGTATTCGCTTTTGGATAATGTTTGGCGTGTTGCTTATGATGGAATTATAGCTACGGAAGTATTCGATGCACGTGATAATGCCAGAGAAGACAGAGCACGTGGTTTTACGGAAGAAAAGTTCATAGGAGACAGAAAAATCGCCTATGTTGCGGAGTCAGACGGGAAAATAGTCGGATTGATGTTTGGAACTTTGGATTCGGATTACGAATTCTTCAAGAACGATTATGCCGATCTGGTTGCACTATATGTTTATCCGGAATATCAGGGAATGGGAGTAGGTACTTCTCTTAGAGACATCTTTATTGATTGGGCCAAAAGTAAAAATGCCGATCGAATGGTAATAGGTGTTTTGAAAGATAATGCTAAGGCACGAAAGGTTTATGAATCCTGGGGTGGAAAATTATCCGAGCATGAACATGATTTTGTGCAGATGAATGTCGCATACCCGGAAGTTTTTTATACGTTTGAATTATAAGAAAGGAAAGCGTATATGAAATCGATTCTGATCAAAGACACCACGCGTGAAGAACGTGAAGACATAATAAAGCAGTCATTGGATTGCGGAGGCGGTTGCGAAAACTGTTCCTCTTGCTGGCTGGGCGGAGGTTCCCCATGGGAAATCTATCAGGATTATATTGATGGAAAACGGGAGATCAGAGAAATTAACGCTAAATATATGGAACAGTATCGTCAAGACAGAAATATTCTGTGAGGTATGCGGATGATGGATGCTCCGGTGATCGAAGTGTCTTCGGAAGAGGAACGAAGAGGGTTTATAAAAGAGAAATATCCGTGCATTTCAGACTGTGATATGTGTGGGCTGTGCAAGGTTTTTCACGGCAAAGATCCGGAGAATGCCTATGATGATTACATAAAAGGTATTCGTTCTTTTGCTGATGTATCTGAGGAGTATAAAAGAATTTAAGTTGACATATGAAGACAATAACGAAGGAACAAGCACGAAGATTTATCCTTGCTAAACAAGGTTTGATAGGTTCATATAAGTTCATAGGTAAGAACGGTGCATACGAATATGTCCGTCAGGCAGGGTGTATCCAATATGATCCGGTTGATGTATGCGGTAAGAACGCGGAACTTACACTTCAATCAAGAGTAAAAGGCTTTTCTAAAACGATGCTTCAAGAGCTTTTGTATGAAGATCGTAAGCTTGTAGATTATGCCGATAAAGAACTTTCCATATGGCCGGCAGAAGACTGGCCGTATTTCTCATCGTATAGAGAACGAAGCCTGAAACTTGGGAAAACATTTAAAGGCCTTAAGGCACTGGAGAAGAAAGCAGTTGCATATATAAAAGAAAACGGTCCGGTATCAAGCGATACGCTTCCGATAGAAGGGGAGATTTATTGGCATTCGTCAATGCATTGGAGCGGAAATTGGCATAAGAAATCTCAGGCTGCCAGATCTGTACTTGAACAGCTTTACACAGACGGAGTGTTGATCATTCATCACAAAAAAGGAAGCAGAAAGTTTTACGATCTTGCGGAGAAGTATTTATCTGAGACAATTCTTGATGCGAAAAATCCCTGTACGAATGAGGAAGAATTTACAGCTTGGCGTGTGCTTCGAAGAATCGGTGCTGTAGGACTTCTGTGGGATAAAAACAGTACAGCATTTCTCGGGATAGATATAAATGCGGAGAAACGTAAACAAATTCTTGATACACTTATGTCTCAAGGAAAAATATGCCCGGTGGAAGTTCAGGGAATAAAGCAGACATTTTACTACAGGTCTGAGGATAATCCACTGATGGATTCAATAATCTCAGACGAAGCGGATCTTAAACCTCGAATGTCGTTTATTGCTCCGCTGGATCCTCTCATGTGGGATAAATCATTGATCCTTGCGCTATGGGACTATCAGTATTCATGGGAGATATATACACCTGCCGTTAAACGTAAATATGGTTACTACACACTTCCCATATTGTTCGGAGACAGTTTTGTCGGGCGCATTGAAGCTGTTCCGGATCGTAAGAATAAAGTTCTTGAAGTAAGAGGACTATGGTGGGAACAGGGAGTTCGACAAACAAAAAAGATGAATGCGGCATTGGAAAAGACACTGGCAGGATTTGCCAAGTTCAATGATTGCGAAAAAGTTATAGTAAAAGTACAGGAACAGTAATGGGAATAAATACAAAAGGAAAACGTAAGATAGTTGTTGATGGCGAGACATATTACTGGTTCGTCAGAATCGAAAAGGACGGAGGCCATAGAATTCACATTATGACGGAAGATAAGAAATTTAACAAAGTTTATCCAATGATTGATACGGAAGTATCTGTTACGCCGGAGTATATAAGTAAAATTATACGTGATATAGAAAAGTGAAATAAGAGGATTTGGAGTTATGAATTATAAGATAGTGTCCGGCAGATATGAGACCGGAACGGAAGAACAGAAGAGCGGATACAAATTTCTTTTTGGAGAGGACAACATACAATATAAGTTCGATCTGTATTTTCATTGGTACAATTTGGTGCATGAGGTAGGCCATTGCATCGTAGAAAAATACGGGAAACATATGTCTAAAGTCGAAGAGGAGATGTATGTTAACGAGTTTGCTGTTGCATATTACAGGCATGTTGGTGAGACAAATCGCCTTAGCGAACTTGAAGGAATGCTTAAGGAAATTATTGATAAAGTTCCTTCGCCTGTTCCACAGGGGCAGACATTCACTTCTTACTTTGAAAGTATTTGGGGAACAGAAGCGCTCAATAATGTAATGACATACGGCTTTTTTCAGTTAAACAGCGTGCTTGAAGCGATGAAAAAAGAGAATGATCTGAACGATGTTACACGCGAACTTGGTGTAGCGCTATCAGAATCCGAGACAGTCGGATGCAGTGAAGAAATCTCTTCTGCTAACGCGGAAACATTCCTGAAAACAGCGATAGAAAATTTGAAGCTTTTGGGATTGGATGTTCCCGGGATATCGCTTGAGCTGGTTGATAATCCGATGATTCAGTGTGCACAGAATGCGGAGTAAAATAAATGGGTAATGATGTATCTATAATCGGAGGGGCGGATGGACCCACATCCGTATTCCTTGCGGGAGAATTGGGAACGAAAAGCATAATCAATATATTCGGACTTATCATTGTTCTATTGATACTTGTTCCGAATATAATCTGTGCAATCAGGGTTAAAGACCAAGAGAACAAATGCCAAAACAAGATCATGATTATTCTTGAGCAGATTGGCAGATACGGCTGTATGTTCCTGATGGTGTTCAATATAGGAGTTTTTGAGCTTGGTTTCATCTCAGTGGCTACGTTACTTGCATATCTGTTTGGAAATCTGATTCTGCTGGTATCTTATTTAGTAATATGGGTTTTGTATTTCAAAAAGCCTGAATACCCAAAACAGATTGCTCCTGCCGTGATACCGACAATTATCTTTATATTGAGTGGAATTACATCGCTGCACATTCTACTGATCATATTTGGTATTATTTTCGGTGTCGGACACATATATGTCACAAAGCAGAATCGAATCGATTAATAAACGATATATGCTCTTTCATCCAGCTTTCTGGACGGATCTCTGTAGTCGTATGTCATGAACATGCCGGGATTAACCGACTCATAGTAATATACGGCATAGGTGCTGAGTTTACCTGAAATACTGGTTTCCTGTCTTGTAACATCTCCGTCTGCGTTATAGAAATATGTAGTTCTAAACTCTGCCATGTAACTGCTGTCGCCGTATGGTTCGGATGAATAGGCTCTGTAGTAGATTCTGGTTTCTTTATTCATGTATCCATCGTCAGCATACTCATACAAGGATTCATAGTTGCCGGTGGTTTCGGATTTTTCATCTATTAAGCGACCTTTATCATCATACGTATATTCATAACTGCATAAAAAGCTGTCGTCCGAAGCACGATAGGATATATCAGAGAGAATATGACCTGCATCGTCATATTCTCTTTCTCCGTAATAACGAAGCTCCCTGTTTTCACTGTATGTGTATGTTCTGGCGGAATTACCTTCCCTTTCTATTATCATCTCTGATACAACTGTAGTATTTCCGCTTTCATCGGTCTTTTCTTTCAGTATTTCATCACCATCGGAATTATATGTATACTTGAGAGTCCACTTAATGTTTCCGTTTTCATAATATTCGGTATTGGTCTGACTTAACAGATTTCCATCCTCATCATAAGCATAATCGATTACATAATTATAAGAGGTGCTTTCCTTGTGTATCATAAGCCCCTCAGAATTGTATTCGTATTTTTCGTCAAGCTGCCCGTATTCATATACGGATTCATATTTGAGAAGTCCGTTTTCATCAAATTCTTTATAGTTTAAAAGAGTACCATTAGCGTCATAAACAGATTCATCTACAGGTTTACCCGGTCCGCTATAAGTTGTTTCGGTAGTTTGATAAAGATATCCGTTATTGTACTTGTTAACAACGGTAATATTTCCGTATTTATCGCATTCGTATGTATACTCAACAAAATTGTACAGTCCTCCGTCTGCATAGTATTCGCAGTATCCCGCAAGAAGATTTGTTTCCTGAGACTTGCAAGCAGTGAGATTTACAGTAAGAAGAGATATGAATAAAAGGCTGATTATTGTTTTTGTCCTTTTCACCATAAGCTAACTCCCTTGTGTTAAACTGTCCTTATACCATTATAGACGGAAAAAATATACAAATGGACACATTTTTGGTAAAGAGAATCCGAAAAAGAGTATGGTTGGAAAAACTATGGCATGCATTATATAATTATACTTGAAAGATCTTTTATGGAGGTGATCTGCATGGAAGATATATTGGAAAAAATAAATAAGGTACTTACAAATACCAGATTGATCTTGGGAATAGTCTTTGTTATTGTACTGATCATTTTTATTATAGTAGGCTTTTCACAAGTATTGGGGATGTAATGTGAGTTTATATGAAATATAAATTAGACGAAGAATTGAAAAGCCTTGGAATGCTCAGTGGTTCACTTGTAGCGCGTTTCTATCCCTTGCTTAATTCCGGGTATTCGAGATTAAAATGCAAGTCGGATGATGATGTGACGGTTACATGTTTCATCACACCGGGTTACAAGGATGAGAAGTTATCGACACTTGTTATCGAACCTAAGGGATGCATCGAAAAGCTTCCCTGTATCATGTTTTATCATGGCGGAGGATTTTTATTGAAACCTTCCCAGGCCCATTATCAGGTTGCAAAATGGTATGCTTCAAAAGCAAACTGTAAAGTTGTATTTGCAGACTACAGGCTACTGCCTGAAAACAAATACCCCGTGGCCATAGAGGATTGCTATGCTACATACATCTGGGCTTTGGAAAATGCGGATAAGCTAAACATTGATCCGGACAGGATCATTGTTACCGGTGACAGTGCAGGCGGAAATGTTGCATGTGCGATAACGATGATGCTAAATGACAGGAATATTCCCCTTCCCAAGGGAGCTCTTCTTGTCTATCCCGTTCTTGATAAAAGAATGCAGACAGAATCCATGAAGAAATTTACGGATACACCCATATGGGATTCACGCTGCGATAAGATGTTCTGGGATATGTATCTTAATGAAAAGGATAGGGACTCTGCTAAGTATGCATCAATCTCTGAAGCGGAATCCGTAAATTATTTCCCGAGTACATATGTTGAGGTTGCGGAATTTGACTGTCTTCATGATGAAGGCGTTGAATTTGCAAAGCGATTGGAATCGGACGGGGTGCCTGTGGAGGTTCATGATATCAAGGGCGCATGTCACGGATTTGAATCGGTTTTGAAAAGTAAGATGATGGATGAATGTATCAAAAGGCGAATTGCTTGGATCACAAGTATCTTCGACTGAAATAACAGCAATGAAACAGAGCATCGATAAAGGCGCTCTGTTTTTTTGTAAAAAAACATGAAAAATGCGCAGGATATATATATAATATCAGTTGGGTTAGCACTGACTAACACATAAAGCAATCTTCCAATGAAGTAAGCCTGACAGGAATAAAGAGGTGAAAAATGATATTAACAACATTAATAGTAGGTCTCATCGGAGCTCTAATGATGTTCTGCGGTGATATGACCTTATACTATGATAAGAATGATTTTAAACACGATGGAACACTGGATCCGATCATAAACATTATGAAGAATCTGCCTCCGATACGTGTAATGATAGGAGGATGGATAGGACCGGTCGCAGCATTTTTATATTGCATCGGTTTCTACCATATTGTTCTTATTACGGATGAGTCGTTGCACAAAGTAGCATTTGCAGCATTCCTTTTAAGCTGCATGGGAATCATCGCAGGAGGAGCTTACCATAGCCATTGTGCATATCTGGGACTGCTTGGAGCAGATGATCAGAGGAAAGATCTCGATATCGTACTGAAGTACTTTCAGAAGTTACCTATCATCCTATATCTTGGTGAAGGATTGGGATTGCTTGCATTGATAGTTCTGATCGTGCTGGAAAAAACAGTATTCCCGGTATGGATTGCTGTATTGTCCCCCGGAGCTTTGTATCTTCTGAAGCCGTTGTCACGTAAGCTTCCGAAAGGATTGCACATGATCCTGTGCGGAGGCTTTTCAAATATTGTTTTTATCGTTTATTATCTTGCCGCAATCATCATATATGCAATAGGGCTATAAGAAAGGAACCGGTTTGTATGCTGAAGAACTTTATGAAGGAAGGACAGAAACTTCCGCTGTTTGGTGTCGGACCGTACATAGTTTACGGAATGGCTATGGTGAATCTCGTTGGGATTATTTTGTTCGGATATGTTTTTAAGATAGGAATTCTGGACAGCCCCTGGATCCTTATATTCCGCATTGTCGGTGGATTGCTGATCGTACTTGGTATTGCCGTTTGGTTTATCGGAGCCTTGTAATCCGATATGGATGAATCTATAACCGAAAACAAACTTCAGACGAAGGGGATCTATGCATGGGTGAGAAATCCGATGTACAGCGGATGGTGGATAGCATTATCCGGAATAATTCTTATGTGGCACAATGTTTGGATGCTGATTTTTCCTGTTATAGACTGGGTGATCATGACGGTGGCATTGATAAATACAGAAGAGAAATGGCTGCTTGATCTGTATGGCAATGAGTATGCGGAATACAAGAAACGCGTGAATCGCTGCATACCTTGGAAGAGAAGATAGATTGAAGACTGAGGCTGAAGAAATTCAGCCTCAATTTTTTT
>JAEEXJ010000162.1 GCA_016291475.1 Lachnospiraceae bacterium | reverse complement strand
TGAGAAGCGTCTCCATGAAATGCGGCGTGAGAAGATAGAAAGCATCATGCGGATCCTCTGCATAAACCCGGAATACCTGATTGAACTTATCGCTCTCCATCTCTACTTTATTACTCTTTGTGATATCATCCTTTGGAAGATAATAGAAAGCATCTGAATACATCCTTGTAGTGCCTACCTTCTTTCCCGGATAATCAAACACCAGCATTCTTCCATTAAACATAATATCCGCTCCGGACTTGCTTGACTTCGTAATATCCTTAAGACATACATCAGCCATTTCAAAGTTGATGCCCTTATAACCGGCTCTGATGTAATCTTCAGAATCTATCTTATTTCCTTTTCTGCATAGTCCGAAACCATTCATCTCATCAAGTGAGAAGCCGCTTCTCCACGCATAAAAAACATCATCAAAATTTCTCTGTAATGGTTCTTCAACAAAAAGATCCTTATATATCTTCTTATAAGTTCCGTGGGTTCCTCTTAATACAAATCCTCCTGCCACACCCAGAAAAAATCCGAAGTTTGAACCTGCTGCGTTCTGAAAGATTCCCATCGAGGTAAAGAATATGATGACTCCGATTCCGATCATGCATATTCCTGTCGTTGCTCTCAGCCTTACCTTATCCAGTTTTTCCATCTTCTGATAAATTGCCATTTTGTCCCCCTTAATCAAAAAAGCGAGACTTGACTACGGTCTCCCATAGTCAAGTCTCGCGTAATTACAACATAACCGGAATATATCGTGATGACGATTATTGCAAACCGGCTTTCAGGCGCCGGAACGCTACTCCCTTTTCTATAATTGAATAGGATATTATCATTTTCTAATTTTGTTGTCAATTATCTTTCGAAAAGATGAATGAGAATCTCCTTCCACTTTGGAGAGTACGGATGTTCTCTCATCGGAAGATTGAATCTGGTTGAACCTATAAGCACGGTCTGCGGGTGAGTAAACTCTCTGAAGCCCCACTTACCATGATAAGCGCCCATACCTGAATGGCCGACACCGTTAAATGGAACGCCCTTTACCATCATATGAAGACAGACTTCATTTATACAGCCCCCGCCGAACTGCATACGCTGCATAGTCTTCTTCGCCCACTCCACATTCTTCGTAAAAATGTATAGCGACAGTCCCTTTTCCCGTTTTGAGATTTCCTTCAGCACGCTGTCTATCTCTGCATCCTTATATGGCACCACAGGAAGAATCGGACAGAACAGCTCCCTTTTCACAACATCCTCATCTATACCGATCGGATATAAAATCGTCGGAGAATATTTGAGACTGCTTCTATTACCTTTACCGCCATAGATCACTTTATCCCGATATTTATCAACCTCTAAACTGCATTTATCGAAGGCAGCTTCACTTATCAGATGAGGATACTCCGGATTACCAGAGGGGTCATCTCCCAGCTGTTTTTTAAAAGCTTTCTTAAGTTCTGACAGAAACTCGTCCGCCACCTCTTCTGCAACAGCCACCTGATTAATATTTATACATATCTGTCCTGAATTAAGCGCCTTGAAGAATGCAATCTTATGTGCCGCATCTTTCAGATCTGCATCTTTACGTATGATACACCAGTTGCCTGTTTCGCCGCCCAGTTCAAGAGCCACCGGAGTAAGATTCTTCGAAGCCATCTCCATAACATGCGAGCCCACCTTCGGAGATCCTGTGTAGAATATCTTATCAAAACGCTGTCCCAGGCATATGTCAGCCACATCATGACCTCCACCCAGAACCGTCACATATTTCTCCGGAAAAACCTTCGCGATCATCTTCTGCATTAATTCTGTACAGTGAGATGACTTGGAACTTGCCTTTATAACAGCTGTGTTACCTCCTGCAATGCTGGCCGCAAGTACACCAAGGGACAGCAGTATCGGAAAATTAAAAGGACTTATGATAAGCGTCACTCCATAGGGCAGCTTATAAACCTTTGTTATGAAACTAGGGAAACAATGAATCCCACTGAAATGAGTCTCCGGCTTTGCCCAGGTCCTTAGACCCTGTATCATTTCATTTATCTCTAATATAAGACTTCCGATATCACAGAAATAGGCTTCCACAGGATCACGTCCCAGGTCGTCAGCTAAAGCTCTCTTTAATTCAGCTTCATGCGATATAACTGCGGCTCTGAGTCTCTTCAGCTGTCTGATACGGAACTCTATTGAAAGGGTTCTGTCCGTGCGGAAGAAACGTCTCTGAGCCTCAACAATACGTTCTATCTTTACTCTATTTTCATTATTAAGATCCTTTGCCATAAATCATTCTCCATAATGATCACAATGCTTTTTTAGAGTATATTACAGAATTAAAAAATCGAGTAGGAGGAATTTCTCACACATGAGAAATTCCGACCTCTCACACCACCGTACGTACGGTTCCGTATACGGCGGTTCAATCAACTTAACAAATAACACATCTTTCGGTGTAGTAATCTAACATTGAGACTAATCCAAAGCGGGTTAGTCTTTCTTTGTTTATCGCAAAGTTCATAACTCTTCGTTGACATACGTAGGCTATCCTCTTACCCGTATAGGCTGTAATCCAAGCCGTGTCTTTATCAACTCCAAGCTTCATCAAATTCTTTATACGATTCTGCGAAGTTTTCCAATGCTTCCAAATACACATACGAAGTCTGAATCTGATGTTTCCATCAAGTTCTTTACAAAGTGTTTTCATACTTCCTATTCTGAAGTAGTTTATCCAACCTCGAATAAGCTGATTGAGTTTCTCAACTTTGTAGCTGTTGCTAACGCCCCAACTACGGCAAGTAAGATCTTTCATTCTTTTCTTAAACTTTGCTACTGATTTTGCATGTGGTTTTGCCTTAAACTGATGTGCTCTTGAGTCAAAGTAGAATCCGAATCCAAGGTATTTAAGTCCTTGAGGTTTATCGACTTTACTCTTGGTCATGTTGACCTTGAGACCCAGTTTCTCCTCAATGAATCGAGAGATATTTCTCATGACTCTGTTAGCAGACATTTCACTACCAACCATGATGATACAATCATCTGCGTATCTTACAAAGTTAAGCCCGCGCTTTTCCATCTCCTTATCAAGTTCATTCAACATGATATTCGCCAATAATGGCGAGAGATTTCCTCCTTGTGGTGTTCCCACAATAGAGTCCTCGTACTCATCATCAATCAT
>JAEEXJ010000070.1 GCA_016291475.1 Lachnospiraceae bacterium | reverse complement strand
CGAATCTTATAGAGGTTCAGAAGAATTCCTATAAGTGGTTCATCGAGAAGGGACTTCAGGAAGTCTTCGAAGACGTCTCTCCGATCAAAGATTTCTCGGGCAATCTTGAACTCTCTTTCCTGAGCTATAGGCTCTGCGAGGACGAAAAGAAGTACTCCATCGAAGAGTGTAAGGAAAGAGACGCAACGTATGCAGCTCCGCTCAAGGTGAAGGTGAACCTTCATCGCACGGATGACGGCAGCAGTCTTGTTTCCGAGATCTTCATGGGAGATCTTCCTCTTATGACCGAAACCGGTGCCTTTGTCATCAACGGTGCCGAAAGAGTTATTGTTAGTCAGCTGGTCCGTTCACCCGGCATCTATTTTGATATAACACATGATAAGCTTGGTAAGCGTCTTTTCAGCAGCCAGGTTATCCCTAACCGTGGTGCATGGATAGAGTACGAAACGGATTCCAACGATGTGTTCTGGGCGCGTGTGGACAGAAACCGTAAGGTACCCGTAACCGTTCTTCTTCGTGCATTGGGCTATGGAACAAACGAACAGATCCGTGAAGTATTCGGTAATGAGCCCAAGCTTGAGGCTACATTCGAAAAGGATACTACACAGAATTTCACTGACGGTCTCCTCGAACTCTATAAAAAATTGAGACCCGGCGAGCCTCTTGCGGTGGATACAGCAAAGTCCCTTATCCACGGCATGTTCTTCGATCCCAAGCGTTATGACCTTGCCAAGGTTGGACGTTATAAATTTAATAAGAAACTTCATCTGAAGAAGCGTGTAGTAGGCTTCACCCTTGCTCAGGACATTATCGACCTGAATACCGGTGAGATCATTGCCGAAGCAGGACAGAAGATTACGGAGCAGATGGCTGTTGATATCCAGAATGCCGCAATCCCTTATTTTGATATTCAGACTGAAGAAAGAACAGAACGTATCGTTACAAACCTCACCGTAGATCTGAACGCATACGTTGATTGTGATGCGGAAAGCCTCGGTATCACAGAGAACGTTTATTTCCCTGTTCTCCGTGAACTTCTTGAGGAATACGGCAGTGACAAGGATACTCTCCTTAAAGAGATCAAGAAGCATGTATCCGAGCTGGTTCCCAAGCATATCACAAAGGAAGATATCATTGCATCCGTAAACTACAACATGCATCTTGAGCTCGGCATAGGTAACAAGGACGATATCGATCACCTCGGAAATCGTCGTATCCGTGCCGTAGGAGAGCTCCTTCAGAACCAGTACCGTATCGGTATCTCACGTATGGAGCGTGTTGTACGTGAAAGAATGTCAACTCAGGGCATTGAGAGCGTTACTGCTCAGTCCCTTATCAATATCAAACCCGTTACTGCAGCCGTTAAGGAATTCTTCGGAAGTTCACAGTTGTCCCAGTTCATGGATCAGAACAACCCTCTTTCCGAGCTGACCAACAAGCGTCGTCTTTCGGCTCTCGGTCCCGGCGGTCTTTCACGTGACCGTGCATCCTTCGAAGTCCGTGACGTACATTATACCCACTATGGCAGAATGTGCCCCATTGAGACACCTGAAGGTCCTAATATCGGTTTGATCAACTCCCTTGCTTCTTATGCAAGGATCAATGAATATGGATTTATTGAAGCTCCTTATCGTAAGACCGATAAGAGCGATCCCAATAACCCTCGTGTTACCGACGAGGTTGTTTACCTTACAGCAGATGAGGAAGATAACTACGTTGTAGCTCAGGCCAACGAAGCTCTTGATGATAACGGATACTTTGTAAACAACATGGTTTCCGGACGTTACAGAGATGAGACTTCCGTATATGAAAAGAGAAGGATCGATTTCATGGATGTATCTCCCAAGATGGTATTCTCGGTAGCTACGGCAATGATCCCCTTCCTTCAGAATGACGATGCTAACCGTGCCCTCATGGGATCCAACATGCAGCGTCAGGCAGTTCCCCTTCTTTTCACCGAAGCTCCCGTTGTTGATACAGGTATCGGCGTTAAGGCAGCTATCGACTCCGGTTCATGTATGACAGCCAATAACGACGGTGTTGTTGAAAGAGCAACAGCTGAAGAGATCGTTATCAAGAACAAGGACAAGAGCCTTGAGACATACAAGCTTACCAAGTTCGCAAGAAGTAATCAGGGTACCTGCATTAACCAGAGACCCATTGTTTCCAAGGGTGATAAGATCGAGGCAGGTCAGGTTATCGCCGACGGTGCTTCAACAGCAGGCGGAGAGCTGGCACTCGGTAAGAACCCTCTCATCGGATTCATGACATGGGAAGGTTATAACTACGAGGACGCTGTTCTCATTTCCGAGCGCCTCGTACAGGAAGATGTTTACACGTCCATTCATATAGAAGAGTACGAATCAGAAGCAAGAGATACCAAGCTGGGTCCTGAAGAGATCACAAGAGAAGTTCCCGGCGTAGGCGATGATGCTCTTAAGGATCTTGATGAGAGAGGCATAATCCGTATCGGCGCCGAAGTCCGTTCCGGTGATATCCTTGTAGGTAAGGTTACTCCTAAGGGAGAGACCGATCTTACACCTGAAGAGAGGCTTCTTCGTGCAATCTTCGGTGAGAAGGCAAGAGAGGTAAGAAACACATCCCTTGAGCTTCCTCACGGTGAATTCGGTATCGTAGTAGATACAAAGGTATTTAAGCGTGAGAACGGTGATGAGCTTCCTGCGGGAGTAAATGAGACCGTTCGCGTATACATAGCTCAGAAGAGAAAGATCCAGGTTGGCGATAAGATGGCCGGTCGTCACGGAAATAAGGGTGTCGTTTCAAGAGTTCTTCCTGTTGAAGATATGCCTTTCCTTCCCAACGGTCGTCCTCTCGATATCGTGCTCAACCCTCTTGGCGTTCCTTCGCGTATGAACATCGGACAGGTGCTTGAAACACACCTTTCTCTGGCTTCCAAGATCCTCGGCTTCAACGTTTCATCACCTATTTTTAACGGGGCTAAGGAATACGAGATCCAGGACCTTCTCGAAGTTGCAAATGATTATGTAAACGGCGAGTGGGAAGACTTTAAGAAAAAATACAAGGATATACTTGAGCCCGAAGTATTCGAATATCTCGGAAACCACCTTGAAGAAAGAGCAGACTGGAAGGGAGTTCCCATCAGTCGTGACGGTAAGGTTCAGCTTCGTGACGGACGTACCGGTGAAGAATTTGATTCACCCGTTACCATCGGCTTCATGCACTATCTGAAGCTCCATCACCTTGTTGACGATAAGATCCATGCACGTTCGACAGGTAAGTACTCCATGGTTACCCAGCAGCCTCTCGGAGGTAAAGCTCAGTTCGGTGGACAGCGTTTCGGAGAAATGGAAGTTTGGGCACTTGAAGCATATGGTGCATCCCATGTTCTTCAGGAAATCCTTACTGTTAAGTCCGATGATATCCAGGGACGTGACAAGACCTGCGAAGCTATCATGAAGGGTCAGAACATTGCAGAGCCCGGTATTCCCGAGTCCTTCAAGGTTCTTCTTAAGGAACTGCAGTCTCTTGCCCTTGATGTTACGGTTCTCGATGAGAACGGTAACGAAGTAGTCATGAACGATAAGATCAACTATGGTGAGGACAATGTCAGCGACGATGAATACAATAACATCGATGATGACAATCACTACAGCTATGATACCGGTGACTACGACAGCCACAGCGGTTTCACATTTGTGGATGAAGAAGGCAGCCCCATCGAAGACGGCGACTTTGAAGATGATGACAATTTTGGCGACTTCGATACGGATGATATGGACGATCAAGGCTTTGAAGAATAGGAGGGATACTTAAAATTATGTCAGTTAATTATTCAGATGATTCGGTCAAGGCCGTCAGCTATGACGCTATTAAAATAGGACTTGCTTCTCCCGAAAAGATCAAAGAGTGGTCCTTCGGTGAAGTACAGGAGCCTGAAACGATAAACTACCGTACACTCAAGCCTGAGAAGAAGGGACTTTTCTCCGAAGTTATCTTCGGACCCGTTAAAGATTATGAGTGTTCCTGCGGTAAATTCAAAAAGAACGGCATCAAGTCGGCTAAGGATCACGTTGTAAAATGTGATAACTGCGGTGTTGAGATCACCAAGTCCTCTGTAAGAAGAGAGAGAATGGGTCACATCGAGCTGGCCGCTCCCGTTTCACACATTTGGTATTTTAAGGGTATTCCCAGCCGTATGGGACTTATCCTTGACATATCCCCCAAGAATCTTGAAAAGGTTCTCTATTTCGCAGCATATATCGTTATTGACAGAGGAGAGACAGACCTTCAGTACAAGCAGATCCTTTCCGAGACCGAGTACAACGAAGCCTGCGATAAGTACGGCAGCAAGGCATTCCGTGCGGGAATGGGTGCAGAAGCCATCAGAGAACTCCTTGAAGCTATCGACCTTGATAAGGAAGCTGAAGAGATGAAGGAAGCACTCCTTACCGCCACAGGTCAGAAGAGAGCGAAGCTGGTCAAGCATCTGAGCGTGGTTGAAGACTTCAGAAAGTCCGGTAACCGCCCTGAATGGATGATCCTTGTAAACCTTCCGGTAATCCCGCCTGATCTTCGTCCCATGGTTCAGTTGGACGGCGGACGTTTTGCTACTTCCGATATGAACGATCTTTATCGTCGTATCATCAACAGAAACTCAAGACTTCGCGGAATGATCGCTATGGGTTCTCCCGAACTCATTACGAGAAACGAGAAGAGAATGCTTCAGGAAGCTGTTGATGCTCTCATCGATAACGGAAGAAGAGGCAGACCGGTTACAGGCCCCGGAAACCGCCCTCTTAAGAGCCTTTCCGATCTCTTAAAGGGTAAGCAGGGCCGTTTCCGTCAGAACCTTTTGGGTAAGCGTGTTGACTACTCAGGACGTTCTGTTATCGTAGTTGGTCCCGAGCTCAAGATCTATCAGTGCGGTCTTCCCAAGGAGATGGCACTCGAGCTCTTCAAGCCTTTCGTTGTTAAGGAGCTACTTGCCAACGGACAGGCTCATAACCCTAAGGCTGCCAAGAAGATGGTTGACCGTGCTTCGGCAGAGGTTTGGGATATCCTAGAGAGAGTTATCAGAGAGCATCCTGTTATGCTTAACCGTGCTCCTACGCTCCATAGACTCGGTATTCAGGCATTCGAACCCATCCTTGTTGAGGGTAAGGCTATCAAGCTTCATCCTCTTGTATGTACAGCATTCAACGCTGACTTCGATGGTGACCAGATGGCTGTGCATCTTCCTCTTTCGGCAGAAGCACAGGCAGAGGCTCGTTTCCTCATGCTTTCACCCAACAACCTTCTGAAGCCTTCAGATGGTGGACCTGTTGCCGTTCCTTCACAGGATATGGTTCTCGGTATCTACTATCTTACACTTCGTAAGAACGGTGAGCTCGGAGAAGGCAAGGCATTCAAGAGCATGAACGAAGCTTACCTTGCTTATGAGAACAAGGCTATCACCCTTCATACCACCATTAAGGTTCGTCGTTCCATGAAGCTTGATGACGGCAGAGAGATTTCCAGAGTTATCGAGACTACTCTCGGTACTTTGATCTTCAACGAGATCATTCCTCAGGATCTCGGTATCAGAAAACGTGATCTTTCTAATATGGAAGATCTGCTCCTTCTTGAGATCGACAACGGTAAACCCGTTGGAAAGAAGCAGCTTAAAAAGATCCTTGAAAAGTGCATTAGCGTTCACGGTTCAACTAAGACAGCAGAGACTCTTGATGCTATCAAGGCTCTGGGTTACAAGTTCTCTACCCGTGCAGCTATGACCGTATCCATTTCCGACATGACCGTTCCCGCAAACAAGAAGGCTATTCTTGATGCAGCACAGGCACGTGTGGATGAGATTGCAAAGAAGCACAGAAGAGGTCTTACTACAGAGGAAGAGCGTTATAAGATGGTTATCGAAACATGGAAGAAGGCCGATGATGAGATTACACATGCCCTTCTTACCGGTCTCGATCAGTTCAATAACATCCACATGATGGCTGACTCCGGTGCTCGTGGTTCCGACAAGCAGATCAAGCAGCTTGCAGGTATGCGTGGACTCATGGCAGATACATCAGGTCGTACCATTGAACTTCCTATCAAGTCCAACTTCCGTGAAGGTCTGGACGTACTGGAGTACTTCGTTTCCGCTCACGGTGCTCGTAAAGGACTTTCCGATACGGCTCTTCGTACAGCCGACTCCGGTTACCTTACCCGTCGTCTTGTAGATGTTTCACAGGATGTCATTATTCGTGAGACAGAGTGTATGAGAGAGGACGATACAGAGATACCCGGAATGTGGGTAAAAGCTTTCATGGACAAGCTCGAGGTTATCGAATCCCTGAAAGACAGAATTACAGGTCGTTTCTCCTGTGAAACCATCCTTGATGATAACGGTGAAGTTATCGTTAAGGCTAACCATATGATCACCTCCAAGCGTGCAGAGAGGATCGTTTCCAAGGCTGAATTCCTTGAGCCCGACCCCAGACCTTCACACGAGGGAGAAATGTGGGTTAAGCCTTCAGCTAAGGTTAAGATCAGAACAGCTCTTACCTGTCGCTCCAGAGTGGGTGTCTGCGCTAAGTGTTACGGTGCGA
This sequence comes from Lachnospiraceae bacterium, assembly GCA_016291475.1. Next base: position 10,722 of record JAEEXJ010000070.1, on the reverse strand, counting down.
ACATGGCTACAGGCGAACCCGTTCAGGTGGGCGAAGCAGTTGGTATCATAGCAGCTCAGTCCATCGGTGAACCCGGTACACAGCTTACAATGAGAACCTTCCATACAGGTGGTGTTGCCGGTGGTGATATCACACAGGGTCTTCCCCGTGTCGAAGAACTTTTCGAAACACGTAAGCCCAAGGGACTCGCTATCATTGCTGAGTTCGGCGGCAAGGTTGAGATCAGAGATACCAAGAAGAAGCGTGAAGTTGTTGTTACAAACCCTGAAACAGGTGAATCCAAGGCATATCTCATCCCTTACGGTTCCAGGATCCATGTCCTTGACGGACAGGTTATCGAAGCCGGTGATGAACTTACCGAAGGTTCCGTATATCCTCATGATCTCTTAAAGATCAAGGGTATCAATGCGGTTCAGGATTATATGCTTCGTGAAGTACAGAGAGTTTATCGTCTCCAGGGTGTTGAGATCAATGATAAGCACATCGAGGTTATCGTTCGTCAGACAATGAAGAAAGTCAGAGTCGATGAAGCAGGTGATTCCTCATTCCTTCCCGGAACAAACGTTGATATGTTTGATTTTGAGGATGTCAACAAGGCTCTTATCGCAGAAGGCAAACAGCCTGCAGAAGGAAAGCAGATCATGCTTGGTATCACCAAGGCAGCTCTTGCTACCAATTCCTTCCTGTCGGCAGCTTCCTTCCAGGAGACTACAAGAGTTCTTACAGATGCCTCGATCAAGGGAAAGATCGATCCCCTTATCGGCCTGAAGGAGAATGTAATCCTCGGAAAACTGATCCCTGCAGGAACAGGAATGAAGCAGTACAGAAATATTGCGCTTGATACCGATGCAGATACCTTCTCAGATGATTTCTCCGATATGGAGTATGATGAGAACGGATACAATAACTACGGTGACGGATATTCGGATTTCGGTTCGGATGATGTTACCGAAGAGGGCGAGGAGCTTGAAGATGAGTTCTATGAAGAGCCCATCGGCGACGAGCAGTAAACTAAAGATTAGAGAGCCATATCTTAAAAGATATGGCTCTTTTTTATATTTGATTCTTTACTACATGAGTGGAATATGGTAGTATCAATATAGTTAAAGAGAAAAAAGAAGGAATAAAAATGGGAAAGAGATTATTATGTCTGGTAAGTCTGATACTGATGGCAGGGGTTATGATCGGCTGTTCATTTTCTCGGGATCTCGGACTTTCGGATCGGATAAAAAAAGAAGAAAAGACAGTTGTACCGACAGCTGTAATACCAACGGCAACAATTGTGCCCACATTTACTCCGGTACCCACTGAGACACCTACGCCCACAAACACGCCCACAAATACACCTACATTTACACCTACCCCCACATTTACTCCACCCCCCACACCCACACCTTCGGAAAGGATGTACATTTATCCCGAAGCTAACTTCTACAGTGAGGCAGTGGAGGTAGAACTCGTATATGATACAGCCTTTGAGGGACATATATTTTATACTACCGACGGAAGTGTACCGGATGAAGGTTCAATGGTTTACAACGGCCCGCTTAGATTTGATGTACCTGAAACGGGAACGGAGATCGTTACCCTGCGTACTGTCGGATGCGCTGAAAACGGAATGACTACACCTGTAGTTACTAAGACATTTTTCCTGGATAAAAACATCGGAGATAAGTACGATACTGTTATCATTTCCATTGTAAGCGATCCCAAAAACCTTTATGATCCCCAAACCGGTATATTTACGGACAAGATAGCCAATTCTTCCAGAAATACGGGAAAAAAGTTTGAGAGAGAAGCTCACATAGAGGCTTTAAAGTCCGACGGAAATGTGGTATTCAGCCAGGATGGTGGAATAAGAGTCATAGGCGGCGGTTCCAGAGCGACCAGTGCTTCAAGATCTCTTAAATTGTATGCAAGAAAGGAATACTCTCCGGATAGAGGATATTTTCCTTTTTCACTTTTTGAAACACCGCGCATGGACAAGCCGGAAAAGATAGTAAAAAAATACGACAAGCTGGTATTAAGAACGCCCGGCGATGACTGGCAGTACACTATGATGCGGGATTCCCTGGCACAGACCCTGGCCAGGGATGCGGGATTTGAAAACTATGAGGCCACGATGCCCGCGGTGGTTTATGTTAACGGTTCTTACTATGGTCTCATGTGGCTGAATGAAACCTATAGCGATGACTATTTCTCCAGAAAATACGGGGATTACGACGGTGAATTTGTTAAATGCGATTACTCCGAGAGAACTATGAGAGTGGCAAAAGACGGAGAGGAGCTTGATAAGAAGATCGTCGACGATTACTATGCTTTCTTTAATAAATACGCCTACGCCGACCTTACCAATGACAGGACCTTTGAAGAATTGTGCAGGTATGTGGATGTGGAGGACTACTTAAGGTATATGGCTTTTGAACTGTTTATAGCAAATACCGACTGGCCCATGAACAATTACATCGCCTACAGATACTATCCCGCAGACGGAGTGAGCTACGGGGAAGGAGTTTTTGACGGCAGATTCAGGTATCTGATCCATGACTCGGATTACTCCATGGGGATCTACTGGAAATCGAAAAGCTGGGACAGTAACGGAGCGGACTCCAACAGATGGGCTAATGTTACAAACCCTGAAAGCGGAAGATATGCACCTCTTTTTACTTCTTTAATGAAAAGAGAAGACATGAGATTCTACTTCGTGTCCTATACAAAGCAGTTGGCGGAGACGGCACTTTCACCGGAGCATTTTACGGAAACGATACTAAGGCTGAATGATGAGAGGCAAAAGGCCCTGGATCTGCAATTTGATTTTTTTGAGGATCTAAAAGCGGCCTACAAGAACGGTGAGAGCAGGATACCCATAAGTGCTTCGGAAAAAGTTTTTAATAATTGCGTAAATACGCTGTTGAAATTTGGAAGAGAAAGAGCGGAATATGCGGTAAAATACGTAGAAGAAATGTTCGGAAGTAAATAAAAAGAAAAGGACGGCAGATGTACCGTCCTTTTTTGTTCTTATAGAATTCAAGCCTTGTTTGCGGAACCGAAGAGTTCGATCTTCTCACGAACAGTCTGCTTGATAGCTTCTGCACCGGGTGCAAGGAGCTTTCTGGGATCGAAGCCCTTACCTTCAAGGTCCTTACCTGCTTCGATGTACTTACGTGTAGCTTCCTGGAAGGAGAGCTGGCACTCTGTATTAACATTGATCTTTGCAACGCCAAGGGAAATGGCCTTCTTGATCATGTCAGCGGGGATTCCTGTACCACCGTGAAGAACGAGAGGCATATCGCCAACCTTTTCCTTGATGGCAGCAAGTGTTTCGAAGCTTAATCCCTTCCAGTTTGCGGGATACTTGCCGTGAATGTTTCCGATACCTGCAGCGAGCATTGTAACGCCAAGGTCAGCAACCTGCTTGCACTCGTTGGGATCTGCACATTCGCCCATTCCGATAACGCCGTCTTCTTCACCGCCGATGGAACCTACTTCAGCTTCGATGGAAAGACCCATAGCATTGGAGATCTTTACGAGTTCGCTGGTCTTAGCGATGTTCTCATCAATGGGATAGTGAGAACCGTCGAACATGATGGATGTGAATCCGGCCTTAATGCACTTATAGCAGCCTTCATATGTACCATGATCAAGATGAAGGGCAACGGGAACGGAGATCTTCATTTCCTCATCCATAGCCTTTACCATAGCGGCAACAGTCTTGAAGCCTGTCATGTACTTTCCTGCACCTTCGGAAACACCGAGGATGACGGGGGACTTCATTTCTTCGGCAACCTGAAGAATGGATTTGGTCCACTCAAGGTTATTGATGTTGAACTGGCCAACGGCATACTTTCCGTCGCGAGCTTTTTCAAGCATTTCTTTTGCTGATACGAGCATATCTTTAACCTCCATAATATAAATCTGATAATAGATCACGTTTTATCCGGCAAATGCAGGATAAAATGTTTCAAAACAATCCGGAATGCCTTACTATTCCGATGTAAGTAGAACAAGGTGATTATAAACGATTATTTTTGAAATAGCAACAGTAGTGTTAAAAAAACCACATAGTTTTGAGCATTACGGGCATACTTTCCGAAAACAGATTTTCTTCTTGAAAACACAAGAGAATATTGTATAATCGACATATGAGACATTTTATTGAACGCATAAATGATTATAAAGAATTTATTGTGGGAATCGTTTAATTCCTGATCTTTCTCGGAATGATGACGATTTTTGTTTTGTTATTTCCGGATGAAAGCACAGAGGTACCGGATATTCAGTCTGCAGTGGATACCTATCTGATCGAAGATTTGAGGCGTTACCGTTCACATTCCGGCCCATTTAAATCATTGACAAACACACTTTACCGTGCTAAAATTTTAAAGCCTATTGGCACATAGAAAGGGGCATATTATGTCTATTTATACAGGAGCAGGAGTTGCTATAGTCACACCTTTTAATGAGGACAGAACCATCAATTTTGATAAACTGGGTGAACTCATAGATTTCAATGTGAACAACGGTACGGACTGCATAGTCATCGTCGGCACGACAGGTGAAGCGTCCACCCTCACACATGAAGAGCATATTGAATGCATCAGATATGCGGTACAGAAAACAGCACACAGGATACCTGTTATCGCAGGTACCGGATCCAATTGTACCGATACGGAAGTTTATCTTTCCAAAGAAGCTTATAAAGCAGGAGTAGACGGCGTTCTGCTGGTTTCTCCCTATTACAATAAAGCTACACAAAAGGGCCTTAAGGAGCATTTCGGAGCAGTGGCAAAGGCCGTTGATGTTCCCATCGTCCTTTACAACATTCCCGGAAGAACAGGCGTGAACATCCTTCCGGCTACTATCGAAGAACTGGCAAAGGAATATGATACCATCGTAGGTGTTAAGGATGCTACCGGAAATATTCCCCAGACCATGGAACTCTTAAACAGACTGAACGGTGATTTTGATGTTTATTCCGGTGAAGACGGACTCATCACACCCCTCCTTTCCATAGGCGCTAAGGGTGTTATCTCCGTACTTTCCAATGTGGTTCCCCGTGATACCCATGACATCGTTGCAAAGTTTATGGCAGGAGATGCCAAGGGCTCAAGAGAGCTTCAGATGAAGTACCTTCCTCTGATAAATGCTCTGTTCTGTGAGGTAAATCCTATTCCCGTAAAGGCTGCTCTCAACATGATGGGCTTTAACGTAGGACCCATGAGACTGCCTCTTACAGAGATGGAACCCGAGAATCGTGCAAGACTGGAAAACGAGCTTAGAAAAGTGGGAGTTATAAAATAATGACAAGAATGATCTTACTTGGCTGTAACGGCAAGATGGGAAGAAGCATTTCGGAGATCGTTAAGGACGATCCCGAGATCGAGATCGTTGCGGGAGTTGATAAAGCCGGAAATAACACCTATGGTTATCCTGTTTATTCGAATCTTAAACAGGTTGATGTGCCTGCGGAAGTTGTGGTGGATTTCACCAGACCCGATGGTCTAAAGGAAAATGATATGTTTAATCTGGCGAAGGAGAGAGGATATGCCCTCGTACTCTGCACCACAGGTTATTCGGAAGAAGAGCTGGCAAGCATTAAAGAGGCTTCAAAGGATCTGGCTATCCTCAGATCTGCCAACATGTCTCTCGGCATAAATCTTCTTTTTAAGCTGATAGCCGAAGCTGCAGATATTCTTTGCAAAGAAGGCTTCGATCCCGAGATCGTTGAGAAGCATCACAACCAGAAGGTGGATGCACCTTCCGGAACGGCGCTTGCACTGGCAGATGCCATTAACTCTGTTCTCAATAATGAATATGAATATAAATATGACAGACATTCGGTAAGAGAAAAGAGACCGGTTAAAGAGATCGGTATTTCTTCCGTTCGTGGCGGCAGCATAGTGGGAGAGCACGAAGTTATCTTTGCCGGTACCGATGAAGTTATAGAACTAAAACATACAGCCTATTCCAAAGCGGTATTCGGCAAGGGTGCGGTAGCAGCTGCCAAGTACCTGGCAGGGAAGAAGCCCGGTATGTATGATATGAGAAATGTAATAAAATGAACCACTAACCCCGTCCCCAATGGTTCATTAAAAAAACAAGTCCCTTTTGGGGGCTTGTCTTTTTTTGGCTATGAATTGTTTGGCTGAGGTTATTCCGATACATCGAATGAGGTATGAGTAACCACCACATCATCTGAATAATGCCGTTAAAGCCTTCCTTCGCCTGTTTAGTCATTCAGTAGCTAAATGTTTTGCTTATTGAACTGTGCCTACGCCTTCTGTAACGGAGGAGTCGTCGGAAACGGGAACTTCGGAAACGGAATTATCTTCGGTAACCGAGAGAGAAGTATCCTGAACGCTATCCGCAGTTTCGGGCTCTTCAGTCTCACTTTCAACTTCTGCGGGTTTAACCGTGACTTCACAGGTTGCATAAACACCCTTTGAGATCATGCAGAAGACATGAGTTTGACCGGGCGCCTCACCGTATACTCTTCCTCCGGGGGATACTGAAGCAACAGATTCATCGTTGCTGGAGTATACAGGCTTTTCAGCCGTGTTGATGGGAAAGACTATGTAAGACAATCTTGCCTGATCGCCAACCTTAAGCTCGAGACTTAATTTGGAGATCATGATCGCTATTGCGGGAGGCCCCACTGTAATAGTGCAAGACAAGGTAGTTACAAGCTTACCTGCCTCATAGATCTTAGCCGTAACAATGGCGGTTCCGTTGTCCACACCGGTAACAAGACCGCTCTGGTCAACAGTTGCAACTCCCGGTCGAGAGGAGCTGAATACCACTGTCTGGCTGGTTTTGAGATTGTAAACCCGCAGATTAAAGGTTTTACCCTTTACTACCTTTTGCGTACTGATATTTAATTTTGCTTCAAGAGCATTCCCTGCATATACTGTGTGTACAGGCAGAGAGATGAATAGGAAAAGAACCATGCCGAAGGTCAATATGGAATATACCAATTTCCGAACTTTCATGCTGTTTCCTCCTAACCAAATAACTATGTGCCACATCCGATCGCATTATAATCTGTATTTTTGGCAAAAGAATGTCAAAAGAATGCTTTTTTTAGATTTTCGAAAAGTTGATTTTATAACGTGGATTTGGTATACTTTATCAGTAAAAGTGTGTCTTTCACTTAATGATGAAGAAAGAATCTTGCTATGGGAGGTAATCATTGTTATGGCGAAAATACTGATCGCAGATGATAATTCCGATATTACGGATGTTTTATCCGTATACGTTGAAAAAGAAGGTTATGAACCCGTCATTGCTACAGACGGAGACGAAGCTTATAAAATGTTCCTTACAAGCAATCCCATTTGTGTATTGCTTGATGTTATGATGCCCAAGATCGACGGATTTGAAGTGTGCAGAAAGATAAGAGCCAAGTCCGATGTCCCGGTTATCCTTATCACTGCCCGCGGTGAGGATTTTGAAAGGATAATGGGTCTTGATATCGGTGCGGACGATTACATCGTTAAACCCTTCAGTCCCAGCGAAGTAATGGCAAGAGTGAGAGCCGTGCTCAGAAGGCTTTCCAAGACTGACAGCGGAAATGACAAGAGCAGTATCATCAGTGTGGGAAATCTTGAGATAAATATTGAAGAATACACCTGTAAGATAGGCGGAGAGGATGTTAAACTCACTAAGAAAGAGATAGAGACCATGTGGGTCCTTGCCACCAATCCCGGAAAGGTCTTTACCAGAGATAACCTCCTTGACAGCCTTTGGGGACAGGATTATTACGGTGAATCCAGGACCGTGGATTCTCACATCAAGAGACTCAGGTCCAAGATCGACAAGTTGGAGCATCCCGGTTGGGAGATAACTACCATTTGGGGTGTGGGATACAAGTTTGAGAAGAACGATAAATAACGGGAATTGAAATATGGAAAAAAATAAAGCGGTAAATATACCGAGAAGCGGTAAGCTGTTTTTTAAGACTTACATCAGTTTTGCGGCGCTTATCACTATTTTTGCCATCAGTCTCGGTGTTTTTTACATGAGAATGTATGATTCGACCATGATCAGGTCAAACACCGACGATCTTAAGCAAAAGGCGATCAATCTTGCCCAGAAGTGCTCCGCATGCTTTACATCCAACGATTATGAGTCCTGGTTTGCCTATTATCAGTATCTTGTGGACATAGACAGTCTCGACACCGTTACCGTATCCAACAGTTCAGCAAATATCCCTTTGGGAGAGAACTTCACGGGACAGTACGGACTTTCGGAAATGGACAGGGACAAGGTGCGTGAAATGACCAAAGCCACCATAGATTCCCTCTATCCGGTAACGGGTACGGGATATTCCAGCAGCCATGACTGTACGACCATTATCGTAAGTGCACCTGTAATGGGATATGACGGTGAGTGCGCGGGAGTTCTTTTTGTCTTTATGGATGTTAATGCCGAAAGACAGATAGTGGCTTCCACCACAAGGATGATACTGATAAGTTCGATGGTAGCGCTCATCATAGCCTTTGCTTTTGCCATTCCTTTTGTAAATGCGCTTACAAAGCCCATTTCCTCCATCAGATCCACGGCACTTACCCTTGCGTCAGGTGATTACAATGCAAGAACGGACATACATGCCAGGGACGAGCTGGGAGAACTGGCGGAAGCCATGGACTTTCTGGCAGGGAAGCTTGCTCAGAACGAGATCGACCGGAACAATGCGGAACAGATGAGGCTGGACTTCTTCGCCAACGTTTCCCATGAACTCAGAACCCCCATTACCGTAATGAGGGCATATACCGAATCGTTGGTTGACGGTGTGGTTACTGATCCGGATAAGATAAAGCAGTACTATCAGAGAATGAATGCCGAGAGTATAGCAATGGAAAGACTGGTGGGAGACCTTCTTACCCTTTCCAAGATGCAGAATCCGGATTTTCAGATAGAAAAGGAACCCGTCAACTTAAAACAGGTATTTAACGATCTGGTAAGAGCGGCGGGAACAATGGCCGAGGAAAAGAGGATCACCATAGACTATAAGATCTGCGATGACCCCTGCATCATGATGGGAGATTACGAAAGACTCCGTCAGATGTTCCTGGTAATAATAGACAATGCCATCAAGTTTTCAAATGAAGGCAGTACCATTCATGTCAGACTGGAATGTGACAGCAAGATATATGCTTCTGTTGCTGATGAAGGTATAGGAATATCTAATGAGGAGATACCCTATATCTTCGATAAGTTTTACAGATCCAAACTCAGGCAGAACGCCAAAGGTTCCGGACTGGGCCTGGCCATCGCCAAGAATATATGCAATAAACACAACGGTGAGATAAAGGTTGAGAGCGAAAAAGGAAAGGGAACCACCTTTACCTTTATATTCGAGCCCGAAACAAAGGTAAGAAGAAAGTGATTTTGGGCTTGCATTTAAAGAACTGTTGTGATATTATGTCAAAAAATTAAAGGCTGTTTCAGACCTTATAGAAGCAAAAGCCACGACGGAGACAGTACGTTCTTAGGAAGTCACAGAGAGAGGCCGGTTGGTGAGAGACCTTACGGAATTTGGACGGAATACCACTCCAGAGCTGCGTACGAAGCGAATTTCGATAAGTATTGCCGGATTGTTTTCCGTTAATAACAACTTGAGTAAAAATTCAAGGTGGAACCGTGCATAGCACCCTTGGGAGTAATATCCCAAGGGTTATTTTTTTTCATCGGGCAGGGCTTCCGGGTGGGAAACGAACATGTTATATATCTGAAAGGAGAAAAAAATGGTTAATTTCAAAGAAGAAGAAAGACTTCATATGCTTAACCACTCCTGCGCACACGTAATGGCACAGGCAGTTAAGCGCCTTTATCCCCAGGCAAAATTCTGGGTAGGACCTGTTGTTGCCGAAGGCTTCTATTACGATATGGATCTCGGCGATGCGGTTATTTCCGATGAGGACATTCCCAAGATCGAGAAAGAGATGAAGAAGGTCTGCAAGGAAGGCAAGTATATCGTACGTAAGGAGATCTCCAAGGCAGAGGCACTTGAGCTCTTTAAGAATGATGAGTACAAGCTGGATCTGATCGGAGACCTGGAAGACGGCAATATCACATGCTATGAGCAGGGTGAATATATCGACCTTTGCCGCGGACCTCACGTTGAAAATACAAAGCTCTGTAAGAACTTTAAGCTCATCAAGCATTCCGGTGCTTACTGGAAGGGAGATGCATCCAATAAGGTGCTTCAGAGAATATACGGTGTTTGCTTCCCTACTCCCGAGGAACTTGAGGATTATCTTAAGGAACTGGAAGAGGCCAAGGCAAGAGACCATCGTAAATTAGGCAAGGAAATGCAGCTCTTCATGACAGACGACCTGATCGGAAGAGGACTTCCCATGTTCCTTCCCAAGGGATACACAGTCTGGAGAGAACTGGAAAACTATATCCGTGACAAGGAACTTAAGCTCGGCTATCAGCACGTCCTTACACCTTGTGTAGGTACGGTTGATCTTTACAAGACATCCGGTCACTGGGATCATTATAAGGAGAACATGTTCCCTGCGATGGAAGTAGAAGGCGAAAGCTTCGTACTTCGTCCCATGAACTGCCCTCATCATATGATGATCTATGCTAACCGTCCTCATTCCTATAAAGAGCTTCCCATCAGGATAGGTGAGATCGCTCACGATTTCCGTTTCGAAGCCAGCGGCACACTTAAGGGTATCGAAAGAGGACGTCACGTCTGCCAGAACGATGCGC
>JAEEXJ010000161.1 GCA_016291475.1 Lachnospiraceae bacterium | reverse complement strand
AGGAAGAGGTATGAAGGACAGCGGAATAAAGAGGGAAGAAATCTTTCTCTCCACAAAGCTCTGGCCCAGTGGATATGAGAATCCGAATGCTGTGGATGAAACTTTGGAGCGCCTTGGGGTTGACTACGTGGACCTTCTTTATATCCATCAGCCTGCCGGCAACTGGCTCGCAGGATACAGACTGCTTGAGAAGGCTTATAAGGAAGGCAAGGCCAAGAGCATCGGTATCTCAAATTTTGAAGGAAAGTATATTGAGGAGCTTGAAACAAAGTGGGAGATCGCACCCCAGTTTATCCAGGTAGAGGCTCATCCATATTTTACGCAGAAGGAACTGAGAAAAACGCTTGATAAGTATGACATCAAGCTTATGAGCTGGTATCCCGTGGGACACGGTGAGACGAGCCTTATAAATGAACCGGTATTTGCCGAGCTTGGAAAGAAGTACGGAAAATCTCCCGCACAGATCATCCTCCGCTGGCACACTCAGATGGGATTTGTAGTGATCCCCGGCAGCAAGAACGTGGACCATATCAAAGATAATCTCAACATTCTCGATTTTAAGCTGACGGACGAAGAGATGGCTAAGATAGCGGAGCTTGATAAAAATGAGAGATATTATCACAGGACAGATGAGCAGTTGGCACAGTTTGCAGGCTGGAGGCCGACCTTTGAAAAGGCGTGAGATGAAGGGATACGATTTTTCTGCATTTGAAAATGTTGAGATAACCGGAATTGATCATATATTGAACAGAAGGTGGTATGGCACGATCGCCAAAGCATATTGTACAATGCTGGGCAGGCGCTTCTTCAGTACAGAATACAAAGAGATAAAAGTTGATATTTATATATTTTAAGCGGTTTTCAGGGCCTCGTTACAGGAGTGTAATGAGGCCTTTTACTTCGCAAATTTAAATATTGTTCAATTTTGCGAAATAAGGAAACGTAGATCATGCTCTGAAATTGACCATTATAAATTTGCTGCCGGTAAAGCGGTTGGAGGATTGCTTTCAAACAGTCCTCCAACTATTTTGCAAAATAATAGTTGACATACGCAACAAATGCGAATATCATCTAACAAAAGGAGATGGGTCAATGGATAAAATTCAACAGTTTCGCGAATATACAAGAGAACTGGAATGCCACCTGGATAATATGAACCAGACGGATTGCTGTCAATGCAGTGTCAGTAAGGCGGAATGCTTTTTGGTGGTAGAGATCGGGCGTAAGCCGGGGATCTGCATTAAGGAACTGGCTGGGTTGCTAAAGATAGACAAGAGCGGAGTCAGCCGAAGTGTTGAGGAACTTGTGAAAAAAGGCTTTGTTGCAAGGGAACCATCGAAGACAGACAGGCGCTGTGTTGTTTTGCAGCTTACTGAGAGCGGAAAAGCCAGATTCGAGAAAATAGAAAATGATATGTACGTTGAGTTTAAAAAGGTCTTTTCCGTGATAGAAGAGAGTGATCGGGACAAAGTTCTGGAAGCTCTGCAGATCTATAATGAGGCGTGCAGAAAGGTGGAAGACAGGAATGATCAGACAGATGATAAAGAGTGACTGGGACAGAGTTTCAGCCATATATATGCAGGGAATATTGAGTGGCAAGTCTACTTTCAATACGGAATGCCCATCCTATGAAGGATGGGATGCCGGGCACATAAAGGAGTGCAGATATGTCTATGAAGAAGATGGCGAAGTTATTGGTTGGATAGCCATCAGCCCCACGTCAGAGCGCTGCGCATATCGAGGATGTGTTGAAATGAGCGTTTATGTGGATGAAAATCATAGAGGGAAAGGAATCGGTACGGAGCTGGTTAAAAAACTGATCAGCGAGGCAGTAAGTGCCGGATATTGGAGTATTTACTCCGCAATCCTTTCCATTAACGAAGCGAGTATCAGGGTTCATAGGAAATGTGGTTTTCGCGAAATAGGATATAGAGAGCGAATTGCCAAAGACCGGTTTGGTAATTGGCAAAACACAACCCTTATGGAATACAGGGCATCCTGAGAGAGGACACGATATGACAGCTGAAGAAAAAGCAAGGCAGATCATCAAGGATATAAAGGATGAACAGGGCGTAAATCCCGTTCGCATATTTAAAAGAATGGCAGCAAAGGAATATGTCAATATACATGGCCCTGAACATCACATATTGGATGGAGCAAGTATTCTGGTCGCTTATCATAATGCCGGCGGGGAATTGGATTTGGAAGAGAGCCTGGAGCGTTTGCTGCAGGAAGGATTAAAAATGCCCGGGGCAATGTGCGGCCATTGGGGGATATGTGGTGCCGTTACCTCAATCGGAGCAGTGCTGTCTTTAATTGATGGAACCGGTCCTCTTTCAAATGATGGTACCTGGGGAGATCACATGGCGTATACGGCTGAGGCCATTGCTGAACTGGGGAAAATAAATGGACCAAGATGTTGTAAAAGGGATGCTATGATAGCCTTTAAGCATGGGGTTGAATACATCAATAAGCATTTCGATGTTCATTTGGAATACGAGGATCAAAGCTGTGAGTTCCATGATCAGAACCAGCAATGCATTAAAGAAAAGTGCCCTTTTTTCCCTCGTACGAATGTTGTCGAACAGTAAAAAATGCGAGGTCTATTGATGGCCGTCTATGGGGAATGATTCAATCTATAGATAAAGAGAGATTCATACAGTTTTTCATAAAAGGTGACGATGACTGACTCGGCGGACTGACACAATAGTAAAGAAAAATGGAATTTAACAGTGTTAGATTGGAGAAAGAACATTGGATATAGGTTTGATACAAACGGTTCTCTCACATTGGGAACTTAAAAACCCATTCACGGAAAAGTGCCTTAAGGAAGATTCGCTCAGACCGGTCTATCGGATCAGGACAGACGCAGGGCGTTTTATTTTGAAGGGGTATTCGGAGAAAACCCCGGAAGAAACCATCAAGAGCAACATCTTGGCGCATCTGTTCTTGGGCAATGAAAAAGGTTTCGCACCGAAAATTTTCCCCACGACAGCGGGTGACTATTACGTCTGTTGTCAGGGGTATTGGTTCTATCTGATGGAATTTATTGACGGAAGGCAGTTTAGGGAGACGCCGGAAGATGAATTCCTGCTCGGGCAGACAGTAAGAAAAATGCATGCGCTGCAAGGGTACGGTGTTAAGTCTCATTTTACGCAGAGCAAGCTTGAATACTATAAATGGTTCCGGGACCGTAGCTTTGTTCGGGAATTTGATGCAATTCTTGATGGTATTCCCGATTTCGAAAAACTGGATCAGTGCTTTGTTCATACGGACTTGGGGCCGCACAACACAATGCTTGATCAGAACGGCAGAGTCGTAT
>JAEEXJ010000069.1 GCA_016291475.1 Lachnospiraceae bacterium | reverse complement strand
GGAAGCGCATCCGACGAGAGAAAGTAACACTGACGATGTTAGGAATAATGCTAATAATTTCTTTTTCATAAAACTCACCTCATACATTTTATTGCCTTGCGGCATACCCCAATTGATTTCGGGTTTTTACAAGAAAAATTATAAAAGGGGAATTTTTGGTAATAAATCGTAAATTCTTTGGATTAACAGGAAGATTTTGTCAAAACGCTTATCCGGAAATCTTGAAAAAAGGATACGGATTTCATATAGTAGTATTACTTGTTGATAATTAATTGATATCCTGTATATGAGGCCAATCTTATGTATTACGGAATGATCAAAAAATCTGATGTTGCCGACGGTCCGGGAGTAAGAGTATCCCTATTCGTAAGCGGATGCCGTCACAGATGCGAAGGTTGTTTTAACGCAGAAACCAGAGATTTCAAATACGGGGAGGTATATACCGCAGAGATCGAGGAAGAACTTATAAAAGCAATGGAGCCTTCTTACATCTCCGGATTCACCTTTTTAGGCGGAGAACCCATGGAGCCGGAAAACAGGCCCTTCGTCTTCTCTCTTGCCAAAAAACTCCGTGAGAAATATCCCGAGAAAACAATATGGCTCTACAGCGGATATACTTACGAAACCGATATACTGGAATGGGCGAAATCTGATGAGATCGTAAAGAGCCTCCTTCCTCTTCTGGATGTGATAGTGGACGGCGAATTCCATATCAGGGAAAAAAATCTCGGACTTAAATTCCGCGGTAGCGAAAATCAGAGACTCATAGATGTGCAACGATCCCTTGCTGAAGGGAAAACGATCCTGTGCGACGAAAACAATCTAAGGTGATCAAAGACGGCTTGCCTTAAAGGCAGGCCGTTTTTTTTACAAACATTATTTTATTACTCTAAGCTATCGGTAACAGGTAAAGAATATGATAAAGATCGCGATTTGTGATGATTCGGAAATAATGCGTGCTGAGATCAGAAACAGGATTCTTGAATTCTCCGTAAAAAAAGATCTCGATTATACTCTTAACGAATATGACGCCGGAGAAAAACTTATCGGATCCGGTGAAAGATTCGATCTGATCTTTATGGATTACGAATTTGAAAATAACGGTGACAACGGTCTTGAGACCTCAAAAAAGATCCGTAAGTACGATAAGAATTCAACCATTGTTTTTATAACAAGCTACCCTTCCATCGTCTTCGATACATTCGAAGTCGGAACATTCCGCTTTTTAACAAAACCCATCGATGATAAAAAGTTCTCTGAAGTTCTGATTGCTTTTCTGAAAACCATGGAAAGTGACGGTATTCTCAAGATCCGCTTGGACGGAGAGAATTACTTTTTCAAAGAAAGCACTATCTCTTATGTGGAAAGCATGGGCAAAAACTGCATCATACATTTTACAGATGGGCGAAGCGACATGGAGTGTCACGAGACACTCGGTGCCGTCGAAGCGCGGCTTTCTTCCGGTAATTTCTACAGATGTTACAAATCTTTTCTTATCAATCTGGCCCATGTTGACTCATACAATCGTGAGGAAGTTACCATGAGCACAGGTGAGAAACTTCTTATCAGCAGACTAAAGTATAAGGAATTCAATAATGTCTATGCGGATTATCTTGTTAGAAAGGAGATCTGACAGTTGAGCAGCACCGGATTGATCCTGGGAATATATACCATTCGCATGCTTGTTGTATTTGCGGACTTTTGGATCGCTTTTGATAATTTCTTTGATCTTAAGAAAAAGAAATGGAGAAGCTCAAACTTCCTATGGATCGCATTTTATGTACTCATAACCTATGCATACAGACCCATGATCAATTACGGACCCCGTTTTTTCTATTTTCCCATGATCATTCTTTATCTGGTAAGGATCATTCCTTTTTTCTGTGCCAAATACGGATTTAAGCCGGGGATCATCTTTGCAATCCCCTTTTATGAATATCTTACGGATTGTATCGCTCAGAACATAAGATTTATTTTTGCAATAAATAATTTAACCATACCTGAGATATACCCTAGGATTGGTGCAGACATTTCGATCACATTCGCGGAATGTTTACTGCTGATACTCCTGTTAACACTTTCCATGCTGGAGCGCGAAAACATAGTCAGGATAAAATTAACGCAACTGACAGCTATGGAATATATGATCCTGTTCATTACATGTATGACATACGGAGGACTGGAGGTCAGGATTTTTAACGCCCCCGAAAGCACCACTTCAACCAAGATAATCTGCATGATCGTTTTTGTATTTCTCCTTATGATGATTGCAAATACGGTTACAGTCAGAAAAGAAAACTCATCAATGAATCTTATGATCGGTAATCTGAAAGAACCCATGAAACAGATAACCGAATCATATATCGAGATGAATGAGAAAAATACCGAACTCCGAAGATTCAGACATGATACCAAGAATCTCCTTATAGCACTTCGATCACTTGTTTCAGAAGGCAAAAATGATCAGGCGTTGGAATATATAGACAAGATGCAGACAGGACTTGATATCGCTAAGATCAAGATGTTTGAGACAGGTAATCATATCGCAGATGCTCTCCTTGAATCCAAGGCAAAAACAGCGCATAGATACGGAATAAAAATCTCGATTGAAGGTAATATTCCGAATGGCAATATTGAGGATGTGGATCTTGTCATTCTTCTCTCCAATCTTCTGGATAATGCGATTGAAGCCTCAATACGGGCTGATGGAGATAAGTTCATTGAAATCAGGTCCATATTAAAGAAAAACATCTGGATACTTAACGTAAAGAATCCCTGTGATAAAGAAGTGAGCATTAAAGATAACCGGATCGAATCAACCAAAGATGACAATGAGGCACATGGTTTCGGTCTGGCAAACATAGAGCGTATCACATCAAAATACAATGGAAGATTGCAGCTTTCATTCGAGGATCATATATTTACCGCCACAGCTACTGTGGTCTCTGAGGAGTGATAATACACTTCATTCCGATTTCGATACAGTTTATTCCCAAAAAGGGCACGGATAGGCTTTCGCTGATATTATTCAATCTGCAAGGAGCGATCGGGTAATAAAAAGATCGCACCCGTAATCAGTTAGCTAACGAAAAAACAATCATAAACCGTATCAGATAAGGAGTAGGAAAATGAATCACACATTAGTAGTTATCGCAATGATAGCATCACTCGTTGCCATTGCCGGATCGTTTCTTTGGAGAGCAATTTATTCTGCAAAACATAAAAATGACGAAAAGGCTTTGAGCATCTTAACCAAAGCGCAGGCATGGTCTTCATGGACTCTTATGCAAGTATTTCTCGTCTGGGAAACGGTGTCAACATTCATTCTGGGAAAGGGGTTTGAATTTTCCATCGGCCGCGTTGGCATCGTCATCATGATCATCTGGGGACTTCAGAGTTTATCCGAACTTATGGCAGGTTATTACCTTACACATATGGACAGCGAATGTTTTAAAGGCATCAAAAATCCGGCAGGAAAATCCATATAAATCGAAAAACCGGCTTACCGTTAAGGCAAGCCGGTTTTTCAATATAAGATATCGTCAAAGAGTCGCGTTCATCATATCGGTAACAAGTTTCCTGATATCATCCTCCGAGGCATGAGCACCTTTGGTGACCGGATCGTTCATAAAGCTTTCGACCACAAGATTAACATCCCTTGTCTTGGAAGCTTCGAGTATGCGCTCATGATTCTCAATATGTGGCATAACAAGCTCTCTGATGTTCTCAGGCATCTCTCCCGCGTAGATCGGGCGGATCGAATCTCTTCCGAAAAGTGCATTGGTTTCAACAACTGCTTCTTCGGGAAGATTGGGAATCTGACGACTTGTGTTGGGGATATTAACATTACTTACGATTCTCGTCAGTCCGCAAAGAGCTTTAATGAGGAGTATTCCTTCCTCACCGGTCGGAAGGAGATTTATCTGCTCTTCACCTCTCACCAATCTTCCCGATTTAGCCAACCTGTTTTGGAGATCTTCTTTTCTCCACTTGACACTTGTAAGATCAAATCCCCAGCTTCTTACGGTCTCGGGATCTTTCAGATACATATCACCGGGCATGAACTCTGCAAGATGTCTGTCTCCTGCAGCAGCTATGAGTCCGTATTTATTAAACAGATCCATCTTTACTCTGTGCTTACATGCAAAGCATGAATTAGCCCAGTTAGCATCCCTTTCATCAAGTCCCTCTTCGAAATGATCTTTTATGAATTCTCTGTATATGGGGAAAAGATCTATTCCCTTATATGAAGCATAATCAAACCATGTGAAATGGTTGATTCCCATTACATTTACTTCGATCTCATGTCTGTCGATCTTCTCCGATCCGAGTTTTTCAGCCACTATCTGAGCAAGAATCTTCTCAGTTCCGAATACCTCGTGGCAGCATCCGAATGCTTTGATACCGGGGAAAGCATCGTACATAGCTTTGACGCAAAGAGACATGGGGTTTGTATAATTGATGACCCAGGCATCAGGACAATACCTTTCGATCTCTTTAGCATATTCATAGAAAATGGGAAGTGTTCTGAGTGCCCTGATCATTCCACCGGGGCCTGCAGTATCACCGACCGACTGATAAATGCCCAAACGCTCCGGCATATGAACATCAACTTCCATTTCATCAAAAGTCTTGGGAAGTATCGAGATCACTACAAAGTCCGCTCCGGTAAGTGCTTCCTCAACGGTATTCGATACAACATAATCCCATTTGCCCACTGCTTCTTTTCTGCCTTTGATGGAATTACCGATGATCTCATTTGCTTTAGCCGCATCTTTGTCTATATCATAAAGTCTGATGGTTCCGGAAAGCTGTTTTTCAAGCGCAAGATCAGTCATAAACGTCCAGGCCCAGCCTCTTGAACCTCCTCCGATATAAGCAATGGTTACATCCTCAACAAAATTATCAGTATATTTCATTTTCTATCCTCTATCTTTTATATATCTGTGGCTTTAACCACATTTCCTCTCAAATCAGTTATGATCTTTACATTCTTTTTGGTACCGAATATTTTGTTCCCGTTAATGAATGCAGTGGTTTCATCATCCTTGTTACGTATCAGATAAGTATCATCTCCCAAAATCTGTTCGTATTCATATGAAGTTCCCTGCATGCATCCCCATATCAGATTGTTCTCTTTTCTGCGTACTCCGTACATTGCAGCCATGTATTCGATCACGGATAAAAGTGCGGGACCGTATCCGTTCCTGCCGCCGGTGTCCTCATTTACGGAAGGTTTACCGGTGAAGGGATCATACTGCTGTACAAATAAAAGATCCTTACCTATCGCATCAAAAAGCTTTCTTCCCAGATACGGGATCAAATGATCATATCCGTATTTTTCCAAAGCATTTATCGCTCTCTGATATGTAAGTGCCTCACATTGTCCGCTCCAATTATTGGTCGGTTCATTCACAAAATTAGGATCGCTTACCGAAACGGAAGGAAGAGGCATGTAAGTCCAAAACTCTTTTTCGTTCAGTAAATGATCGTTTACGAATTTGGAAGCCATATCTTTATCTATGCTTCCCCAATACATTGCCCTTAAAGTGTTGTGGGTTATGATCTTTTGTTTTCTGTGATGTTTATCTCTGTCAAAACAGATATGCGCTTCCGCATCCCACAGGTATTCGCGTATCTTGGCTCTGACGCTTCCGGCGAGCTTGGCCCATTCATCACCAAGTTTTTCTTTTCCTTTCAGGTATGCAATTCTGGACAAAGTATATCTGGAAGAATAGGAATAACTCATCACATCAAGTGAAGCCATGGGTACAATGCTTAATCCTTCCGGAGGGAATTCCGCAGACCATGCATCGGGTGCATTTTTATACCTGACCGCATTGTCTTCACCCGTATCATATTTGCACCATGATTCAAGGCAGCCGTCTCCGTCGGAATCTCTGTTTTCCCAAAGGTATTTATCAAAACCTTCCAGGCATTCGTAAAGTTCGTCCAGATAATCCTCTCCTGCATTCGCTATGAAATACATATCAAGGGCAGGCTCCGGAAAACAAAAGCCTTGGAATTTGTTAAACTGAGGTATGACCTTACCTGCTTCAAGTGCAATACTTCCGGGGATTCTTCCGTCTTTTCTCCGGTGTTCCATGAACATGAGCTGGTTATTCAGTGCAACGGTAATATTTTTCTTGGCATACATGCGCCCGCCCATAGGCTGGGTTTCGAGCCAGATTTTCTCATATCCTCCCCCCTCGACAAGAACATCCCTGTCTCCGAATGAGACAATATTATCCTCACACTTTTTCAGTGCTGTGTTAAACAGCTTATCAAGAAGTTCATCTTCAGATTTAAATTTCACATCCGAAAATTCGATCACGACTTTTCCTCTACTTTAAAATATTCATATTCGGCGTAAGTTCCCATACCGGTAAGGTCATGTGCATACATACCGATCTGTGTTCCGGTAAATCCGCGGCAATACTCATCCGATAAAATACATGCGTCTGCCACACTATCCATCATAACCCATTCTTCCTGCGTACGGTATCCGAAAAGTATCTTCTTACCTTCACGCATTTCTATGGATAGATCCACTCCGTCGTCCGCATCTTCAAGTGTGATCGTTTCAAGTTCTTCAACGACTCCCTTGTCACTCCTTATGAGCTTCAGGCAGGGCCTGCCTTCTACGAATGTCTGAACGAACATATAGTTGTTCAGCGCATCGTATACGATACATAGTCCTGCCATCTGCTCTGAAGAGAAAGAAGAAAAATGCATTCGTGTTATCGCTCTGACATTCACCTCACGGATCCTGTAGGATAAAAGTGAAACCTTGAAAAATGAATTGATGGATTCTCTGCCGGTCAGCCTTAGCACCCTCTTACCGCACCGGCCTGTACAGACTTCCGCAAATTCGTGATAATTTCTCCTGGGAGATGAATAGACCGTTTTGATATCTTCTTCCGAAAAATCATCGTAAAAAACATCGGACTCTTCCTGAATGCTATCGATCCCGGTCAAAGTCCCGGCACATTTCGTACCGTTTTTCAGTCTCGGCCATCCATCGTCCCAAACAAGTTCTTCGATCGCAGTCTCTCGTCCGAGTATCGATATATTGCCGTCCACAGGTCTAGAGCATAGGAAAACTATGTATGATCTTCCGTCCTTGTCAAAAACAATATCTCCGTGACCGCATTTTTGAAGAGGGCTGTCACTGTTAGAAGTGAGTATCGGATTATCGGGATGAACCTCGTATGGACCGTACAGATCTCTTGATCTTGCTACGCTGACGCAATGATCATATCCTGTACCTCCTTCCGCAGTGATCAGGTAATAATACTCTCCCACTTTGTATAAATGAGGTCCTTCGGTGCAGCCTATTCCAGAGCCATCGAATATCTTTACCGGCTCTCCCACAGGCACCAAAGTCACGGGATCAAGACTCTGAACAGTTATGCCTTTAAAACCGTTTAACATACCAACCAGATATTTGCGTCCATCGGTATCATGAAATACGGAAGGATCGAATCCGACACTGTTTAAATATACAGGTTTTGACCACGGTCCATTGATGCTTTCCGAATAGATCAGGTAATTATGTGTGTTATAAAAATATTTCTTGGTCTTAACATCGGTATATGTAAGATAAAATCTTCTGCCATCGAAGCTGAGGTCGCAGGCCCAAACTCCGCATGAGGGATGACAACCGGTAAGATCGATCTGTGCAGGACTTGTAAGGATTCCACCCAGATTCTCCCAATTTGCGAGATCTTCCGAAACATAAAGTCTTGCTCCGGGCCACCATTCAAAGGTGGAGTTAACGATATAGAATTTATCTCCCGCGCATGTTATGGAAGGATCGGGATTAAAACCTTTTATGATCGGATTACTTATCATGTTTATCCTTTCAGTCCGCTTGTTCCTATACCTTCAACCAGATACTTATTGAAGAAAAGGAAGATCAAAAATACAGGTAAAAGCGATAAAGTGGACATAGCAAACATTGCACCGTAATCCGTTGTGGATGCCGCATCGGCAAACATCTTGATAGCCAAAGATACAGTATAAGAACTAGGCTTACTCAGATAAAGGAGCGGTCCCATATAGTCATCCCATTTCCAATAGAACTGGATTATTACGGTAGTGACGATCGCAGGCTTTAAAAGCGGAAGAATGATATGCGAATAGATCGTATATTTACTGCATCCGTCAATTGTTGCCGCTTCATCCAGTTCTTTTGGAATGCCCGACATAAACTGCATCATCTGGTAGATAAAAAATGCCTGACCGCAGAAGTAGGGGAAAATAAGAGGCACGTAACTGTTTGCAAGCCCGAGGCGATACCATATAAGGAATGACGGTATCATAATAACCTGTCCCGGCAGCATCATGGTCGCAAGCATACATGTAAACCATAAACGTCTGCCGCGGAACTTTACCCTCGAAAGAGAATAAGCTACCAGCGATGAGCTTATGACGGTTCCGAATGTAGAAAGTGCTGTTATAAAAAACGAATTAAAGAAAAATCTCGCAAAACTTATCTTGGAAAAGCCCTTCCATCCCGTGGGATAGTTACTGAATTTCCACTCGGAAGGAATAAGTGAAAGTGAACCTCTCAGGATCTCACTGTTGTCCTTAAAGGATCCGCTTATCATCCACAATACCGGATATATCATTACAAATCCGAAGGCGATGACAAGAACATGATATACGGTTTTTAATACTAATTTTTTTGTTTTCATATCAATGCACCTCTCAATCTCCGGATTCCGTGAAGACCCAGCTCCTGGATGTCTTAAAGATAACCAGAGTGATGATGCACATTACTATCAGCATGAACCAGCTCATCGCACATGCATAACCCATATGGTTATATTTGAACGCCTGGTTATATACATATAGTGCATACATCATGGTTCCGTTATCAGGTCCTCCGGCAGTTATTACAAATGCCTGGGTGAATGACATGAATGCCTGAATGGTCTGCATTACCAGATTATAAAGGATTATCGGAGACAGGCAAGGTAAGGTGATATTTACAAAAGACTGAAAAGTGTTTGCACCGTCAATCCTGGCTGCTTCATAGTAGGTCGGTGAAATCTCTTTTAATCCTGCCGCAAAAATGATCATTGAAGATCCGAACTGCCACACACTCATAAGAATGAGGGGATAAAGCGCAAGCTTCTGATCTCCGAACCAGTTTATGGTTCCAAGCCCCATATCTGCCAGAACGGAATTAAACAATCCCTTTCTGGCAAAAAGCTGTTTCCATACCAGTGCTACGGCTATACTTCCTCCGACAAGTGAAGGTACATAATACAGGGATCTGTACAAAACCTGCATCTTTGTCTTTCTGGTCAAAACAAACGCAACAAGCAAAGCAAATATAAGCTTTAAGGGAACAGATATAAATACATACTTCAGGGTTATTCCCAATGACTTCAGGAATATCTCATCCCCCAGAAGCTGTTTAAAATTTGCGCCTCCCACAAATTCGATCGTCTTATTTCCCATGGAAAAATCCGTAAATGCATAACGAAGGGAAGTTACGATGGGAATAAACGAAAAACAGATAAAACCGAATATGAACGGAAAGGCGAAAACATATCCGACCATTTCATTACTGTAAAATATTTTTCTTGCTTTGGCTTTTATGACTTCGGTTTTCAAAATAACTCTCCGTTTCAGTAAAAAAAGGTTGTTCAGGGTATAGAATGGGCACACCCTCGGACGAGAGTGTGCCCGATCCTAATG
Source organism: Lachnospiraceae bacterium (assembly GCA_016291475.1). The sequence continues at coordinate 7,993 of JAEEXJ010000069.1, read as the reverse complement.
AAAGTTATTTGAATAAATTCTCGGCGTCCGCATAAGTCTTATCTGCCGCTTCTGCCGCCGTGATATCTCCGGAAACAACCTGTTGTATATAGTTCCTGTAGTTATCAACTACCTCATCCTGTCCGTCGGGGCTGAGAACGTTAACCTTCTCGGGAGTTTCAAATGTTCCCACAAGAGTAACGTAATCGTACATGATCTGCTGTCCTTCGGTGAGATTCTCCTCAAGTGCTGCTCTTACGGAATCAGCTACGGGAATTCCTCTTTCACCGTTAAGGATCTGGTTGCACTCTACGCTGGTCTGGAACCAAGCGATGAACTTAGCTGCTTCTGCCTTATAAGCACTGTCCTGAGATACGCAGAGCATCTGTGATGACTGGATAACAGAACCTGCGGGTCCGTTGGCACTTACTCTGGGAATGGTTGCAAGGGCAAGATTTCTTCCCTCTTCCTTGCAAATGTCATAGATGGTAGGGAACTGGTTAACTGCGACCCAAGTCATTGCAGCTTCACCGGTAACAAGGAAGTCGTTCTCGATATTGGTGATCTCCATCTCTGCACCTGCATCGGGTGAAGCACCTGCATTGATAAGATCTGCTCTCATCTGAATGTAAGGAGTGAGCATCTGAGCATCATCAAATCCCATTCCGGTAAGGTCAAGGTTAAAGAAGCTGTACTCACCGACTTTGCCCTGCTGTCCGATAAAGGTTGAACATCCTGCAATGAATTCTGAGCTTGCAAGACCTGAACATCCGTAATGACCTGTTGCTTCACTTATCTTGAGCGCTGCATTTTTGTAATCATCCCAAGTCCAGTTATCGGTGGGAAGAGGAACACCTGCCTCGTTGAACATATCAACATCATATGCAATGCCGTATGTGTTTAAGCCGTTTGAAAGACCTATCTGATTGCCGGAAGTATCCTGAGTGATCTTGAGATATGACTCGGGGATATCGGATACATCAATGGTTCCGTTATCGATGAACTCATTCATGTAATAGATCTTGTCGATATACTCGGGGAAGTTTCCACCAAGCTGGAAGATATCCCATACCTGATCGGAAGCTACAAGAGTTTTAAGTTTGGTGAAATAGCTGTCGAAATCGTAGAATTCATATTCGATGGTTACGTTGGGATTCTGCTCCTCGTAGAGCTCGATCGCAGCGACAGTGATGTCATGTCTGGTCTGTGATCCCCACCATGCCATTCTGAGAGTAACAGGTTCGGAAGGATCGACTTCGGTAACCGTATCGGTGGATGAGGTGTTACCACCGCCCTGTTCCTGTCCGGAAGAATTTGCGCAGCCGCATACCCCTAAGATCAGCGACGCAGTTAAGAATGTTGCAAGTAGTTTTTTTATCATAGAATCTCCTTTCGTACCCCCTTTGGGGAAAAACAATTTCGATGTTACTCGCAATTGCTATGAGAAGATTCTATGAAAAGAAAACCACCTAAAATACCAAAAATTTATATGTTTTTCAGAAAAACTACAGAAATTTTGTCCTACAGGGTAACTCCCTGTTTAAAGATTGCCATATCATGAAATCCCGCTTCTTCGGATCTGACCTTTTTCCCTTCCGCAACCGCTATGACCAGATCATAGAGAAGATCCGTCTCTCCGGAAAGTTCATGTCCTTCTTCGGTAAGCACTCCGGCATTAAAATCTATCCATGTTTTTTTATGTGCGGCAAGTGCGGAATTACTTGAGATCTTGATCGTAGGAACAGGTGATGCAAATGGAGTTCCTCTGCCTGTGGTAAAAAGTATCACCTGAGCGCCGGATGCAGCAAGTGCCGTTGCCGCAACAAGATCGTTACCCGGTGATGACAAAAGATTTAGTCCCGTGTTTTTTACTTTCTCTCCATATCCCAGCACTCCTGTTACGGGTGCTGTTCCGGACTTTTGCGTACAACCGAGAGACTTGTCTTCAAGTGTAGATATACCGCCCTCTTTGTTGCCGGGCGAAGGATTCTCATATATGGTCTGACCGTTTGATCTGAAATAATCTTTGAAATCATTGATAAGGCATACTGTTTTATCAAAGAGTTCTCTGTTCGCGCACCTGTTCATCAGAACGGTTTCAGCTCCGAACATCTCCGGAACCTCCGTCAGTATTGTAGTTCCTCCGCGTGAAATCAGTTCATCGGAAAAACTTCCCACAAGAGGATTTGCGGTAATACCGGACAGTCCGTCCGATCCTCCGCATTTAAGTCCTACGATAAGTTTAGATACAGGGACATCTTCTCTTACTTCGGTGCAGGCATTCTCTATCAGTTCCTTTACGATATTGCATCCGTCCTCTATTTCATCTTCCGATTCCTGACAGACCAGGAAACGGACTCTTGACAGATCCGAACCTTCAAGCATCGGACGGATAAAATTCAAATTACTGTTTTCACAGCCCAGACTCAGTACCAGCACTCCTCCCGCATTTGGATGAGTTATAAGATCGCAGAGAATGCGCCTTGTATTATCCTGATCTTCTCCCATCTGGGAACATCCGTAAGGATGATCAAAAGCGATAACATCTTCCACGCTTCCTTTTACATACTTACGGGACATATTTGCAATAGCGGCGGCAACACTGCCCACACATCCTACCGTTGGTACGATCCAGATATCATTCCTAATTCCGACACTTCCGTCATTTCTGACAAAGCCTTTAAAGGTTTCGGTTTTTTCGGACGGTAAATCCACCTCAGAAGGTTCATATACATAATCAAGATTATCTCCCAGTCCTGTTTTCAGATTATGAATATGAACATGGGATCCTGCCTTGATATCGCAAATGGCATATCCGATGGAATGACCATACTTAATAACTTTATCTCCCTTTGCGATATCCGTAAGCGCCACCTTATGTCCGGCCGGTATGATATCAAGAGTACGAACGGAAAGCGCTCCGCCGTCTCCTGTTACGTTATATCCGAGCGGAAGTGTTTTTAGAGCAACTGCCACATTATCGTTATCATTGATCCTCAGATAATCCTGCATCATCCTATCCTCTTCATAGCCTGTCTCATACCGTTTTCGCGTATATCGGTCAGGTACTTTGTGACTGCTTCGGTAAGTCCGGGAACGGTATTAAGATCCATACCGTGGAAATCTTCTCTCCCGAGATATTCCTTTACAAGTTCCGCAGCATTTTCGGAATATCTGTCTGCGAAGAATCTAAGAACGGCTTCATCGTCCTTGATATCATATGTGCTCTCTCCGCGATGACCCTTTAATACTCCGTCTTCAAGATCTTTACCACCGTAAAAATCAAGAAGAGCCGCGATTGAAAATGTCAGATGGACCGGAAGCTTTCCGTATTTCTTCACATAATCAAGAAGAGTCGACAGGCAACGTGCTCTCCACTTTGAAACGGAATTAAGCGAGATCGCGAGAAGTGCATGATCCACGTATGGATTGTTGAACCTGTTTACCACTTCGGCAGCAAATTTCTTCAGATCATCTTCCGGAAGAGAAAGAGTCGGTATCACTTCATCGTATATGGTCTTAAGCATGAAATTTCTGATATCATCATCATTCATGCAGTCACGAACGATATCCTCTCCCATTCTGAATGCCATGGGAACAAATGAGGTATGTGCTCCGTTTAATATCCTAACCTTTCTCTGTTTAAAAGGATGATGGTCCTTGGTGAAAACAACGGGAAGACCCGCACCCGGCAGATCAAATTCCTTACTGATATCCCTATCCGATTCAATAACCCACAGACCGAAGGGTTCGGCTGTAACAAGGAGATTATCCTCATACCCCATTTCATCCCACTCTTTCAGTGCATCTGCCTTGGGATAGCCTGTAACTATCCTGTCCACCAGTGTCTGAGTAAAGATACAGTTTTCGCATACCCACTTTTTAAAAGAATCGGACAATCCCCAGTTATCGATCTGCTTAAGAACACATTCCTTAAGATGCATTCCGTTATCATCGATAAGCTCCACGGGAAGCATTACAAGCCCCTTATTAGGGTCTCCGTCAAACGTCTCAAACCTATGATATAAAAACTGAGTAAGCTTTCCGGGAAAACTTTTGGGAGGCTTCATGTCAAAGCGGTCACCTTCATCATAGACAATACCCGCTTCCGTGGTGTTGGATACAATAAACCTTAGTGTATCAATCTCCGCCAGTTTAATATATTTGTCATACTCATTAACGGAATCCACAGCATCCTCTACAGAAGTTACAATCCTGTTTTGTTTGACTGCTTCTCCGTTTACATTGCCCCTGAGCGATACGGTATAACGGCAATCCTGTTTGTGGAACATATCCAAAGATCCGAATGGAATAGGTTTTACCAGTACGATATTTCCGTCAAATGAGCCGTATTCATTGGCAATGTCGATCATATAATCGACAAAAGCTCTCAGGAAATTACCCTCGCCGAACTGAACTACCTTTACCGGTCTGTTTACACTTTTAATCTTGTTTCCGTTCAAAAGATCCATATCAACAACCTCCTGATATAAAACTGATACTGAATGAATTTATATGTATTCAAATTTCACTTGTCATTTTTACTTTTATTTCTTACAATCCATGTAAGCACTTACATTAAAACTATGCAATCTTTTTTTTATAAAGAGGACGATAGTATATGTATACCGAAAATGAAAACATGGGAATATTTGTTGAAAAACAAGTCCGAAAGCCGGACTTTGTCATGACCTATGAGCACACCCATGACTATATTGAGATCTTCTATCTCAAAACCGGTCAGTGCAACTATACCGTTGAAGACAGAAAATATCATCTCTCATCCGGTGAAGTATTCATCGTTCCTCCCGGGATGAGACATTGCACCGGATATGAAGGCAAAGTAAGATGCGAAAGAGTCATTATATGCATCAAATCCAAACTGATCCCCAATGCCTTTAGAAAAGAGCATCCCGGCATCAATGATATTCTGCGAAAGAGCGGAAAGATCGTTCTCAGTAAAGACGGACGTATCAAGATAGAAAAATATATCGATCTTATGCTCACAGAAAACGACCTGCCCGATGATTTTTCATCCGAGATGCTGACTTACCAGGCTGTACTTCTCCTGCTGACATTTATCCGTAACGGAATATTTGTCTATGAATCCGTTCAGCTGGATACGGGCATACCTGAGGATATCGAAAAAACCATCCACTATATCGCCATGAACTATCAGAATATGATCACTCTGGAAGATACTGCGGATAAAGTCGGACTCAGCCCCACATATCTGTCCAAAAAATTCAAAAAGGTTACCGGTAAATCATTTACAGAATATATCAATTACATAAGGATCCGTCAGGCACAGCGTATGCTCCTTACCACTGACGATTCCATAACCAAGATTGCAACCGACTGCGGGTTCAACAGCAGTAATTATTTCAAGGACTGCTTCAAAAATGCATTCGGAACATCCCCGAGGAATTTCCGCATGGTCATGAAGGACAATAACGCACACGGTGAAGTGATCATCGGTGAGACCGAGGTAAAATAAATGGATAAAGAACTGTTTTCTAAGCTGTCCGAAATAACCGATGAAGAAAAGACCATCCTCAGGGAAAGAAGCGGCATAGACAAAACAATCTATATGTCTGATACCGATGGGATAATCGATTCCGGTAAACTTCTGGAAGAAGGAAAACTGATAACCTATCGTCCTCACACCAGATTTGTCCACTTTCCCGAGCATGGTCATAATTACATCGAAGTGGTCTATATGTGTTCAGGAAGCACTCATCATGTCATCGACGGAAATGATATATATCTGTCCGAAGGGGAGCTTTTATTCCTGAGTAAAAAAGCTAGACAGGAAATATATCCTGCGGGAGAAAATGACATTGCCGTCAATTTTATAATCCTGCCCGAATTTTTCTCCGAATCCATAAAAATGCTCGGAAACGATCCGTCTCCTCTTCATGATTTTGTAATTGATTCTCTTGTAGGAGCAGGTGACGGTCCGTCATATCTTCATTTCAAAGTTTCAGATATCCTGCCCATTCAGAATCTCATTGAAAATCTCATCTGGTCTCTCGAAAAGCATGAACCTAACATGAGAAACATCAATCGCATAACCATGGGTGTTCTTTTCCTGCAGCTTTTAAACAACACTGAAAGAGTTGTGTTTCAAAACTCAGACAAAGATCATAAACTCATGATGTCTGTCCTCGGTTATATAGAGGACAACTATGCAAACGGAGAACTAAAAGATCTTGCATCTCTTCTACACTACGATACATTCTGGTTATCCAAAGAGATCAAGCGTATAAGCACTCATACTTACTCGGAACTTGTGATGTCCAAAAGGCTTGACCAGGCATGCTTTCTTCTAAGAAACACACGCATGAAGATCATTGATATATCAATGAAAGTCGGATACGAAAACGTAAGTTACTTCCACCGCATCTTTACAAAGCGCTACGGTATGTCACCGAGGCAGTACCGTATCAGCCAATAAACTTCTCTTTAAGCGTTACGTTAAATTCCTTAGCAAGATCTCGGAAATTGTCATCCGTTATAGTCTGAAGCATTTCGGTTTTCATAGAGAGGACCTTCACAAGTATCTCTGCTGATTTTTCAGCTGTGTGCATCAGCCCGAAAGTGGAATCAAAATCCGTTCCGGAAGCAAACATTCCGTGATGCGCCCAAACCACAAGATCATATTCCTTCATCTTCTCTCTGGTAGCCAGTGCTATATCTCTGCCTCCCGGAACCATCCATTCAACCACTCCTACTCCATCCGGGAAAACAACAGGGCACTCCGTTGCCATCTCCCAAAGTCTGTGAGTAAAAACTTCATCCTTCAAAGGAAGAACAAATGTAAGTGCGATCACATTGGTTGTATGTGCATGATAGATAACTCTGTGTTCTCCGTTAGTAAGAATTTTTTTAGTCTCATGATTCATCAGATGAGTAGGGAGTTCCGATGTGGGCTTTGAATTTTCAAGTCCCCACACTATCCTGTATTTATCTCCTTTATCATCAAGCTGAATTATCCCTATGGATTCTTCCGGACGAAGAATCACATTCTTAAAATATCTTCCGCTTCCGGTTACGAGAAAATATTCATTCGCAAGTCCGGGTACGGACACTGTTATATCTTTCCATTCTCCGTAAGAAAAAAGATCACTTACCGCAGAAATCTCACTGCTCTTAATACGATAACTAAGATTACCGCCGTTTCTTTCATGCCATCCGAGAGCATTTCCGTCGTCACACATTCTGATAAAATCTTTTACAAATCCTGCATCGGTAACTTTCATCATCTCATTCCTCCCCTTTTGGACAATACTTCTTTTTCATAGCCAAGCACTTCGTCATACCATCCGAAATCGGATCTGACAAGACATCTGTCACAGTATTCGTCCCATACCGCACCGAACGGATAAGTTTTTATCTCTTCCTGATAAGCCATCAGCTTTCCGAATTCTCCGTTTTCCTGAAGGGCTTTAAATCTCTCATTGGGTGTGAGCATTGCATTAAGCAAAGCTTTCTGCCAGCTTCTGAAGCCAACGGACCATGCTCCTATTCTGTTAATGGATGCATCAAAGAAATCCAGTGCCATATACACTCTTCCGAGAGCATCGTTTCTGACTATTTCTTTGGCCATCTCTCTTGTCTCATCATCAAACAGAACCACATGATCCGAATCCCATCTGACAGGTCTGGTGATGTGAAGAGCAATCTCATCGAAATATGCAAGTAAAGCGGGAATCTTATCGGATACTACCTCTGTAGGGTGGTAATGTCCGTTGTCCATAAGAGGAAGAACCCCTTTATGCGAAGCGGCATAATTAAGAGTAAATTCAGAAGATCCGGCTGTATATGATTCAACGCCGATACCGAATACCTTGGATTCTACGCAGGGTTTTACCATGCGGGGATCATATTTCTCACTGAGTATCTTATCAAGGGAGTCCTTATATCTTAATCTGGGTGTCAATCTGTCCGCAGGGATATCTTTAAAACCGTCTCCGATCCAGAAATTCAAAACACAAGGTTCACCCAGCTCCTT
>JAEEXJ010000004.1 GCA_016291475.1 Lachnospiraceae bacterium | reverse complement strand
TTGATGGTGGCAGCGTCTACGATGCCCGCATAGCAGCAGGAAGATTCTTGGCAAAAGACTCACCTGTTGAGGCAGACATGGTTGTAGGAGTGCCAGAGTCCGGTAACGTCGCAGCTCTTGGGTATGCCCTGGAGTCAGGAATTCCTTACGGACAGGCCTTTGTGAAGAATTCATATATTGGAAGAACCTTTATTAAGCCCAAGCAAAAGAACAGAGAATCCAGCGTACAGGTTAAGTTAAATGCCCTTAAGAGTGCTGTACAGGGCAAGAGGATCATCATGATCGATGACTCCATTGTCCGCGGAACCACTTCAGACAGGATCGTCCGTATGCTTCGCGATGCCGGAGCCAAAGAGGTACACATGAGAGTAAGTTCTCCGCCGTTCTTATGGCCCTGCTACTTCGGTACGGATGTTCCTGCCAGAGACCAGCTCATCGCCTACAACAGAAATGTAGATGATATCTGCAAAATCATCGGCGCCGATTCCCTGGCATACCTGGAACTTGAAAGACTTGAAGAGATGGTAGGCGGTAAGCTCTCCATCTGCAAGGGATGCTTTACAGGTAAGTATCCGATGGAACCACCTAAGGAAGACATCAGGGGAGAATTTGAGCGATAAGTAGATTATGAACAATAAATTTAGCAGGATGATTATTATATACATACAGAATAAAATAACTGATCAACCAAGAGGAGGGAAATTATGAGTACAGATCGTTACACCAGTCCATTGTCGGAGCGCTATGCAAGCAGCCAGATGCAGTATATCTTTTCACAGGATATGAAGTTCAAGACCTGGAGAAAGCTGTGGATCGCTCTTGCTGAGATTGAGAAGGAACTGGGCCTTAACATCACACAGGAGCAGATCGACGAACTTAAGGAGCATGCTGAAGACATCAACTATGACGTTGCAAGAGCACGTGAGAAGGAAGTTCGTCACGATGTTATGAGCCATGTTTATGCTTACGGTCAGCAGTGCCCCAAAGCAAAGGGAATCATCCATCTGGGTGCAACAAGCTGTTATGTAGGCGATAACACAGACATCATCGTGATGAATGAAGGTCTGAATCTCATTAAGAAGAAACTGGTTTCGGCTATATCGGAGCTGGCCGGTTTTGCAGATAAATATAAGGATATGCCCACTCTGGCATTCACTCATTTCCAGCCTGCCCAGCCCACAACAGTCGGCAAGAGGGCAACGCTTTGGATCAATGAGTTCATGATCGACCTTGAGGATCTTGATTATGTTCTCGGATCCCTCAAGCTTCTCGGATCGAAAGGAACTACCGGAACCCAGGCATCTTTTAAGGAGCTTTTCAACGGAGATGACGAGACCATCGATAAGATTGATCCCATGATCGCTAAGAAGATGGGATTTGACGATGTTTATCCCGTATCCGGACAGACCTATTCACGTAAGGTGGATACCAGAGTCATCAATGTGCTTGCCGGAATCGCAGCATCAGCTCACAAGATGAGCAACGATATAAGACTTCTCCAGCATTTAAAGCAGGTTGAGGAGCCTTTCGAAAAGAGCCAGATCGGTTCTTCCGCTATGGCTTACAAGAGAAATCCCATGAGAAGCGAGAGAATCGCCTCTCTTTCAAGATATGTAATGGTAGATGCTCTTAATCCTGCCATAACATCCAGCGTTCAGTGGTTTGAGAGAACCCTGGATGACTCGGCAAACAAGAGACTTTCCGTTCCCGAAGGCTTCCTTGCAACGGACGGAATCCTCGATCTTTGCATGAACATCACCGCACCCGGCGGAATGAAGGTATATCCCAAGGTCATCGAGAAGCAGTTCATGGCCGAGATTCCTTTCATGGCTACCGAGAATATCATGATGGATGCTGTTAAGAACGGCGGAAACAGACAGGAACTTCACGAGAAGATCAGAACTCTCTCCATGGAAGCCGGAAAGCATGTTAAGGAAGAGGGAAGGGACAACGATCTTCTTGAGATGATCGCTGCGGATCCCGATTTCGGAATGAACCTCGAGGATCTTAAGAAGACCCTTAAGCCCGAGAACTATGTCGGACGCGCTCCCAGACAGACGGAAGTTTATCTCAGAGATGTCGTAAGACCCGTACTTAAGGCCAATGCAGAGGCTCTCGGACTTGAAGCGGAGATCAATGTTTGATTTAGTACTTTACTAAATGAAAGTGCTGTCTTATAATACATAAGGTTTGTTAACAGACTGGTTTAAGAAAGGCGGAAATGTAAATGGTCACAGCGATCGTAGGCGCTAACTGGGGTGATGAAGGAAAGGGCAAGATGACCGATATGCTTGCTCAGGATTCCGATATTATCATCAGATTTCAGGGCGGAGCAAATGCAGGACACACCATAGTCAATAACTACGGTAAGTTCGCACTCCATACGCTTCCTTCGGGAGTGTTCTATTCACATACTACTTCTATTATAGGTAACGGTGTTGCACTCAATATCCCCCTTCTTGTGGGTGAGATAAACGGCCTCGTGGAGAAGGGGGTACCCAAGCCCCATATTCTTGTATCCGACCGTGCACAGGTTGTAATGCCTTACCACATTCTTTTCGATGAATACGAAGAGGAGAGACTTGCAGGAAAGTCATTCGGTTCCACAAAGTCCGGAATCGCTCCTTTCTATTCCGATAAATATGCCAAGATCGGCTTCCAGGTAAGTGAGCTTTTCGATGATGAGCTTCTTGAGGAGAAGGTACCCAGAGTACTTGTCCAGAAGAATGTTCTCTTAAGAGAGCTTTATCACAAGCCCGAGATCAAGGCAGAAGATGTTCTTAAAACTCTCAGAGAGTACAGAGATCTTATCGCACCTTACGTATGCGATGTTTCTCTTTTCCTTGATGAAGCTCTTAAGGCCGGCAAGAAGATCCTTCTTGAGGGCCAGCTGGGAACCATGAAAGATCCCGATCACGGAATTTATCCCATGGTTACTTCTTCATCAACACTTGCTTCTTACGGAGCTATCGGTGCGGGAATTCCTCCTTATGAGATCAAGAGGATCGTTACCGTATGTAAGGCTTATTCATCAGCCGTAGGCGCAGGTGCGTTCGTTTCCGAGATTTTCGGGGATGAGGCTGAGCAGCTCAGAAAGCACGGCGGAGACGGCGGAGAGTACGGCGCTACCACCGGACGTCCCAGAAGAGTAGGATGGTTTGACTGCGTAGCCTCCAAGTATGGATGCAGACTTCAGGGAACCACCGATGTTGCTTTCACCGTTCTTGATATCCTTAAGTATCTTGATGAGATTCCCGTCTGCGTAGCTTATGAGCTTGACGGTAAGGAAATAAAAGACTTCCCCGTCACTTCCAAACTCGAGAAGTGCAAGCCCGTTCTTAAGACTTTCAAGGGCTGGAAGACAGACATCAGAGGGATCAAGAAGTATGAGGATCTTCCCAAAGAGTGCCGTGACTATGTAGAGTTCATTGAAAAAGAAATCGGATATCCCATTACCATGATATCCAACGGACCTTCAAGAGACGACATTATCTATCGTACTTCACCTCTTTCAAAGTAAATAACAGACAATGGGGTCAGGGCGCTGAGGCAACCTTGACCCTTTTTTTAGGAGTTTTATATGATCAAAAATATTGTGTTTGACATCGGAAATGTTCTGACTGATTTCAGGTACAGAGGGTTCCTCAAGGATAAGGGACTGGATGATGCCATGATAGAACGTGTCGAGAAATGTACCGTTAATACTACTTATTGGCATGAATTTGACAGATGTGCCATAAGCTATGATGAGGTGGTTGAGAATTTCGTCTCTCTGGATCCCGAGATAGGAGATCTCCTCAGATCTGTTTTTGCGGATCTTCACGGCATGGTTACGGGGAGGGATTATGCGATCCCCTGGATAGAAAGGATCAAAGCAGCGGGTTATAAAGTATATTACCTCTCCAATTTCTCCGAGAAGGCATATAACGAATGCAGGGATGCACTTACCTTTGACGAGCACTGTGACGGCGGTATTTACAGTTTTACCGAAAGACTCGTAAAACCGGATCCTGCGTTTTTCAATCTGCTCCTGGACAGATACGGACTTAAGGCGTCCGAATGTATTTTCTTTGACGACACCGAGAGAAATGTAATCGCGGCGAGAGAGTGCGGATTTCATTCATTTGTTTTCACGAATCCCGATAAGGCGAATGAGGACATGAGAAGTCTGGGAGTTACGATCTGAGTATAAAAATTCCCGAGTTGTCACTCGGGAACGGTTTTGTCACAGCAGATTTTTATGGCTTATGGTATACTGATTACTTGGAAACGGACGATTCTTCGGAAGGATCACATTTCTCCTCCGGGTTCTCCGTATCAAGCAATTCTTCACCCTCTACCTTGGGAACCGAAGCAATGGTTCTTTTACCGGTTATCTGAGTGTAGACCCAGATGTATGCGTAGGCAACTATAGGCACGATGACAGTGGCGAAAAGGCACATTGCAAAAAGCTTACCACCGTTACCCGGCCAGACTATAGCCACAACCAGCGTCATCACATATATCATCACCAAAAAGATGATCACTAAGATCGCACATATTCTTTTGGGTGTCCATTTGTTATTGTTCATGACTGCTCCTTGTTTTTGGTTTTTGTACGTTTGACCTTAGTATCATACTATTAACACAGACTGACAACAACACTTTTCTGACATGTGAAAAGGAGCCGTATATGTCCGATACCATTCTTGAATATCTTGAAAAGTTCGGAAGCAAAACTTTCAAACGCCTGCCCTTCGGTGAGGTAGACGCTCTCATTCTGTCACAGTTTTCATATCTGAAATTCGACGGCATCGTCCCCGGACCGGAGGATGTGGATTCTTTTGTTACTTTGCAGGATATCAAAAACCATCCTTCCTTCAATGATCTGTTCACCGATAAGAGATATGAAAAGCCCAACCGTAAGCTTTTTAAGCTCATGGAAGAGAGCGTAAGATTCGGTGATCTGAAGATGGATTACTATGTGAACATCATCGGAGAAGAAAGGGAGATTCAGTTTTCCGCCATTACTTTCAGATTTCCCGAAGGAATAGATTACGTTGCCTACAGGGGAACCGATGAGAATATGGTCGGATGGAAGGAAGATGCGAACCTTTCCATAATGGATGAGATTCCCGGTGAAAAAGAAGCCGTAAAATACCTTAAGGATGTGGCCGGGGTTCTTGGGGGCAGTTTTTATGTCGGCGGCCACTCCAAGGGAGGACTGAATGCCATATATGCTTCATCCGCTGCTCCGGCAGCCCTGAAAAAGCGTATAATAGGCATATACAGTTTTGACGGGCCGGCCATAAGGGAAGATGTCAGGGGCAAGGTTGACTATGCGGGAGTCAGGGACAGGTATCACAAATTTGTTCCCAAAAGTTCCCTTATCGGAATGATATTTGAGACCGATGACATTTATACCGTTGTCAAAAATAAATCCGCGGGAATACTCCAGCACGATCCCTATACCTGGGTTGTTAAGGACATAGACCTGTGGTACGAGGATTCGCTCAGTAAGAGTGCGGAGATAGTCAAAACCGCCATGGCAAACTGGCTTAAAGATCTGGATAAGAATGCCCGAACCAGATTCATAGATTGCATATTTGAGGTGGCCGATGCGTGTCAGGATAACGATCTTGTATCCATCTATCTGAATCCTGTTAAGAGCATACGTCAGATGCTGGACGGCTATGACAGGATGGATGAAGGCGAGAGGCAGTTCCTTAAGGAAGTTATGAATGGCCTTATCAAAAATACCGGCGGTCTTGCCAAGGATGAAGTTCAAAGCGGCTGGGGTGAATTTACCGAGTCGGTAGATAAATGGATCGTAATGGTCCAGGGTGTTATCGAAGAAAAGCAGGCTTCGAAAAAGAAGACACCCGCTAAAAAGGGAGTAAAAAAGAAGCTTCCGGATAAGAAAAAAACGAAAGGGTAAAGAGTATGGAGCATATAGCTGAAGAGTTAATGGAACAGCTCGAGACAGCGGATGCGTTTTCTTTTACCGTGTCGGGATACACGATAAACATTGCTGAGTCCGTGGTCGTAAGCTGGATAGTTATAGGCATAGTCCTGGTGCTCTGTCTTATACTTACTGCGGGGCTTAAGGTAGATCACATCTCAAGGAGACAGGCTCTGGCAGAGTGGCTTGTGGAGAAGGGTGAAGGCCTCATTGAAAGCATGGTGGGCGAAGAGGGCAAAGAATACATTCCCTACCTGCTGACGGTTCTGATATTCATCGGTCTGTCCAATACAATAGGACTTATCGGGATGAAACCGCCTACAAAGGATCTGAACGTCACGGCGGCGCTTGCCATAATGAGTATAGTCATTGTGCAGGCTGCTGCGATCCGTAAGAAACGCATCGGAGGATGGCTCAAGGGCTTCACGCATCCCGTTGCGATCGTTACGCCTATCAATATACTGGAGCTTGGGATCAAACCCTTGTCCCTGTGTATGCGACTTTTCGGTAACGTAGTCGGAGCCTTCGTAATAATGGAACTTCTCAAAACAGTGGTTCCGCTTCTGGTACCCGCCGTCTTTTCACTTTATTTTGATATATTCGACGGACTGTTACAGGCTTATGTATTCGTATTTTTGACATCGATGTATATAAAGGAAGCTCTGGAATAAGGGCGAAAAAACAGCTGATTTTTAGGAGGAAACAAAATGGTAGCACTTGGAGCAAGTATTGCGGCACTCGGATGTATAGGAGCAGGCGTAAGCCTCGGATTGGCAACCGGAAAGGCATGTGATGCATGTGCGCGTCAGCCCGAAGCGGATTCCAAGATAATGAAGCTTCTCATTCTCGGAGGAGCACTTGCGGAGGCAACCGCGATCTATTCTTTCGTTATCGGAATACTTATCATTCTTTTCATGGGCGGCGCATCATAACTGAAAATTTCGAGGTGAAAAATGCTCAGATTTGATATCAATTTCGTATTTACGATAATAAATGTCCTGATTCTTTTTGCAGTCGTTAAGATCTTTCTGATCGGACGTGTGCATAAGATCCTTGATGCCAGAAAAGCTCAGGTTGACGAACAGTTTTCCGAGGCTGAAAAGAAGCTTGAGGAAGCCGATAAGACCAGGCAGGAGTATGAGGATTCCATCAAGGGTATCGAGGAAGAAAAAGAGCGTCGCTTTACCGAGGCCAGAAATCAGGCAAAGAGCGAGTATGACCGTCTGATGGAGCAGGCTAAGAAAGAATCCGACAAGATTCTTGCCACAGCACGCAAAGAGGCGGAAGAAGAGAGGCAGATCAGACTCAGACGTGCCAATCAGGAGATCACCGATATGGTAGCCAAAGCAGCCGAGAGGATAGTTACTGCCGATCAGAGCGAAGAAATGGATAAGCAGCTCTATGACAGATTCCTTGAGCAGGCGAAATAAGGGGGAGCAGGTCAATGAGTAAAAAAGCCGCATTCAAAGTGGTTTTATATTATGTCACGCCTCCCACCGCAGAACAGCTTCAGGGTATCTGGAATTTTGTGCTCGGTAAATATGTAACCGAGGAACGAAAAGCGGAAGACATCGATTTTTCCGTTGAGGAAGATGCTTCACTGGGCGGCGGCTTCATTCTCAAATGCGAGAACGAGGTTTACAACTGGAGTACCAGAGGAAGACTCGGGCAGTTTAATGAAAAGCTTCAAAGCATCCGCAGAAAAGTGGGTGCCGATGAAGATGTCGTTTCTTTGCTCAAAACAACCGTAGATGAATTCAAGATCTCGAAACGTTTCAGAAGATCCGGATATGTAATAAGTGCCGGAGACGGGATTGCAAGAGTTAAGGGACTTGAGAGAGCCGAGTACGGTGAGATCCTTATTTTCGCAAGCGGTCTTAAGGGAATGGTTCAGGATATCCGCAGGGAAGACTGCGGCGTTATCCTCTTCGGTAAAGACGATGAGATAAGAGTATGGGACGAAGTTGCAAGAACCGGTATGAGAGCAGGTATCCCCGTAGGTGACGGACTGCTCGGCAGAGTACTCAATTCACTTGGCGAGCCCATAGACGGCGGCAGGGAATTCGATTCCGAAGGATTCAGGCCCATCGAGTCTCCCGCCCCCTCCATTACCGCCAGACAGCCCGTAGATACTCCTCTTGAGACGGGGATTCTTTCCATTGATTCCATGTTCCCCATAGGACGCGGACAGAGAGAACTTATCATCGGTGACAGGCAGACAGGTAAGACTTCGATCGCCATAGATACCATCATCAACCAGAAGGGTAAGGGCGTGAAGTGTGTTTATGTTGCCATCGGACAGAAGGCTTCCACCATTGCACGTCTTGTTAACCGTCTGAAAGAAGCAGGCGCCATGGATTATACGGTGGTCATATCATCCACCGCATCGGATCCGGCACCTCTTCAGTACATCGCACCTTATTCTGGAACCTCCATAGCCGAATTTTTTATGAATAAGGGTGAGGATGTCCTGATCGTATATGACGATCTATCCAAGCATGCGGTAGCGTACAGAGCACTATCGCTGCTTCTTGAGAGAAGTCCCGGACGAGAGGCATATCCCGGAGATGTATTCTATCTTCATTCAAGACTTCTTGAAAGAAGTGCAAGACTTTCGGATGAACTCGGAGGCGGTTCCATAACCGCACTTCCCATCATTGAAACACAGGCGGGGGATGTTTCCGCGTATATCCCTACGAACGTTATATCCATCACCGACGGTCAGATCTATCTGGAGAGCGAATTGTTCTTCCTGGGATTCAGACCGGCCGTAAATGTCGGCCTATCCGTATCCCGTGTAGGCGGAGCCGCTCAGACCAAGGCTATGAAGAAGGCAGCGGGATCCGTCAGGATCGATCTTGCACAGTACAGAGAGATGGAGGTCTTTACTCAGTTTTCGTCCGATCTTGATGAGGCTACGAAAAACCAGCTTCGCCACGGAAGAATACTTATGGAACTGTTAAAGCAGCCTCTCGGACATCCCAGATCCATGGCGGATCAGGTAATACTTCTTACCGTTGTCAACTCGGGTGCTATTGATTCTGTTCCCGTAGAGATGGCAAGAGAATTTACGGAAAGACTCCTTGCCAAGGTTCATGAAGAACAGCAGGCAACGGTTCAGGATATAGAGACTCTCGGAGTACTTAACGAAGACGAGAAGTATTTCCTCGTCGATCTGGCGGGAAAAGAACTTCGCGATTTTATGAGCATAAAGGAATGATATGGCCGGATTAAGAGAGATATCGGGACGGATCAAAAGTGTCCGCGATACCATGAAAATCACAAATGCCATGTATATGATCTCCTCGACCAAGCTGCGCAAGGCAAAGAAGGATGCGGAGCTTAATAATCCTTACTTTGAAGCGATGCAGGGGATGCTCCTGGGCATCATGAATACTTCGGATCATCTTGAGCACAGATACACGGACAGAAGGCCGGAGAAAAAAGGTAAGGACAGAACGCATGCGGTTATAGTCATCACTGCGGACAAGGGACTTGCGGGCGCTTATAACCACAATGTGGTAAGGCTTACGGAAGAGAGATTTTTCGGCAAGGAAGAACATACGGTTCTTTATGTCGTAGGTGAGGCGGGAAGGACTTATTTTGCCAGCAAAAAAGTCCATCTCGAAGGACAGTTTAAATACACCGCGCAGAATCCCACACTTCACAGAGCCAGAGTGATATGTGACAAGATGCTGGAGGAATTTAATTCCGGAAGAGTTGACGATGTTTCCATTGTCTATACCGGGATGAAGGACCAGCTTACCAGTGAAGCCAGAGTGATGCATCTTCTTCCTTTGGTTCATGAGGAAGTGGACGGAAGGCTGGTTGTCGAAGAGTCATATGATGACGATCTTAAATTCCATCCTTCTGCGGAAGAGGTTATGAACATCATAGTTCCCGATGTTCTCACCGGATATATATACAGTGCGCTGGTTGATTCTTTTTGCAGCGAGCAGAATGACCGTATGCTGGCTATGGATGCCGCGGACAGAAATGCGGGAGAGATGATCAGGACTCTTTCCATCGAATATAACCGTGAGAGACAGGCCATGATCACGCAGGAGATAACTGAGGTTGCATCCGGGGCAAGAGCACAGAAGAAAGCAAAAGCCCGGAGGGGAAACTGATATATGAAGAATATAACCAATAACGGAACAGGAACGATAGTCCAGGTAATGGGCCCCGTAGTAGATGTTGAGTTCGCACCCGAAGTAAAGCCTTTTATCAGAGATGCACTCACCGTTGAAGTTGAAGGCGAGACCAGAGTCATGGAGGTTGCTCAGCTCCTCGATGATAAAACTGTAAGATGCATAATGCTCTCACCTTCGGAAGGCCTTTCCAAACACATGGAAGTAGTCGAAACGGGAGAGCCCATCAAGGTGCCCGTCGGGGAGATGACTCTCGGAAGACTTTTTAACGTGCTTGGAAATACTCTCGATGACAAGGGACCTCTTGAAAATACGGAGAGGTGGTCGATTCACAGAGCGGCTCCTTCTTTTGAACATCAGTCTCCCGTTGTTGAGATACTTGAGACGGGTATCAAGGTTATCGATCTTCTGGCACCTTATTCCAAGGGCGGCAAGGTCGGATTGTTCGGGGGAGCAGGCGTAGGTAAGACCGTTCTCATACAGGAACTTATCACCAATGTTGCTCAGGAACATGGCGGTTATTCTATTTTTACCGGTGTCGGTGAGAGATCCAGAGAAGGTAACGATCTTTGGAGAGAGATGGCTGAATCCGGAGTTCTGGGCCGTACCGCACTGGTATTCGGCCAGATGAACGAGCCTCCCGGGGCGAGAATGAGAGTGGCCCAGACCGGACTTACCATGGCTGAATATTTCAGAGATGTAAAACGTAAGGATGTTCTCCTGTTCATAGATAACATATTCAGATTTGTGCAGGCGGGCTCCGAGGTCTCTGCACTTCTGGGAAGAATGCCCTCTGCGGTAGGTTATCAGCCCACCCTTGCTACCGAGCTCGGTGAGCTTCAGGAAAGGATTGCTTCCACCAGAGACGGAAGTATCACCTCCGTTCAGGCTGTATACGTGCCTGCGGACGATCTTACCGATCCCGCACCCGCTACCACTTTCGCACATCTGGATGCCACAACGGTTCTGTCCAGAAAGATAGTTGAACAGGGTATATACCCTGCCGTCGATCCTCTTGAGTCAACTTCCAGAATACTTGAGGCTGATATCGTAGGGGAAGATCATTATCAGACCGCGAGAAAAGTACAGGCTACGCTCCAGAATTACAAGGAGCTTCAGGATATCATCGCGATCCTTGGTATGGATGAGCTTTCCGAGGATGATAAACTCACCGTTTACAGAGCACGTAAGATCCAAAAATTCCTGTCACAGCCCTTCCACGTTGCGGAGAATTTCACCGGAGTCAAGGGTGTGTATGTGCCCCTTCCGGAGACTATTAAGGGATTCAAGGCGATCCTTTCGGGAGAGATGGACGATTATCCGGAAAATGCATTTTTCAATGTAGGCACCATAGAGGACGTTATCAAGAAGGCAGAGACTCTTTGATATGAGTGAAGTTTTTCATTTGAAAATCTTAGCAAGTGATAAGACCTTTTATGAGGGCCCCGTGATCAGTATGACGATTCCGGCTTTTGACGGATCGTATCAGATTATGGCTCATCATGAGCCTGTGGTAATGGCTCTTAAAGAGGGGGTCATACGGCTTAAGTTTGAGGCCGAAGACGGCAGTGAAGCCGTGATCACCGGAATAAACGGTCTCGGACTTGTGAATATCACCAGAGAAGGCGTTACCGTATTGGTTGACTCAATCGAAGCTCCTGAAGATATCGACAGGGCAAGGGCGGAAAAAGCCCTCAAAAGGGCCATGGAACAGCTCCGTCAGGATCAGAGTATCCAGGAATATGAGATGAGCAGGGCATCCATGGCAAGAGCAATGCTCAGGCTGTCCAATTCCGGCAATCCCAATGACGGATTCGGTGATAAATAAAGGCTATCTGAAATCGCAAATATTTGATAAAATAAAGTGTTGTTTGTTTGCTCTAACAAAAGTTTCCGATAAGGAGATATGATATGGCACTTCGTAAAAATGAATCTGTCGAAGATTACCTTGAGTGCATTCTGATGCTGAGCGAGAAAAAGCCGGTTGTCAGGAGCGTGGACATAGCCAATGAGATGGGCTTCAAGAAGTCATCTGTTTCCGTTGCCATGAAAAACCTCAGGGAAAAAGAGCACATCGTTGTTTCCGATGAAGGATATATCACTCTTACAGAATCCGGTAAAGAGATCGCTTCAAGGATCTACGAAAGACATTCGCTTCTGACCGAGTGGTTTGTCAACATAGGTATTGATCCGGAAGTTGCTGCGGATGATGCCTGCAAAGTTGAACATGATATTTCTCAGGAAAGCTTTGAGGCCATCAAAAAGTATGTAATGAATTGCCGCAACAATTGCCAGAAATGTGACTATTATAAAAGGAGTTATTCCAAGTGAAGATCGCTGCTATTATTTTGTTTGTGATCATGTATGTGTGCATGATCGCGTTTCCCAAGAGAAGACCCGTATTTGCACTTTCAACTGCCGCAATCTATATAATCATATCGTTTCTTCCCATGGCTGATATGCCTATTCTGAGGATTACCGATCTTCCGAATGCGATAGACTGGAATGTAATAATGATGATCACCGGAACGATGCTGATCGTCGATTATTTCATTGAATCCAAGATGCCCAATGTCATTGCGGAGGCTCTTCTGAGAGTTGCTCCGAATGTACTTTGGGTTACGGTTTTGATGTCGCTTTTTTCCGGTATCATTTCGGCGTTTATAGATAATGTTGCAACGGTTCTTATGGTAGCTCCCGTAGCTATCGTAATCTGCAAGAAGCTTAAGATATCACCCGTAGGAATGGTAATCTGTATCGCCGTTTCATCGAACCTTCAGGGTGCGGCTACGCTGGTTGGAGATACAACCTCCATCATGCTCGCGGGTGCTGCTTCCATGAATTTCGCCGACTTTTTCGTAATGAACGGAAAAGCAGGAATGTTTTTTGCCACCGAGCTGGGTGCACTTTTTACCGTTCCCATCATGATGATCATGTTCAGGAAGGAAAAAGAGCCAGTCACTTCCAATGAGAGAACCAAGGTAAAGGATTATTTCCCTACCGTAATGATGATCTCATACGTTCTTGCACTTATCATCGCTTCTTTTATCCCGAATACTCCGGATTGCATAAACGGTTATATCTGTCTCACTGGTGCGGTCATCACCGTAGTGGTTGAACTCCTTATCCATAAAAATACCGCAGGTCTTAAGCACTCGTTTAAGAATCTCGACGTTGATATGATACTGCTCCTCATCGGTCTCTTTTCCGTTATCGGAGGTATCACCAATGTCGGTGTTATCGGAGATCTTGCCGGACTTATCGCATCGGCAGGCGGAAGCAATAAGTTCCTCCTTTTTACCATCGTTGTATGGGGATCCGTTGCTATTTCCGCATTTATCGATAATATCCCTTACGTTGCCACCATGCTTCCCATTCTCGGCGGCGTAGCTTCTACACTCGGAATAGAGCCTTACTTCCTTTATTTCGGACTGCTCGTAGGTGCGACTCTAGGCGGAAACCTTACTCCCATCGGAGCTTCCGCCAACATCGCAGGTGTGGGCATGCTGAGAAAAGAGGGATACGAGGTTTCGTTCGGAGACTTCATGAAGATCGGTGTTCCCTTTACCCTTACCGCGGTTATGACGGGTTACCTCTTCGTATGGTTCGTATGGGCTTGACAATAAGGTTATAATACTATTCTACACATCTAGACAGGAGATCTTTGAAAATGAGTTCCGGAAATACAGCTTCAGAAATTAACCGCAGGCGTACGTTTGCCATCATATCCCACCCGGATGCAGGTAAAACGACCCTTACCGAAAAATTCTTATTATATGGCGGAGCCATCAATCTGGCAGGTTCCGTAAAAGGAAAAGCAACTGCAAGGCATGCGGTTTCCGACTGGATGGAGATCGAAAAGCAGCGTGGTATTTCCGTAACATCATCAGTTCTTCAGTTCGAATATGACGGTTACTGCATCAATATCCTCGATACCCCGGGTCACCAGGATTTCTCCGAGGATACTTACAGAACCCTTATGGCTGCAGATTCCGCAGTCATGGTCATAGACGGATCAAAGGGCGTTGAGGCTCAGACCAGAAAACTTTTCAAGGTCTGTGTAATGCGCCACATTCCGATCTTCACATTTATAAATAAGCTGGACCGCGATGCCATGGATACCTTCGATCTTCTCGATGATATCGAAAAAGAACTTGGCATTGCTACCTGTCCCGTTAACTGGCCCATCGGTTCCGGTAAAGGATTCCAGGGCGTTTACGACAGGAAGTCACAGACCGTCATCACCTATTCCGATACCGAAAAGGGTACCAAGGAAGGTGTATCGGAGGTTGTTTCCGTATCCGACGAATCCGCTATGAGAAATCTTATCGGAGATGATGCAGCGGACAAGCTTCTGGGAGAGATGGAGCTTCTTGACGGAGCGGGTGCAGATTTTGACCTTGACGCCGTAAGGGCGGGAGAGCTTACTCCCGTATGCTTCGGTTCGGCTCTTACCAATTTCGGTGTTGAGATCTTCCTTAAGCATTTCCTTGACATGACCACATCACCTCTTCCCAGGGAGGCTTCAAATGCTGCCGGAGAGAGGATCACCATAAACCCTCTTGAGGATGATTTCTCTGCATTTGTATTCAAGATCCAGGCAAACATGAATAAGGCTCACAGAGACAGAGTCGCGTTTATGAGAATAGTGTCCGGAAGATTTGATGCGGATAAGGAAGTAAAGCATCTTGCTACAGGCAAGACCATGAGACTGTCACAGCCTCAGCAGATAATGGCGGATGAAAGAAAGATCCTTTCCGAAGCTTACGGCGGAGATATCATAGGCGTGTTCGATCCCGGAATTTTTTCCATCGGAGATACCGTATGTGCTCCTTCCATGAATGTTAAATTCGACGGTATCCCCACCTTCGCACCCGAGCATTTCTGCAGGGTACATTTGATGGATACCATGAAGAGAAAGCAGTTTGTAAAGGGAGCGACCCAGATAGCACAGGAAGGTGCGATTCAGATCTTCACCGAGCTTTCCGGAACCATGGAAGATGTTATAGTCGGTGTTGTAGGTGTGCTTCAGTTTGACGTATTCAAATACCGTATGGAGAATGAATACAATGTGGAAGTCAGGATGGATTCGCTTCCCTACGAGCATATCCGCTGGATCGTAAATCCCGGAGAGTTCGATCTTGACCGTCTGACCGGCACCTCGGATATGAAGAAGGTACGCGATATGAAGGGTAATCCTTTGCTTCTGTTCGTCAACGAGTGGAGTGCCCAGATGACTGTCGACAGAAATAAAGGACTGGAGCTTGCCGATTTTTCAAAGAATTAGAAAAAAAGCCCGAAATATGGTAAAATATTAAGGTCTATTCAGACCTAAGGTTTGTTTTTCGAAAGGAGACCTAAAATGGCTGCTGTTAAAGAAAAGAAGGTCAAAGCACCCAAGAATACCACTGAGAAGTCCGGTATTTCCATCGGAACTTCAGAAAATAACGGTCACGTATTTATAGCAGATGCCGTAGTTGCCGAGATCGCTGCCCTTGCCGCAAGCGAGATCGAAGGCGTTGAAGGCATTGCCGAGAAGGCTAAGAATAAGTCACTTATCAAGGCTGACATTGCGGGAACCAATGTTAAGATATCCATGATCATCTCAACCAGATTCGGATATCCCATCCCTGCAACCTGCCAGGCCGTTCAGTCCAGAGTAAAGCAGTCCGTCGAGAACATGACCGGACTTACCTGCACTGACGTAAATATCAGAGTAAGCGGAGTAGAGATCTGACGTGGATATTACCGATAAAAAAAACATGACAAGACATATGCTGCGGGACAAGGTCTTCGGACTTGTGTTCCGCATTGAATTTTATCCTGAAAGCGAGCTCGAAGAGCAGGTGAAATTCTTCGAAGAGTACGCGGGAGAGGAGGAATATCTTCCCGAGGATCTCGAATATATCACCGGAAAATTCAAGGCTGTTAAGGATAAACTTTCAGAGATAGATCAGGCGATAGATAAATGTGCCGTC
Source organism: Lachnospiraceae bacterium (assembly GCA_016291475.1). The sequence goes on along the minus strand of JAEEXJ010000004.1, from coordinate 43,813 downwards.
GGCTGGACAAGAAGCCGTATGGGTAAGTGTGAACTTGCGGCACTGAGACTGGGCATATATGAGATGCTCTATGATGATGACATCCCCGAAGGCGTTGCAATGGACGAAGCCGTTGAAATAGCCAAGACATACGGGGATAACACCTCCGGAGCATTTGTAAATGCCATCCTTACCAAAGTCAGGGAAAATTCTTAATGGCATTTAAAGTATCGGAACTGGTTCAGAATCTGAATAATGCCATCAGACTGAGCAACTCTTTGAGCAAAGTAGAGATCGAAGGCGAGATAACCGGTTATCACGGTCCGAACCGAAGCGGTCATATCTATTTTGATCTTAAGGATGATAAAGCAATAATCAAGTGCATGATGTTTGCAAGCAAATGCACTTATGAGTATAAACAGATCATCCGCGAAGGAGCCGAGGTCGTCTTATACGGGAGCCTGAATTACCACCAGCAGTTCGGGCTTTCTTTTGTGTTTGAGAGAATCGATGACGGCGGCGAAGGCGCAAGGATGAGGGCACTCGAGGAACTGAGGCGGGAGCTGGAAGAACTCGGGATGTTTGATGAGATGTATAAAAAGCCTATTCCGAGATTTCCGAAGACCATAGGTCTTATCACTGCTTTATCGGGAGCGGCCATAAGTGATGTCGTAACCAATGCCCGCAAGAATAATCCTTATGTGCAGATAGTCGTAGCGCCGGCACTTATGGAAGGCGACGGTGCTGTCAGGGAAGTGGTCCGTGCCATAAAACTGATGGATAAATTCGGACCGGACGTAATACTTCTTACCAGAGGCGGAGGTTCCAAGGACAGTCTCTGGACATTTAACGAAAGAGAAGTGGCGCAGGCGGTTTTTGACTGCGAAACACCGATAGTATCGGCGATAGGTCATGACAGGGACCATTCACTTACCGATGACATAGCGGATCATCATGAATCGACACCCACAGGTGCTGCATTGTTTCTTACGGGGGATGTCAGAGATCTCCTGGGATATCTGGATGAGGCGCCGGACGTCTTGTTTTCACTGATGAATTCCCATATCAAAGACTGCAGAGTCAGAGTAAGGGAAGCTTCGGCTCTTGTAAAATACAACTCGCCCGGGAGCAGACTTGAGCGCCGCAAAAAGGAACTGGAAAAGATAAGCATTTCTTTGAAGGGATTTATGGATTCCAAGCTGTCTGCGGACAAGGCAAGACTCGATAAGACTAAAGATATGCTTCCTGCTTTTATGGACAGATCCCTTAAGAAGGCTCATTACAGGAAGGATCTGTATGTGGGAAAGCTTGAGGGATTATCGCCTGTCTCCAGATTAAAGAGCGGTTTTTCCTATGTCTCGGATGCGGGCGGAAATAATATCAGATCCGTTTCTCAGGTTAAAGCCGGAGATGAGATAAGGATCAGGGTATGCGACGGAGAGATCACATCAACGGCCATCTCTGCGGTGAGATTATCGGAGGAATAAAATGGCAGCAAAAGCTGATAAGGATATTGCAAAAGAAAACACCCTTGAAGAAAATTTCGAACTTCTCGGAGAAGTTACCGAGAAGCTGCAATCGGACGATCTTCCTCTTGAAGAAGCATTCGAAAATTACAAAAAGGGTATGGATCTGATCAAAAAATGTTCCGACCAGATCGATAAGGTTGAGAAGGAAGTACTGAAGCTCAATGAAGATCTTAGTCTGGACAAAATCTGAGGGGAAAAAGTGGACAGAAAAGAATTCGTATCCGAATTAAAGCGACAGACAGAAAAAGCGGAAAGCATTGTTATGAAATATCTTCCGGATCCGGAGGATAAGTTTCAGAAATCCGTCATAGAGGCAATGAATTATTCCGTGACGGTAGGAGGAAAGCGTTTAAGACCTCTTCTCATGCAGGAGACTTATCGCATGTTCAGGGGACAGGATGAGATCATAGAGCCTTTTATGGCGGCCATCGAGATGATCCATACTTATTCTCTCGTGCACGATGATCTTCCTGCCATGGATAACGATACTCTCCGCAGAGGTCATGACACTACCTGGAAAAAGTACGGAGAAGCAATGGCTATCTTAGCGGGTGACGGCCTTCTCAATTACGCCTATGAAACCGCTATAAAGAGTTTTGATCTTATCGAAAAAGAAGGTGCCATGTATGAGGCCGGTCCCGAGACCATTACCTCCAGATATCAATCCTGTGCGAAAGCAATGAATATTCTTACCGGAAAGGCGGGAATATTCGGAATGGTAGGAGGACAGTGCCTTGATGTAGAGGCTGAGAAGAAGGATCTCGACCTGACGGAAGAACAGCTTCTTTTTATACACGAACATAAGACCGCCGCTCTTATACAGGCAAGCTTCATGATAGGCGGAGCACTTGCGGGAGCCGGCAAGAGACAGATAGAAAGACTTGAAAAGATCGGATATAACATCGGTGTGGCATTCCAGATCAGGGACGATTGCCTTGATGTATACGGCGATACCGAGACGCTCGGTAAGAATGTGGGATCCGATGAAAAAGACGGCAAGAAAACCTACGTAACGCTTCACGGACTTGAACAGTCCGAAGAGGATGAGAAGAGAATGACCGAAGAGGCATTGGAACTTCTCAAAGGCTTACCCGGAAAACACGAATTTATGGAGGAGCTTCTTTTATCACTCCTTGGAAGACGAAATTAGAAATGATCCTTGATTCAATAAATAAAACAGGCGACATAAAAAATGTCCCTTATGATAAGATGGGTGAACTAGCATCCGAGATCAGACAGTTTTTGATCGACAAGGTCAGTAAGACCGGCGGTCATCTCGGAGCAAATCTTGGTGTTGTTGAACTTACCATGGCTCTTCATCTTGAACTTGATCTTCCCAAGGATAAGATCATCTGGGATGTGGGACATCAGTCCTATACTCACAAGATCCTTACGGGAAGAAAGGAAGGGTTCGACCGCTTGCGCAAATATGGCGGAATGAGCGGATTCCCCAAGGCTTCCGAAAGTGATTGCGACTGCTTTGATACCGGACACAGTTCTACTTCTATTTCCGCGGGACTGGGCATGGTATGTGCACGCGATATGAGAGGGAGCGATGAAACCATTGTTTCCGTCATAGGTGACGGATCTCTGACCGGCGGAATGGCATATGAAGCTCTTAACAATGCCGGAAGACTGGATTCGAATTTCATCATCATTCTCAACGACAACAACATGTCCATATCCGAGAATGTCGGCGGAGTGCCCAAGTATCTCAATTCCATCAGAACTTCAACGGGATATCTTGGACTTAAGGAAAGTGTATATAAGAAGATCAAAGATAAACCCTACGGAGACAGCGTTGTAGGCAAGATCAGAAGAGCTAAGAACAGCTTTAAATCCCTCATGGTTCCGGCAGGAATGATGTTTGAGGAAATGGGCGTGGTTTATCTGGGACCGATTGACGGACATAATATCTATGCCTTAAGGACTGCTATAACCGAAGCCAAACGTTTTAAGAGAGCCGTTCTTATCCATGTCATTACAAAGAAAGGTAACGGCTTTGAACCTGCGATCAAGCATCCCGCTAGATTTCACGGAACAGAACCTTTTGACGTAACAAACGGAGTTCCTTTAAATCACAGGACGGTTGCGGGCTGGACCGATATCTTTTCAACCGTAATGTGCAAGCTCGGAGAAAGAGACGATAAGGTTGTAGCCATAACCGCTGCAATGGCGGAAGGATGCGGTTTAAAACGTTTCAGGAATAAATTCCCCGAAAGATTTTATGATGTGGGAATTGCGGAACAGCATGCGGTCACTTTCGCCGCAGGCCTTGCAAGGGGCGGGTTTAAGCCCATTGTCGCGGTTTATTCATCGTTTTTGCAAAGAGCATACGATCAGGTTCTTCATGATGTCTGTCTGCAGAATCTGCCGGTTGTATTTGCGATAGACAGGGGCGGACTTGTCGGTGCTGACGGAGAGACCCATCAGGGAGTGTTCGATCTTTCTTACCTTACACAGATGCCTAACATGGTGGTGATGTCTCCCAAGAATAAATGGGAGCTTTCCGATATGCTTAAATTCGCGGTTTCTTATGACGGTCCCATTGCGGTGAGATATCCGAGAGGAACCGCTTATGCCGGACTTCAGGATAAAAGACAGCCCATCGAACTCGGCAAGAGCGAGTGGATCTGCGAAGAAGACGGTATTTGTATCATGGCCATCGGAAATATGGTGGAGACCGCGCTTAAGGTTAAAGAGCTCCTGAACGGCTCTTCGCTCCACGTAAGTATAATCAATGCACGATTTGCAAAGCCTCTCGATAAGAATATGATACTCGGAGCTTGTAAGAATCATTCTCTTATAATTACGCTTGAAGATAATGTTGTCAGTGGAGGATTCGGAAGCGGAGTACTCAGACTTCTTGCCGATGAGGGTATAGAAAAAGAGATAATGTGTCTGGGAATTCCCGACAGATTTATTCATCAGGGAAGTGTAGAAGAACTTAGAAAAGAGATAGGACTGGATCCCGAAAGTATCGCAGACCGTATCAAAAAGAAGCTTTCCATAGGACTTTGATATGAAAGAAAGACTTGATGTTTTGCTCGTAAATATGGGTCTTGCTCCTTCGAGAGAAAAAGCAAAAGCACTTATCATGGCGGGAGAAGTTTTTGTGGACGGAAACCGCGAAGATAAAGCCGGAGCAAGCTTTAATCCCGAAGGGTTAAATATCGAAGTAAGATCCAAACAACTTAAATATGTCAGCCGCGGAGGCTTTAAGCTTGAGAAAGCCATGCAGGTCTGGGGAATCGATCTGAGCGGTAAAGTGTGCATGGATATAGGTTCTTCCACCGGAGGTTTCACTGACTGTATGCTTCAAAACGGTGCGGTAAGAGTCTATTCCGTGGATGTGGGAAGAGGTCAACTTGACTGGAAGCTTAGAAATGATGACAGAGTTGTTGTCATGGAGCAGACCAATTTCAGATTCCTGACTCCCGGAGATATTCCGGAGAAGATTGATTTTGCAAGTGTTGATGTTTCCTTCATCTCTCTTGATAAGATACTTATCCCCGCAAGAAACCTTCTATCCGATCACGGAAGGATCGTGGCGCTTATCAAACCTCAGTTTGAAGCAGGGAAAGGCAAGGTCGGAAAAAACGGTGTTGTAAGAGAATTATCCGTTCATGAAGAAGTCATAGAAAGAGCCGTAAGTTTTGCGGATTTCGTGGGATTTAAGATACTCGGAATAGACTTTTCACCCATTAAGGGACCCGAAGGCAATATCGAATATCTTATGAGCCTTGAGAAAAAGGATGACATTCCCGAAGATATCTTAAAGCTGGAAGAAAAAGAAGCCATCGAATGTTTTGAGGAATCGGGAAAGCAGGGAGCATGGATCGCATCCGAAGAAAGCTTTAAGGCTAAGATAAAAGAATTGGCCGGTAAATCTCATACGGAGCTTACATGATGAAAAAAATTCTTATTTATGCAAATAAACATAAAGATCCGGATGGCGTGATCACCAAGAGAGTATCGGATCTTCTTGATAAAAAAGGCGTGGCCTGGAGCGTAATAGTATCGGATCTTGTAAGGACGGAAGATAAGGATGCCGACATGGGGCTTAAACCCGGAGAGTACGACTGCATAATCGTCCTCGGCGGTGACGGAACCGTTCTTCAGGCTGCCAGGGAAGCAAGAGAACTTGAGATCCCCATCGTAGGAGTCAATCTCGGACGACTGGGATTCTTGACCGAGATAGAGCCTGACAAGATTGAAGACAGTATCGACCGGCTTATCAGCGGAGATTATATAACCGAGAAGAGGATGATGCTTCGAGGTGAGGTTATCAGGAAAAACGGTGAAGTTATTACCAGCCGTTCGCTTAACGATATTGTTATCAGCAGATACGGCGGGATGAATCTTATAAAACTTCCCGTATATGTAAACGGACAGTTTTTGAAAGATTACCTCGGTGACGGAATCATAGTCACTACCCCCACGGGATCCTCGGGATATAACCTTTCAGCAGGCGGCCCCATTGCGATACCGACGTCGGATGTAATGATCATGACTTCCATCTGTTCCCACTCTCTTATCCAGGCGAGCATTATCCTATCCGCACAGGATAAGATAGAAGTAAGGATTCCCGAAACAGACGGAGAGTTCAGACCCGCGGAGTGTTCTTTTGACGGAAGCATAAGAGTTCTTCTTCAAAAAGGAGATACCGTAAGGATCAGAAAATCGGAGAAATATACGGACTTTATCAGACTTAATAACCTTAGTTTCCTTGAAACCCTGCACAAGAAACTCGGAGATACCTGATGCTGAAAAAAGAAGAAAGACAAAGAGCAATATTAGACCTCATAGAAAGCCGTGACATATCGACTCAGGAGGAACTCTGTGCGCTTCTTGAAGAGGCCGGATTCCCCGCTACTCAGGCAACCGTATCCAGAGATATCCGTGAACTGTCTCTGTCGAAAATGCCTTCGGATCTTACCGGTCAGAAATACGTGAGGATCCGCATGTCCGAAGGGGATATGGACGAAAAATACTCCAGAGTCTTAAGAGACGGCTTCGTCACCATGGACAAAGCACAGAGTCTTCTCGTACTCAAGACAGTTGCCGGAATGGCAATGGCTGTTGCCGCATCCATAGATGCCATGCATCTGAAAGAAGTTACCGGATGTATCGCAGGTGATGATACCATTATGATCGCCGTAAGGGACGCGTCATCCGTGGACGGTCTTATGGCAAGGATCAAAGATATAGTCGGACAATAAACATATACCGGTTTCCTACCGCTGATTCAGAAGGAAAAAGGCGGAAAAGTTCAAATGCTTAAAAATCTTCATGTACAAAATCTGGCTCTGATAGAGGATGCGGATATCGAATTCTCGGAGGGGCTCAATATCCTGACCGGAGAAACCGGTGCGGGTAAATCACTTCTCATGGGCTCGGTTATGATGGCCATGGGTTCGAAATTTGATACCTCCATGATCAGAAAGGGAACGGAACAGGCTCTTGTTGAGCTTGTATTTGACCGTGTTCCGGACAAGGCTTTGGAGGTTTTGAAAGAACTTGATATATATCCCGAAGATGACGGCAGTGTCATAATCAAAAGAACATGTTCTTCTACGAGAAGTTCATGTAAGATCAACGGATCCAATGTGGCCGTAAGGGAGATGAAAAAACTCGCTCAGGCTTTTATTGATGTGCACGGCCAGAGAGACTATGAAACTCTTCTTAAAAAGTCCGAACTTTTGAGTATCCTGGATCTGTATTCGGGTGATAAGATGCCGGAACTTTTGAATGAGATCCGAGAGAAATATCATGTTATGACCGATCTTCAGGAAAAGCTGGATGCGGAAACTTCCGATACGGGATCATCATCAAGAGAAGCATCACTTGCTGAGTTTGAAGTTGGAGAGATAGAAGATGCTGCCCTTATTGAAGGTGAAGATGAAGAACTTGAGGTTTCATACGGTAAGTTAAATAATTTCAGGAAGATTGCCGAAGGTCTTGTAAGAGCGCATGGATTGATCGGTTCTGATGAAGGTGAGAATGCGTTTTCACTTGTGTCCATGGCTCTAAGAGAGCTTTCCCAGATAAGTGAATATGACAATGAGGTAAAAAACTTTGAGGAAGAATTAAGATCTGCGGAATCCATTTTGGGTGATCTTAATATGTCCATGGGCTCGTATATATCCTCAATGGAATTTGACGAGGAAGAGTTTGCACGTGTAACGGAGAGACTCGATCTTATCAATAAGCTGAAGAGCAAATACGGCAGAACCATTCCCGATATTCTTAAATATGCCGATGACAGGAGAGAAATTCTTGCCAAGTATGCGGATTATGATGCGTACCTTGCGAAGCTTAAGGAAGATGTGAAGAAGGCTGAGGAAGAGTACTTCAATGTAGCACGTAAGGCGTCGGATATCCGGAGAAAGAATGCACCTCTTCTTCAAAAGGAACTCACAGACAGATTGATGGATCTGAATTTTAATACCGTCGATCTGGAAATAAGACTTGATGAAGTTAAGCCCGGTCCTTCGGGAACGGATCAGGTAGATTTCTATATATCATTTAATCCCGGAGAAGACAGAAAGCCGCTTGCGGAGGCTTCATCCGGCGGAGAACTGTCCAGAATGATGCTGGCCGTAAAAACTGTCATGGCCGGCAGAGAAGATACCGGAACACTTATCTTTGATGAGATAGATGCCGGTATCAGCGGAATCACCGCATGGAAGGTCGCTGAGTCTTTGGCGGGAGTATCAAGGCACCATCAGGTAATCTGCATCACACATCTTCCGCAGATAGCGGCAATGGCAGATCATCATTTTGTCATTGTCAAACAAACGGACGGAGGATCTACCACCACTGATATCAGACTTACGGACGAAGAAGGTTCTGTTGCTGAGATTGCAAGACTTCTCGGCTCGGATTCACTTTCCGAAAGTTCACTGTCCAATGCAAGAGATCTTAAGTCCAAGGCCTGTGAATCGAAAAACTCCATAACAAAATAATCGGTTTAGAAATGACGAGCATCACCTGAATTCCGTCTATTTAATTAGATGACATTGGGGACGTTTCATTTTTGTCATCGGATATGGCTTACCTATAGAAACTCATACCCATGACAAAAATGGAATGTCCCCATTTTCGTCAGTAAAGGAGGAGATTATGAAAAAAAGATATCTGGCGCTTATTCTTTCCTGTTTTATGGCTTTATCGTTAACCCTGTCGGCATGCGGGCGTCTTGCGGATGAAATTGTCCGTGATGAGGAAGAGGAAGACGATAAGGACGATGATGAAGAAGAGGAAGAAGAGGAAGAGATCGTCTATGTCGATACCATAGATGAAGATGATCTGGAAGATCAGATAAAGGTTATCGTTAAGAAGCGCGATGATTGGATTGTTCCCTCCGGCGGAAGCGCATCTGTTGACAGGGCAGAATACTGTGTGGCAGATCTTGATCATAACGGAAGGGCGGAGATTATTTCCGTACAGCGTTTCGAGTACGGGGATCTTACCGAAGTTCATATTTATGAGGTGGATGAAAAGGGAAAGAATCTTAAAGAGGCAAAATGGAAATATAAGGGCCTGGATATATCATCCGATACATACCCCGATTTTTACGGTGATTCATATATCAGGACTTACTATGATAAAAAAGAAAACGTAACTCATTTCATGATCGATAATTCCATTGATAACGGAAACGGTGAGTTCGGTATTATCTATTGCGATCTTTCATATTCCGATGGAAAGGCTGTATGTTGGGGTTACGGCGGGTTCATATACGACGGTGACACTGAGTTTTTCCTGGATGACGGAACCGAGATAGACAATGATGAAGATTTTATTGATTATCTGAACGACTATCCCAAGAGACGTAATGAAAAGCAGGCTTATTTCGGTCTTTATAAGGATTATTCCACGTATGCGGTTCAGGATCTTGATGATCCTTCTCTTAGTACCATACTTACCGATTCCTACAGGGTTTATTCCGGCGAGTATGATTTCGTTGATTTCGACGAAAAATATAATGCTGAGCCTGTCAGCTCCGGATATGACGGAGAGATGGATTACGATGATCTTGTCGGCTCCTGGGTTCTTTACTCCAGTAATGACGGATATGAAACCGAGTATTATGACGTTGATTCGAACGGTTATTTCGTGATAGAGCTTTGCGCGGATATGACCGCCAAATTCCATTCATACTTTGACGGTACGGAAGATTTTTGGAGAGAAATGACCGTATATGATGACGACGGATTTTGGATACTGGAGTTACGTGATCCCGAAGGAGACTTTTTATCCGAAGATCTTGACTATGTGCAGTTTATGATCATGAGTATATCGGATGACGGACAGGATATTGATGTTTACAATCTGGTTTATGACAAGGACGGATACATCGAAGAAGGTTACGAGATGGTATTTGTCAGGGATGATGCCTCTCAGGCCGGCGGAGGCTCAGAGCGTTCTCTTGACAGATATATAGGGGAATGGGAGCTTGTTTCCAGTGAGATCGAGGGTGATGTGACTTATTACGAGCCGAACGGTTCATTTAATGCTACCCTGATCGTAAGCGAAGACGGCATGGCTGATCTTCAAGAGTACAGAAACGGAAAACTTGACCTTGAGATAAAAGCCGAAATACGATTTGATTCCGTTGGTCTTCCCTATTTCGGATACGGGGATAAGGATGCGCTCACCGCACCTATCGCCTTCGAGACTTACACATTATTTCTTAATATCGCCGATTATAATGTTATGGATGTATTTCTTGATTTTTATGATGAAGACGGAGATATGATCGGAGGGTGTCTTCTTACATTTGAAAAAACCCACGGTTAAGTAAAAGAGTCAGATAGAACCGTCCCTGCTGACTCGGGGAGGAGAAGCATGAGAAAAAAAAATTTTGCCCTTATGATGGCAGGAATTCTTTGTTCTTCGATTTTTATGTCCGGTTGCGGAAAGGCAGCAGATATTGCACCTGAGGTTGCCTCGGACTCCGAAGATGAGGAAGATGATCCGGAAGAAGATGAAGGATCGGGCGAAGATTCTGCCAATGAGGAAGAACAGAGCGCTCAAAAGCCTGCCATAGTCAAAGAAATCGATGACGAAACGCTTGCTTCGCAGGTAGATATTTTTCTGGCAGACCGTGAAGATTGGGTGATACCCGCAGGTGAAGCGGTCAATTATGATTCCACATTTTATTGCCTTAATGATCTGAATTTTAACGGACGTGCCGACCTGATCGCGGGAGGGTGGTCGGGTGCGACCAATATGAGTTTCGTCAATATATATGAGATCAATGAAGAAGAGAACGGATTTGATCTTTTGGAGTGGTCTTTTTCCGGATTGGATGAAGACAAGAAGCCTGTTCCGGATTTTTCCGTATCCGATTACGTTCAGGGATATTTTGATAAAAATACCGGAACCGCTCATTTTCTTTTTACGGATTATTATCTGAATTCCTTCAGTGACGGCGGTACCAGGCACTGTGATGTTTATATATCCGACAATACCGTAAACAGTCAGGTATTTGCCATGAGCAGATCCCAGGGATCGGACGGAGATGAAGTTGATAAGTACTATGATCTGAGCGGTGAGATCACCGAAGGCGAATTCTACTCGACTTTGTATTTTCATGCTTATAGCACCGGGCTTACGGATTTTATGCTCGGGTTTTATTATGGAGACAGTTCCAATTCATGGAACAGCTCTCCTGTAGAGTATATGAGTTCCGATGAATTAAGGGATATTTTGACGGATTCTTATCTGTGTTTTGCCGGAAAATTGGATTTTTCCTCTTTCTGTGAAAGATACAGAGTGGCAGATTCATCACGTACACCCGAGGAACTGTTTGAGCTTTCGGTCGGAGACTGGGAACTTTATATGTCTGATACCGAAGGGGATATTACCTACTATGAGGAAGATGACGAGCATTATTCCACTTTGGAGATCAGAGACGACTGGACTTTACATTTGACGGAAAGACCCGGTTCCGGCGATGAATATACGATAGATATGAACATGTTTGAGCATGGTGACGGAACCGTTATGGGAAGTTTTGTACCTGCTTCCGGTGATGGTATGTATTATGACGATATGGTTATCTCAATCGTGGATATAAATGAGGACGGTTTACTGGTCCTTACGACAGACACCTGGAAGGATAATTCATATATGGGTGGAAGCACCTGGTATTTCCGGAGATCAGAATAACAAGGATTGGCCATATGAAAAAGAAATATTTATTTATTATACTTGCATGTCTTATGACGGTATTATTTTCTCTTTCGTCCTGTACAAACAGTATGGATGAAGCCGTGGAAGATACGGATGAAAAAGAAGAAACCGAAGATGAAGAAGAGGATGACAAGCCTGTTTATGTAGAGATATTGGACAGATCGGATCTGAAAGACCAGGTGAAAGCACTGGTCAAAAACAGAGAAGACTGGATGATTCCGGCCGGCAGCACCTCTTCAAGTGATAATGCATATCTTGTTACAGATCTCGATCATAACGGAAGATTGGAGATCATTGCCATAACAGGACTTTCGGATCAGGGACTATCCGAGGTCAGATTGTATGAAGTTGATGAAGACGGAAAAAACCTTGATGAAGCAAAATGGAAGTGGAAAGGACTTGATGTTTCTTCGGGAATATATCCTGATTTTTCAAACGGTGCCGGTTTTTTCTATAACAGAAAGAAGACCGAAACCGGATATGAAATATATAACGCCATAGAAGAAAGAGACGGAGAACCGATATACATAGCGTATGAGGTTACTTATTCGGAAGGAAAAGTAGTTTGTTATAACTATGCCTCTGCGATATTGGAATCAGATTGGGTTTTCTATACGGATGACGGTACAGACATAAGCGATGCCGATGATTTTTCAGATTATCTGGACGATTATCATGATGATTATAAATTCGATGAGATCTCATTCGGAATATATTCCGAGAAAAACTACTACAATGCATCCATACATGAAGTAAGCGATGATGAACTGAAGACGATCCTTACCGATTCCTACAATGTATTCTGCGGAGAGATGAGTAAGGATTCATTCGACGAAGTGTATGATATTCCATATGTCTCTGCTTTAGAGGAAAGTGTTTTTTATGAAAATCTTATCGGAACCTGGAATCTGTACGCAATAGCCTATGATGAGTTAACCACCGATTATTATGATGAAGATTCATCCGATTTCATGACTTTCGAATTTTATGAGGATCGGACGGTTTTATTTTCGATTTATTATGACGGAGAGGAAGAACTGTCGGAACTTCTTTCGGTCGAAACAGAAGATGACCGTGTCACGGTAGTTTATGAAGATTATGAGGATGAATTTACAGACGAAGAGATTGGCAGGATCTGTTTTGAATTCAGTGATCTTACAGAGAGCGGAGGCAGTGTCTCAGTTCTCATAAGCGCATATGATAAGGATGGAGAATTGTATGACGCATACCTTGCGGAATTTGTCAGGGCTGATTCGGATAACTCAACCGGATTTGTATTATCCGACAGGTATTTCGGGGAGTGGGAACTTGTATCAACTCAGAGCGAAGGTGAAGTTACATATTATGAAGAGGGCGGTTCGTATAATGTAACATTGATCGTGGATTCCGATAAAACCGCTACGCTTAAAGAGTTCAGTTACGGTGAGCTTCAGTTGGAGATCAGCGGTGATATTTTGATCGGTGAAACAGACAAACCGTATTTTATCTGCGAGGACAAAGAAGTTGTTTCGGATCCCGTTGTTTATGTGACATATATGTTAATGCTGGATATTGCGGATCCGGATGTAATGGAAGTTTATGTAAAATTTTATAATGAGAATGACGAGTCTATAGGTGGTTCGATTCTGACCTTTGAGAGGCAGAGCTGGAAATAAGCATTTCAACCGGCTTGTGAGGAGAATTATGAGAAAAAAATATTTTGCGCTTATTATGGCAGGTATAATATGTTCTTCTGTTTTGTCCGGATGCGGTAAATCATCCGATTCTCAGACGGAAATAGAAGAGGACGAAGAAGATTCGGATTCTGACAAAGATGAGGATGATGAGGACGAAGAAGATGAAGATTCTGATGATGACGATTCGGAGTCATTAAGCGACGAATCTGAAACCGGCTTCCGGGAAATAGTCAGAGAGATCGATGATGATACTCTCTATTCGCAGATGGATATATTCCTTAAAAACCGTGATGATATCTTTTTTCCACAGTCCGATGAATACAGTTTCACCTCCTGTATGGTGTGCGATCTTGATTTTAACGGAAGATGTGAACTGGTTTTATCCGGAGGCAGCTGGTACGGTGCAGGACTCGAGAACCGTATTTATGAGATAAGTGAAGACGGGGATGGTTACTACGAGCCTGAGTATGCTTTTCTCGGAATAGATTCGGAAGAGTGCATTGTGCCAAAAATCGCAAATTGGAATTTTCTGGATGCATTTTATGATAAGGGCGATGGAAGGATCCATTATCTGATTCCGAAATCTCTTTCTGAAGATTCTGATATGTCCGGATTCAGATATTGTGATGTTTCCCTGAAAGACGGGGTCATTCTGAATGATATCTATGGCATGTATCAATACCATTATGATAACGGGTATGAAGCCGTCTATTTCGGGCCTGACGGGGAAATGACCGAGGATGAATTTCATGAATACATTGATTCATATTCCGGAGATCATGTCGTAAAGAATATGGCCTTTGGTATATATGAGGGCACAGCTTTCTACCCTCTCTCCGACGGAGATATAGAGACCATGGATTCCGAGACTCTTAGGGAAATATTAGCCGATTCTTATCGAGTATTTGCAGGAACCATGACAGGCAACGAATTCAGAAGGATTCATTCAACTCACAGTAACGATTATGACGATGCGGATACTTTACTTCGTGACAGTGTCGGAGGTTGGGGACTGTACCTTACGGATACAGAGGGGGATGTAACGTATTACACTCCGGACAGTGAGTTCTTTATGACCATGGACATTTATGAGGATGGTTCTTTTGAACTTTACAGATTCTTAAATACCGAAAACGAGATGGTTATATCCGGAGATCTGGAAGCGGATGAAAACGCCGATCTGTGCTACACCTATACACCCGGATCCGGTGATGAAGCCGGTGGGTCTACATTAGAGATAATAATTTGCGATGTTAATATGGACGGCAGACTGGTCATTTCTACGAGTTCCATGTACGGAAATGAATATCTCGGAGGAAGCACCTGGTATTTCGACAGGATTGATTGGTAAAACAGGTAAATGCAATATGATAATTGACTGGGAGCCCGGTCGGTGGTATTGTGTGATATAGTTTGTTATAAACACGAGGAGGTTATAAAAATGAAAAAAGCAGCTTTTAAAAAAGTTGTATCCCTTTCACTTATGCTTACACTTCTTTCAAGCATTTGCGGATGTGGTGCAGCCAAGACTTTTCCCATCGAAGTATCCGAGACCAAGGTTGAGGTTGAAGTAGATGAGAAGGTAAAGGTAGAGATCGAGAATTATGATGATCTCAAGGATGTAGTCGTAGAGATCGATGACGAGGACATCGCAAAGGTTAAGGAGAGCGACGGAACGATCACCATTACCGGACTTGAAGATGGTAAGGCTAAGGTTACCGTTACCGCTTCCAATTCCGAAGATGAGATTACCATCAAAGTTACCGTTACAGCACCCGAAGAGCCCGAACCCGAGCCTGAACCCGAACCCGAGCCCGAACCTGAACCCGAGCCCGAGCCCGAGCCTGAACCCAGCGCCGCTACCGGAAGTGTAGATGACTGGTATGGCACTTACAGCGGAACCATCACTCTTTACGGTACCGATAAGTGGGAAGATGAGTATTATGAGTGGGATGATGTTTATGCTATGGTCGGAGATGCCGACGGAAGAACCTTCTTCGAAGGATTTTCCGATGAAATGGATCTTTGGGGCGGAGACTGGTCTCATGACGGAAATGCGATCTTCTCATTCTGGGTTGAGCTTACCGATGATAAGATGACCGCAGATACCACCGACGAAGCATGGATCCTTGATGAGGATGACCTTTCCGACAGCAATTATATATATTGGTGGTATTCATCTGAGCGTGATGATCTCATGATCTGTCTCAACTATTATGATCCTGATTATGATGGCGGATTTGATGTATATATCACTCTTTCCAAGGATTGATAGCCCTAGATAACATATGATATCAAAAGAGACGTATTCCATCGCGGGTACGTCTCTTTTTTATCTTTGCCAAACGGGAAAGACGCTGCACTTGAAAAATTAACTCTCATGCGTTATATTATTAAGGTTTTGAGAGGAGATATTATGATCACTAAGAGAGAAGACATAAGAAATGTCGCAATAATCGCCCATGTAGACCACGGCAAGACCACCCTGGTCGATGAGCTTCTGAAGCAGAGTGGTGTATTCAGAGAGAATCAGGAAGTTGCGGAGCGTGTAATGGACTCCGGAGATATCGAGCGTGAGCGCGGTATCACGATTCTTTCCAAGAATACCGCGGTTACATATAAGAATACCAAGATCAACATCATCGATACTCCGGGACATGCGGATTTCGGCGGTGAGGTTGAGCGTGTACTTAAGATGGTCAACGGAGTAATCCTCGTTGTTGATGCATTCGAAGGTGCAATGCCCCAGACTAAATTCGTTCTAAGGAAGGCACTTGAGCTTAAGCTTCCCGTTATAGTATGTATCAATAAGATCGATCGTCCCGAGGCCCGTCCCAGAGAGGTTGTGGATGAGGTTCTTGAGCTTTTCCTTGAGCTTGATGCGGATGATGCACAGCTTGACTGTCCTTTTGTATATGCTTCCGCTAAGAGTGGTATAGCAAGTATGGATCCCGATGAGCAGGGAACAAGTATGGCACCTCTTTTTGATACCATTCTTGATTACATTCCCGCACCCGAGGGAGATCCGGATTCCGGAACTCAGGTTCTTATCTCTACCATAGATTACAATGAGTATGTCGGCCGTATCGGTATCGGTAAGGTTGAGAACGGATCCGTTAAAGTAAATCAGGAAGTTGTTATCTGTAACCACCATGATTCCGATAAGCTTATAAAGACCAAGATAAGTAAGCTTTATGAGTTTGACGGACTTGCAAAGGTGGAGGTAAACGAAGCAAAGATCGGCTCGATCGTTGCCATTTCGGGAATTTCCGAGATTCATATCGGAGACACCATCTGCAGCCCTGATGCAGTAGATCCCATTCCCTTCCAGAAGATCTCAGAGCCTACTATCGCCATAGATTTCTGTGTTAACGATTCACCTCTTGCGGGACAGGAAGGTAAATTCGTTACATCAAGGCATCTCAGGGACAGACTTTACAAAGAGCTTAATACGGACGTATCGCTCAGAGTCGAGGAGACCGAAGATACCGACCGTTTCAAAGTATCCGGAAGAGGAGAGCTTCACCTTTCCGTTCTCATAGAGACAATGAGAAGAGAAGGATATGAATTTGCGGTTTCCAAGGCAGAGGTTCTCTATAAGACCGATGAAGCCGGCAAGAAGACCGAGCCCATGGAAGTGGCATATATAGACGTTCCCAATGACTGTACCGGCGCCGTTATCGAGAAGCTGGGCAGCAGAAAGGGAGAACTCCGCAATATGAGCTCCATCAGCGGCGGTACATATACCAGACTTGAGTTCCTTATCCCTTCAAGAGGACTTATCGGATACAGAGGAGAGTTCCTCACCGATACCAAGGGAAACGGAGTTATCAATACCGAGTTTGACGGATATGCTCCTTATAAGGGAGATATCTCTTACAGAAAGATGGGATCTCTCATCGCATTCGAAGCGGGCGAAGCTATTACATACGGTCTCTTTAATGCACAGGAGAGAGGAACTCTTTTCATTACCGCAGGCGATAAGGTTTATGCGGGAATGGTTGTCGGCGAGACCGGCAGATCAGAGGATATCGAGGTCAATGTATGCAAGAAGAAGCAGCTGACCAACACCAGATCCTCATCCGCTGACGAGGCACTTCGTCTTACACCTCCCAAGGTTCTTTCACTTGAGCAGGCACTCGATTTCATCGAAACCGACGAGCTTCTTGAGGTAACACCCCAGACTCTCCGTATCAGAAAGAAGATCCTTGATTCAAGACTTCGTAAGAGAGCAAATTTCAATAACTAATTTAAAAAAGCCGGTGGGTATTGTTCAATCCGAGAACAGTACCCACCGGTATCTTATTTGATATGTTTACTCTATAATTATTCCGCCGATGATCGCAATATTGTGACGTTTTAAGATCTCTTTAAGTCTGTAGATATCATTTCGCAGAGTTTTCTCACTCATTCCGGCAATTATAACTCCGTCTAAATTGGTCATGCTGTTGAAGCTGTTTGAATGTTCCAGTACGTTCTGGATTATTGTAGTGCTCTTTCCGTGTTCGGACAGTTTGGCTGACAGTTTATTGAGCAGATCGGAATTCTCGAATTCAGATTTGCATGTGATTATGGCAGACTTAAAGTCATTTTTATTTTCAAGTGATAAAGATATATCTGTTGCGCAAAGATCTATATCATTATTCTCATCCAATTTCTTTTGCATGTGCTGCAGTTTATTGATGAGTTTGTCAATGGGGGACTTGAAAGCACGGTTTCTGATTATGTTTCCAAAATGTGTAATACCAAACAATTCCGTCAGATTGTCGGCATAGTCCAAACGATTAGTCATAATAAAGTTAAGAGAATGAAAACATACAGATAAAAATAATCCGCAGAATAAACCCAGTATCAGATTTTTCATCAACATCTTTATTAATTCCGTTTTTGTGATACCCGTATTAACGGGCAGGTTTTCTTCTGATCCATCGCCTGTTAAGGATGCCGTGTCTTCAGCCGATCCTTGTGCAAGCTGAGCTTCTATTTGTATTTCTTTAATATCGATGGTATCGGATATTATTTTGGCAATATCCGTATCCGAAAGAGGATCGCTCTTCATGAGTTCTGACAGGTATTCGAGCTGAGGCTTATTGAATTCTTGTATTTGCTGAATAATACCGGTACATGTTTGATCAAGAAGGCTTATGGAATTATTCTGGATGTCTTCAATATATTTTGAGTATATGATCTCGGTTGTTTCGGATATTACCGTGATCGTATATTCGCCATACAATTCGGAGATGGAATCTTTGCTGGAGTGTATAAATTCTATTGCCGATTCCATTAATTGTGTACAGATTTCTTTTTCCGGATACAGAAAAGATAACTTAATAATACTTCTGCGGTTGTTTCCGTCCACCTGACCTTCAAATGATACAAGGTAATCCCATGAATAGATCGAATTCCCGGTATAATTATTGGCGTATTCGTGATATGAGATATCCTCGATAAGTTTCTGATACAGATTCGTAATATTGGCAATATCGCTTCCTTCTTCGGCAGTGATATCGATTATGGCTGTTGAATGCGGTGTGGCATTGACGTCGATCAGCATATATGGGGTATTGGAATAGTAAGCTTTCAGATCCTGATAATTTTTGATAGATGCATAGCAGTTATTTGCTGAATTGATATCCACCGGCATGAGAATGGAGGGCTCAATGGCATCGCTTCCTTCATTGTTTTCATCAACGGCGTCTGTGGAAGCGGATACTTCTTCTGCGGTTGGCAGATTATTTGTTTCGTTTATTAAATTACGGATTTTTCGGATTCCGAACGGAAGGAACAGAATAACTGTTGCGAATGCTACTGCAAGGATGCTTCTCCAGCGCTTAGCCAAATAAAAGAATAAACTGATGATATTAATCTCTATCTCTCTGGCGGAATTATCCATATATTTTCCCTCTCACAATAATGACCGTTATCGGCTAATATGATTGTATACGTATATTGGCTACTCTTCAATAAATTATTGGGAGCGAAATGCTGTTGAGGCTCCCTTCTCCGGCGGCTATTGACACATCACTTTGATGGTGATAGTATTTGCGTTAAGTTAATAAAAAACGGTAGAGGTTGCGCCGATCATTACTAAGAAGTCAGATGTGACGTACACAGATGAAGACTTGTGAAAGGGTGAGGCGCCGAAGGAACGATCGATACGTAAGACCGGATCCTGGGCATGCGGAGAATATCCGTATGACTGTCATCCTTATAAGGGATGGGGAGCTATCAAATTATTTTGTTGATAACGGCTGACCGTATTTTATTACGTGTCAGTCTTTTTTTATAAGACTGACGTAGTAAAAAACCTTTTTTCGAGAGGAGAAACAAAATGAGCAAACCTATTTTCACAGGAGCTGCAGTTGCACTCGTAACACCCATGACCGCTGACGGAAGCGTTAATTTCGAAAAGCTTGACGAGCTTATCGAGTTCCAGATCTCCGGCGGAACCGATGCCATCGTAGCATGCGGAACCACAGGCGAGGCATCAACCCTTACCCATGAGGAGCATCTTAATGTCATCAGACATACCGTAGAGAAGGTTGCAGGACGTGTCCCCGTTATTGCAGGAACAGGATCAAACAGCACCGAGACCGCTATTTACCTCAGCGTTGAGGCAGAGAAGGCAGGAGCCGATGCACTTCTTCTTGTTACTCCTTATTATAACAAGGCTACTCAGAAAGGACTTGTAGAGCACTTCGTAAAGACAGCCGAGTCTGTTAAGATCCCTGTTATCTTATACAATGTTCCTTCGAGAACCGGATGCAACATTCTTCCCGCAACCGTTAAGACCATTCACGAGCGTGCTAAGAATGTAGTAGCTATCAAGGAAGCAAGCGGAAACATCTCACAGGTTGCAACACTTGCATCACTTATGGATGAGGATTTTGCGATCTATTCCGGAAATGACGATCAGATCGTACCTCTTCTTTCACTGGGCGGACTCGGAGTTATCTCCGTTCTTTCAAATGTAGCTCCCCGTCAGACTCACGACATAGTAGCATCATACCTTGAGGGAGATGTTAAGAAGAGCTGCAAGCTTCAGCTTGAGGCGCTTGATCTCATCGGAAGTCTTTTCTGCGAGGTAAATCCCATTCCTGTTAAGACTGCACTCAATCTCATGGGAATGAATGCGGGCCCCTTAAGACTTCCTCTTACCGAAATGGAAGAAGCAAATGTTTCAAGACTTAAGAAATCCCTTGCGGATTACGGACTTAAAGTGGCAGAAGGCGCAGTCATTAAATTCAATGATCTTTCCAAAGACTGAGGTGCAGATATGACCAGAATAATAATGCACGGCTGCAACGGCCGTATGGGACAGATGATCACGGGCATAGTTAAAGATCGTGATGATGCCGAGATCGTCGCAGGAATAGATGTAGCGGATAATATTACCACCAACGGTTACCCGGTATTTACCGATATAAATGCATGTGACGTGGAGGCCGATGTTGTTATCGATTTCTCCACCGCATCCGCAGCAGATAAGCTTATGGACTACTGTGAGGCTAAGAACCTTCCCCTTGTGCTTTGCTCTACAGGTCTTTCCGAGGAGCAACTTTCCAAGGTTAAAGTTCTTTCGGGTAAGATTGCGGTTCTTAAGAGTGCAAATATGAGCCTCGGTATCAACCTTCTTCAGAAGCTTCTTAAGGATGCTGCAGCTATCCTTGGCCCTTCAGGATTCGATATCGAGATCGTGGAAAAGCATCACAGGATGAAACTCGATGCTCCCAGCGGAACGGCACTTGCTCTTGCGGATTCCGTAAACGAAGCTTTGGGCAATGAATATGAGTATGTCTATGACAGATCTTCCAGAAGAGAAAAGAGACCTGATAAAGAAATCGGCATCAGTGCGGTCAGAGGTGGTACTATAGTAGGTGACCACGATGTTATTTTCGCGGGTACCGATGAGGTTATCACGTTCTCACACAGTGCGTATTCAAGAGCTGTATTTGCAAAGGGTGCGGTCAGTGCAGCGATATTCCTTGCAGGTAAACAGCCCGGCTTTTATGACATGAGCAACGTTATCGAGGAGTCACTTAACAAGTAATGAGATTTCGCCCCTGTATCGATATTCACAACGGAAGAGTAAAACAGATCGTTGGATCCTCATTGAAAGATGAAGGAAGCAGTGCATCGGAAAATTTTGTGTCTGAAAAGACTTCTGTTTACTATGCCGGTATGTTTGAAGAAAAAGGTCTTAAGGGCGGACATGTCATTATCCTGAATAAAAAAGGAACTCCGGAATATGATGCGTCATATGCCGAATGCATGAATGCGCTTAGAACATATCCCGGAGGTCTTCAGGTGGGAGGCGGTATCACTCCCGATAATGCCGGTGAGTTTTTGGATGCAGGTGCGTCCCATGTTATAGTCACATCCTATGTTTTTGCAGAAGGCCTTATCAAAAAAGATAATCTTGATAAGATAAGCAAAGCAGCTTCTCCCGAAAGACTTGTTTTGGATCTGAGCTGCAAAAGGTTCGAAGACGGTTATTATATTATGACGGACAGATGGCAGAACAAGACGGATACAAAGCTCACCCCGGAGCTCCTTAAAGAACTGTCATCATACTGCGATGAGTTTCTTATTCATGCCGTTGATTCCGAAGGAAAGGCAAACGGTCCGGAAAAAGGTGTTCTTGAGATATTGAAAAACTTTGATGAGAGGCCTGTTACGTATGCCGGAGGTATCGCATCATATGACGATATAAAGAGCATCAGGGATATGTGTGACGGAAGAGTGGATATCACCGTCGGATCGGCACTTGATATCTATGGAGGAAAACTTGATACGGATGAGATCATAAGGATCTGCAGTTAAATGATTGAGGATCATAAAAAGAGCTTCGGACGCTTCCGGAGTTCTTTTTTTGTATTTTATGATATTATTGAATGCTTTTTTGCTTTATTTTGCTCATAAAACGCTAAATGTTACATCAATGTTACGAAATGTTTGCATAAATTTTTTTATAATGCTATAGTTACCCATTATCGGAATAAATAAATTTCGGAGGTTGGATGGCTTCACGTTTTGTTTATGTGCTGAAGGATTCAAAGCACAGAAAAAAAATCAGACGCCAAATGATCGTTGCATCGGATGATGTTAATGAACGGATCAAGCCTGTCAGGATTCATAAGGGACTCATTTACACCGGTACATTAATCTTATGTACCGTTCTTGGTGTAGCAGTAGGATATTTCGCCAATGAGGCCAGCATTATCAAGCACTATACCGATGGCATCGATGTCAGAAACGAGCAGATCGCATCACTTCAGTCCGAAGTTACAAGACTTAACGAAACCATCTCTTCCAAAGATTCCGAGATCATGATCCTCTCCCAGACCGTAAACACAAAGAGCAATGAGCTCGCGGATTTAAACAGTCAGCTGGAGAGCCTGTACATTCCCACCGGATTTCCTTTAAGCGGGTCCGCCACCATGTCGAATACTTTTGACGGTGACATTCCCGTTATCATTTTTAACGGTTCCGAAGGTGATTATTGTAAAGCAACCGCAGCAGGTACCGTTATCGAGATCAGAACAAATCCCAAAGGCGATGATGACGGATCCATCGCTGAATATTATGTTGCCGGTGAGACGGTAGACAGTTCCGAAAAAGAGGTAAGAGACCTCGGCTATTATACCGTCATCACGATTGACCATGGCAACGGATATCTCACCATATATATGAACGACGGTGATCCGATGGTATCCGAAGGTGATACCGTATTTGCCGGTAATACTCTTTACAATCTTAAATCGGGCAATACCTCACTGGGCTATAAGATGATTTATGAAGGCAATTTCATAAATCCGGATGAGGTTATGATAATCAGCGGCTGATCATAAGATCTTCCGCACTAAAGATTAAGGATTTTCAAGGGAGTACAGTAATGAAGAATCAGAAATTGAATATCAGTACGCTTATCGGCAAAGGTTCCGTAATGAACGGAGATTTTGCTGCTCCGGGCAGCGTCCGTATCGACGGTAAGATAACCGGCAACGTTAATGTAGAAGGAACTCTTGTCATCGGTACAAGCGGAGTTATCAAGGGAAATGTAAAGTGCGGCGGCATAGTTGTCGGCGGTGAGATCGAGGGAAATATCATTGCTCCCGAAAGAGCAGAGCTGTCTTCCACCTCGAGAGTCATCGGAGATATCCATACCGGAAATATCATCATTGATGATAAAGCCCTGTTCCAGGGAAGGTGCATTATGGATGAGGACGGAGCTCCCGTAAGAGGCAAGGAAACCTTATCTTATAAGGCCAGGGAAAGAAAAGATTCCAGAAAGGCCGCATCCGAGGTCAAGGATGCTCTGGAGGAGGCCAAAGATAATGAGCCGGAACCTGTTGTGGAGCAGGTGGTCGAAGCCGGAGAAGAGGAATAATGAGCATAATAAAACTGTGGAAAGAATCATCTTTCCACAGTTTTTTTGTGTCTTGATTTATTTGCTTTCTTTTTCTTTCATTCTGGCAAGGACTACATCATATCCGTCATTACCGTAAGTAAGACTTCTGTTAACTCTGCTGATGGTAGCGGTGGATGCTCCGGTCTTTGCGGAGATCGCAAGGTAGGTCTGTCCTTCCTTTAACATCTTGGCTACTTCAAATCTCTGGGACATACTTACCAGTTCACCGATGGTACACAGATCTTCGAAGAAAGAATAGCATTCATCGAGGGTCTGAAGTTCGAGGATGCCCTTAAAAAGCTGATCCACAGATTCCGACTTCAACTTCTCATTCATAGTAATCTGTTCTCCTTTATCCGTAAGGAACCCGCATGAGATTCCTGCTTATTACAATTACTTTTACAAGTTAAAATTTTAATACTTTAATCAGTGAAAGTAAAGAGGGCATAAGAAAGCAACAAAACATTACATAATCTGTGTCAAAATGTCTGGTTTGGTTGGTGGTTTTCATACCTTCCGGAGGATAATATGATGTTAACAATTATTGCAAAAGTGAGGTATGTATGAGAAAACATTATTTGGACAACATCAGATGGATCACCGTTGTTATAGTGCTGATTTATCACGTCTTCTATATGTATACCGCAACAGGTGTATTTGGAGGATACGGAAATATAACGGGGCTTGAGGTTCAGTATTGGGATATATACCAGTACGCGGTTTATCCATGGTTCATGTTCCTGCTTTTTATCATATCCGGAATCAGCTCAAGGTTATATCTGAATGGACATAGCGGGAAGCAGTTCATAAAGAGCAGGACCACCAAACTTCTTGTCCCTTCCACCATAGGCCTTTTTGTTTTCTGGTTTATTCAGGGATATTTCAATATGTCCTTCGGGGATGCGTTTGCCGACTTGTCCGGCGTTCCGAAGATAATACAGTATTTTATCATGGTCTTGTCGGGGATCGGAGTGCTCTGGTACATACAGATTCTATGGCTGTTTTCGGTTTTGCTTGTATTTGTAAGGAAGATTGAAAAGGACAGGCTTTGGAATCTCCTTAAGAATACAGGAATTATTCCGGTAGTATTTATGGCACTTCTTGCATTTGCCGGAGCACAGGTTCTTAATACTCCCATCATATGCGTATACCGTTTCGGATATTATGCGGTGGCGTTTTTCCTTGGGTATTTTGTTTTCTCACATGATGAGGTAATAGAGGTTTTGAAGAAATATTTCTTCCTGCTTCTTGCGGCGGCGCTTATCCTCGGCTTTGCATTTTGCTATAAATATTTTGGAGAAAATTACGCTGATGCTCCAATAAACAGATATCCTCTTTTTACTGCATTCGGATGGTTTGCATCCATGGCCGTTTTAGGAGGCAGTGCCAGGTACTTGGATTTCGTAAACAGCTTTACGGCATGGATGACAAAGAGGAATTTCGGATTATATGTATTCCATTATCTCGGAATATCTTTGGTTGCTTTTTTTATCGCAGATTGTGGGATTTTGCATCCGGCAGTCGTTTATCTGCTTTCGTTTGTTTCGGGATTTGTCACTTCCTATGTACTGTATGAAATAATATCGAGGATTCCTTTCTTCAGATGGGCGGTACTCGGTATCTCGGGAAAAAAGAAGGAGAAATAAATTGTTCAAGGATAATATCGTTAATCTCAGAAAAATACATGATATGACCCAGGAAGATCTGGCTGAAAAAGTCGGTGTTACCAGACAGGCTATAGCTAAATGGGAATCGGGTGAAACCGTACCCGATCTTGAAAAATGCAGATTGCTTGCGGAATGCTTCGGAGTTTCCCTTGACGATCTTGCCAATTATGAACCCGACGCCAATCTGGGACTTGATGTTCCTCCCAAAGGAAAGCATCTCTTCGGTCTTGTGACGGTAGGAGATAAAGGTCAGATAGTTATTCCTGCAAAGGCAAGAAAGCTTTTTGATATAAATCCCGGAGATTCTCTGGTTGTGCTCGGCGATGAGGGACAGGGAATTGCCATTATCAAGTCGGATCATTTCCTTAATCTTGCGAATATCATAAGAAAAGTCACCAAAAAATAAAGTCCGGTCTCCCGGTTTGGTTTTATTATGCGGGGATGGTAAAATACTTGTAAAAAGGAAACCATCCCCATGAAAATATCATCATTTATGTCCCTGGCAGGTTTTGGCGTCAGGACGGTTTTATTTCATAAAAAAGATCCCATACTCGGAACAGTGATAGTGACCGATAAGTGTAATCTGAAATGCAAACACTGCTCGGTAAACAATATAACTGCCGTCATCCATCCTTATGCTCAGATAAAAGGAGAGATGCAGCAGCTTTTTGATATGGGAATCCGTATTCTTTTTTTCTGCGGAGGCGAGACTTTCCTGTGGACAGACAGCGGCAAGACCATAAGAGATCTTGTCGTGGAAGCCAAGGAAATGGGCTTTCTGATAGTTAATGTTGTTACCAACGGAACACACCCCATAGATCTCCCTGAGGCAGATCTTATACTCCTGAGTCTTGACGGAGACAGAGAAAGACACAACGAAGTCCGGGGTGATACCTATGACACGATCATGGAAAATATTGCAAATGCCACGGCTGACAATATCTGCTTTTACATGGCTGTAAATCAGATCAATAAGGACGCGATAGAGCATGTTTGCCGCCTGGCAAGAGATACGAAGAATGTAAGAGCGGTTTCTTTTAATTTCCATACACCTTATCCCGATACGAGGGAACTTGCACTTACGAGGGAAGATAAGGCAGCGTGCTGTAAGACAATAGAAAAGATGATGGATGAGGGATGTCCCGTTTTTAATCTTAAGAGTGCGTTTCCCTATATCATAGCCAATTCATTCCCTACTCCGTGCCATCAGTGCGTTGTAATAGAAAACGGTAAGATCTCCACATGCGGAAGATGTATAGAAGTTCCGGGACTGTGCGATGAATGCGGTTATTTCTTTGTTGCGGAATATACACTTTTGTTCAGCGGAAACTTAAAGATCATTTTTGAAATGCTCCATACTTATCTGAAATACGTTTGATATGAGTATAAAGACTACGCTCACAAGAATGTGGCTTACAAGATCTTTTAAGCCCTTTCTTTTTACAAATGAATATGATGAGAAATTGACTTTCGGAGATCTTGATAATCTCGGATTATATGTGCATATTCCGTTTTGTGAGAAGATATGTAACTTCTGTCCCTACTGCAAAGTAGGATATGAGAAGAGTCTTTGCGACAGATACATTGATGCGCTTATCGAAGAGATCCATATGGTGGGAAAGCTTAATCCCGGTAAAAAGAAAACAACCAGCCTTTACTTCGGTGGCGGAACTCCCGCGCTTGCCAAGGACCGTCTGAAAGAGATCATATGTGCGCTTGAAGAGCACTTTATCATCACGGAAGGGATAGGTGTAGAACTTCATCCTTCGAATGTAACACCGGATACACTGCGTATTTTGAAAGATGCCGGCGTTACCAAGATCAGTATAGGCATCCAGTCATTCGGTGAGAAATTTCAAAAGGTATTGGGAAGAAATGCCGTGGATCCGGAAGAACTGAAAAAAGCCCTTGATGAAGTTCGTTTCGAAACCGTATCCATGGATTTTATCTTTGCGCTTCCCGGTCAGAACTATGAGGATATAAAGTCGGATATAGACAGGGCATTTGAATGCGGTGCCAATCATGTTGCCATATATCCTTTTATAGATTTTACCTTTACGTCCAGTAAAGTTAAGGCACGTCCCAAGAAGGAGAAAAGAGATCTTCTGGATAAGATCACCGCATATTGCACCGAAAAAGGATATCCCAGAAATTCCATCTGGACCTTTGCATGTAAAGAAGATGCAAGATATTCATCCATGACAAGGGATAATTTCCTGGGCTTCGGATGTTCCGCGACCACACTTTTAAGAGACAGATTCAAGATCAATACTTTTTCGGTTGAGGATTATTGCAACCGCATAAGAGAAGAAAAGCTCCCTACATCCCTTACCATTCACTTCACCCTGCGCCAGAGAATGGTCTATTATCTGTTCTGGACCGCATATTCCACCAAGGTTGATCCGGCCTGTTTCGAAAAGTTTTTCGGTGTTCCTTTAAAGAAGATGTACGGACTTGAGTTTGCCCTTGCCAAGCTTGCCGGATTTCTGACTGAGAAGGATGGTATATATACCATGACTCCCAAAGGAGCTTTCTATTACCATTATTACGAAAACTTCTACACTCTGGCATATATCGACAAGATGTGGGGCATCATGAGAAAAGAGGCTTTTCCGGAACGGATAGTACTTTAATATGCTCTCTTAACGGATGCGAATCTATAAATAATCGTGTATAATTAAACGGGTTATTCAGGTCAGGGGGGACTTATGGATTACGAAAAGATCATTAATGATTTTGTAAAAGAAGGTGCGGGGGAATTTATCATTACCGACAGAAAAGGCAATGTACTTTTCAGAAACGGTGTTGAGGATTTCACCGATGAACAGTGGATGGCATGGGCGGCGTTCAATATCGATTCGCAGACCATTGACCATGAGGAAGATTGGGAGATTTCCGACAGAAACGGCGGAAATTATTACAATGCCAAATCCATCCCTGTCAAAGAAGGTGACGAATGCGTTATCCTGCATCATGTTTACAATACCAGTCAGTACGCAACTCTTTTGCGTGATGTTTCGGGCTATCTTAAGGATTGGAGAGACCTGAGTTCTTTTCAGACAGCAATGCTGGAGAAGCTCTCGGGTAATTATGAATCCTGTCTGCCGGTCGTTCTAAAATACTTCAAAGTATCAAGTGCCGTTATGTTTATAGGACGTGGAAGAAAGATGGAAAGACATCTTTTGAATAAGGGCACGAAGACAATTGAATCTGTCCGTATAGCCAGGGAGGACGTTTTTGATACACCCAAGGGAGAATTCCGCAAGCTCCCGGGAATGGGGGATAACGCATATCTTTGCTATATCTCCGACAGCGCGATCCACGGAACGGATTATGCATTGTATCTTTATTCCGAAGAGCTGGAAAGCGATGACGATTTCAGCATGCATTACAATGTCATAAAGCTCTTTATTGAAAACGGACTTCTGCGTGAACAGATCACTTACGAAAGTGAGCACGATAAACTCACGTCTCTTTACAATAAGGGTAAATATATGTCCATGCTCTCCGATTTTATTCCCAAGAAAAGTCGTGTGGCAATCTATAATATGGATGTTAACTACCTTAAGAGAACCAACGATTCCCTCGGACATGAAGCGGGCGATGCGCTTTTGGTCAAAGCCGGAAAGAGTCTTCTTGCGGTTGAAAGAGACAATGTCAGAGGATTCAGAATGGGCGGAGATGAATTCATGCTCCTTGGCTGGGATCTCGAAGAGGAAGAAGCTGTTGCCATTAAGAAGGAGTGGGAGGAAGCTCTCGATAAGCTCAATAAAAATGACGGCGGTGTCGAGTGTGTGATCGCATGCGGTCTTGCTTACGGAAAGGGAGATTTTGATCTTAAAGAACTTCTGAAGAAAGCGGACGATCTGATGTATGAAAACAAAGTGGCTATAAAATTGTCACGTGGCGACGATCCCAATGCCAGGTGATCAAATAGAGAACGGAGGAGATCAAATGACTATCAATAAAACACAGGACGGAAGCAGACTTGAGATAGCAATCGAGGGAAGACTCGACACTATGACTGCACCTTCACTTGAGGAAGAGATTAAGAATTCTCTTGAAGGTATCAAAGAACTTATTTTTGATTTTAAAGACCTTGCATATGTTTCGTCCGCAGGACTTCGTGTTCTTTTGTCTGCTCAGAAGACTATGAACAAACAGGGTACCATGACCATCAGGAATGCGAACGAAGAAGTCATGGAGATTTTTGAAGTTACCGGCTTTGTAGATATTCTTACTTTCGAAGAATAAAGCCCGGAAAGGACTGACAATGAGAGAACTCAACGTTGAAGCATTGGTCGATAACCTTGATACGGTGATCGCGTTTGTCGATGAAGAACTCGACAAGCTTGAAACTTCTGTCAAGATCCGTACCCAGATAGATATTGCGGTCGAAGAACTATTCGTAAACATAGCTCATTACGCATATAATCCTCAGACGGGCCCTGCCACCGTAAGAGTTGAAGTGGAACAGGATCCCCTTGCCATTTCCATTACGTTCATAGACAAAGGCGTTCCTTACGATCCTCTTGCAAAAGCCGATCCCGATGTCACTCTTTCCGCAGATGAAAGAGAGATAGGCGGTCTCGGAATCTTTATGGTCAAGAAGAGCATGGACAGCATTGATTATGAATATAAGGACGGGCAGAATATTCTGCACATCAAAAAGATAATATGAAAAATAAAAAATTCTATATGACCGGACTTGCGGCAAGACTCATTCTGGGACTTGCGCTTTTCGTAGCTCTTGTTACGATCGGTTCGATATTTGTCGGTGTTAATACATACAGAGCATCAACCCACAGACATTACAATGATGTGGCTTATCAGGTTGCGCGTTCCGTTGAACTTCTTTTTGACAAGGAGGAACTTAAGGAATGGAGTAACGCTGCCATCGAATACAACACTACCGGAAACGGCGCCGAAAGGATAGCTCAGATAAGGGAATCGGATGAGTACAGTAAATATCTTGAGACCTTTACCGTCCTCAGACGCGGAATGGATGTGGATGACATTTTCATCGGAGCGGTTAACGGTGACGAGATCTATTACATTCTGGATACCGATCCCATGGAAGACAGAAGGTTTTCGCTTGGTGACAGAAGCGGAATCGAGGATTATTTCAGCGACGGAGTCCGCACCGCCTGGCAGACCGGTATTCCTTACAACGGATATATGATCCACGAGACCGATTACGGTTCTACCATCACGGCCGTGTACCCGATAGTTTATGAAGGCGGTACAATAGCGTTTGTGGCTGTAGAATCCCCAATGAGGACTCTCCAGTCGGATGTTAACAGTTATATTTTTACCGTGCTGATAATCGTATGTATCATCTCTGTCATCCTCTTTGTCCTTACTGCACTTATATTGGTTAATCTGCTTATCAGACCTATCAAGACGATCTCTCACGAAGCGGCATACTTCGTAGATAATAAAAATGAGATTTCCGAAAATCTCAAGAAGATAAAAAATCATGATGAGATACAGGTTCTTGCCGAAAGCGTTCTCAAGATGGAGATCGGTATCAATGAATACATTTCCAACCTGACCAAAGTTACGGCAGAGAAGGAGCGTATAGGAGCGGAGCTTAATGTCGCTGCCAAGATCCAGGCGGATATGCTCCCGAGAATATTCCCGGCATTCCCCGAGAGAAAAGAATTCGATCTTTATGCTTCCATGAATCCGGCAAAGGAAGTAGGCGGAGACTTCTATGATTTCTTCATGATAGATGATGATCATATCGGTCTTGTAATAGCCGATGTATCGGGTAAGGGAGTTCCCGCATCTCTTTTCATGGTCATAGCAAAGACTCTTATCAAAAACAGAGCACTCCTCGGAGGATCTCCTTCGGAAGTTCTTTCATATGCTAACGACCAGCTTGGAGAAGGAAACGAGGCAGAACTATTCGTAACCGTATGGTTTGCCATCATAGAGATATCGACCGGTAAGGGAATCGCTGCAAACGCAGGACATGAACATCCCGCGCTTCGCAAAAAAGACGGGGCATTTGAACTGGTAAAATACCGTCACTCACCTGCGGTAGCAACGATGCCGGGTATAAACTTTAAAGAGCACGAATTTAAACTTGATCCCGGTGACAGTCTGTATGTATATACCGACGGTGTTACCGAGGCTACAAGAAGTGACAATGTACTTTTCGGAACGGACAGAATGATCGTATCACTCAATAAGGATCCCGAAGCGGATCCCAAGACGATGCTTGAGACTGTGCGTGACGATATCGATGAATTCGTCGGCGACGCACCTCAGTTTGACGATATAACAATGCTTGGGTTTAAGTATATGGGATCAGAAGAATCTCCACTGACTTAAGAGATATCCGGGTATCACTACTATGATAAAGAATAACCAGCTTGTCAGGGTGAAGACCTTGACGAACTGCTTTCCGCGTCCGGGATATTCTCTTACGTAGATCCTGTAGTTGATGACGGATGCAAGAGAACCGATAAGGGAACAAAGGCCCGCGGTATCCGCTCCGTAGATGAGTCCCGCAAAGCTTTCCGAGAAAGGATAGAGTACTATCGAAGCGGGAACGTTGGAAATCACCTGGCTGAGTAGTATTACCGAAACATATTCGTGTCCCGCAACGGTCTTCTGAAGAAAGGCTTCTATGGAAGGGTTTGCGGTGATCGAAGACGAGAATACGAAAAAGCAGAAGAATGTTACGAGGAGAACATAGTCCACGCTTCTGAGCAGTTTTCTGTTTACGATAAGGACCGCTGCAATGACGATAAGCACTGCCGCGGGCCAAAGATCGGTTCTGGATACGATGACAATAAGGATCATGACAAACAGGGCAAGATAGGTTATACGTCTTGCCTTGTATTCTTTTTTCCAGGGAACCAGATCAAGCCGGAACTCAATCTTCTTACCCTTTTCGCGTCTGAAATAAACTGTTACGAATATTATGAGAAGTATTCCCGAGCTTACGCACAAAGGTGCCATGTGAAGGATGAACCTTCCCGCCCCGACTCCCGAGCTGTTGAATAGAAACAGGTTTTGAGGGCTTCCGAAAGGCATTAGAAGAGAGCCACGGATCGCAGCAATGTTTTCCATGGATATGATGGGGAGTATGCATTCTTCTCTGCCGACACTTCTGAAGAGAAGTATGGTGAGGGGGACAAATATGATGAGTGATACATCATTTGTCACGAACATTGATGTAAAGAAAACTCCGAATATCAGGAAGAGTGAAAGTGACACCATGGTCGAAAATCCGGAGCTGTACTTAACGAGGGGTCTGAAGAGATCTTCCTGCTTGAAGCCTTCAAGTACGGTGAGCATCATGAACAGGATGCCGAGGGTATGCCAGTCAATTGCTCCGAGAAGTTCTTTGCCCGGAGGGGTTATGAACAGTGATATTACCGCTGCCAATATGGAAACGGGCAGCATGGGATCTTTTTTTATTTTGGCGATAAGTTTATTCATCATATGTGTTCTCCGAAAAAAATCGATGTAAATTGTATCACATAGTGTCAAGATACTGTATAGGGAATGAAAACTTGCCATATAGTATTCAAAACTATATAATAAATATGTTCTTTATTAGGACATTTACCAATATTTATGGAGTTTTTGGGGATTTCCCCATGTGTCATGCCGATGAGCGAAGAAAAATTTACAGAAACAGTAGAACGTGCAATAGATAATCTCAGGACCATCAATACCATTTCTCCGGATGAATTTCCGGCGATGGAGCTTTATATGGATCAGCTTACTACCTTTATGGACAGAAAGCTTTCGGGTCTTGTAAGAAAGCCTTCCAAGGACAAGGTGCTGACCAAGACCATGATCAACAATTATGCCAAGAATCATCTGATCCAGCCTCCCGTTAAGAAGAAATATTCCAAGGAGCATATGCTGGAGCTTTTGTTTATTTTCTATTTCAAGTCATTCCTTTCCATAGGAGATATCCAGACGCTTCTTTCACCTCTTGCGGAGGAACTTGACGGAAAAGGATATACCGCAGAAAGGCTTTATGCGCAGATGATCCAGGCCGGCAAGGGTGCAAGAGGAAAGCTGAAAAAAGACCTTGATGAGAAGGTCGAAAAGATAGATCGGGCCTTTGATGATGCTCCGGAAGACGAAAGAGAGTATCTCAAGAAGTTCAGCTTCATCTGCCAGCTCGGATATGACATCTATCTGAAAAAGACCATTATCGAGCATATGATCGATGACATGGCTGAAGAGCAGTTCCTCAGGGAAAATCCCGACGATAAATGATACATACAAAAAAGACATCTCACTTTCACGGCGGGATGTCTTTTCTATTTGCTGTATTTTTGTGAAACGAAGAATTGTTTTAAAGTTTTTATAAGGTCCGCTTTGTTTATGGTCTTTAGCAGATAGCCGGCAGGCCGCAGGCTCATGACTTTCATTATGCTTTCCTTATCGTTTTTGCCCGTAAGGAAAATTACGGGGATGCCGGATATCTCCGGATCGGACTTCATCATCTCGTAGACCTTCGGTCCGTTGGTGATGGGCATATCGTAATCGAGAAGCAAAAGATCAATCTGATTGTTAGACATGTGATTGATGGCCTGAAGCGCCGAAGATACGATGGTGACATTATAGTCGTTCTTAAGCCATTCCCTGATTATCTTGAGATAGGTTGCATCATCGTCCACTACGAGAATGTTCTTTTTTTGCGTAAAGTCGTCCGACGTGTATTTGTTCATATCGCTTATGAGCCTTGCCATATCCAGGGGACGCGCCATGGTATCGCAAAGCGAAGCCTGAGGAATGGTCCTGCACGCATACTGAAATTCGTCGGGATCGCCTATGAGGTACAGGAGCTTGTTTTCCTCGATGCACAAATCCTTCATGTACACCAAAACGGAAGATATAAGTTCTATGTTCTCAATCCCGTCGGTGTAAAAGAGAATGAGCGCACAGTCTTCCTTATATCTCTGGATCGAATTGACGTTAACCGGCTCTTCCAAAACATTGAAACCGGCTTTGATCAGTCCGCCGGTAATGGCACTAGTCATGAAATTTTTCTCTTTTCTGATGAAAAGGATCGATGCCATTTTTTATACCTCATTTACATAATAATAACATTTTATAATGCTTTATATATCGCATGAAAGATGAACAATTATTAAATGTTTGTAAAGCGGTTTCGCGGCATTTAAAAAGACCGTGCGAGTCCCTTGATTTTCTTGCAAGAAGGGGGATTTTTAGGTATAATTTTATCGCTGTGAATTTTATGGCAATTTATCTACAGGAGGGATACAAAAATGGGACTTATCAGTGCCGCAATGTCAGCAGCAGGCGGAACACTTGCCGATCAGTGGCTTGAGTTTTTCTACTGCGACTCCATGTCTAATGACGTCCTTCTCACCAAAGGACAGATGAGAACAAATGGTTCTAGAAACAGCAACACTAAGGGAAATGACAATATCATTTCAAACGGATCCAAGATCGCAGTTAACGAGGGTCAGTGCATGATCATCGTTGATCAGGGTGCCGTAGTTGATTTCTGTGCCGAGCCCGGTGAGTTCATTTATGATACATCGACCGAGCCTTCACTTTTCTATGGAAAACTTGGTGAGAATCTTCTCAATACCTTCAAGACCATAGGTAAGAGAATCGCTATGGGCGGTAACACCGGCAAGGATCAGAGAGTATATTTCATAAATACCAAAGAGATCCTTCAGAACAAGTGGGGAACTCCTCAGACCGTTCCCTTCAAGATCGTTGATCCCGATCTCGGAATGAAGCTTACCGTTAACATCAAGGCTAACGGCGAGTACTCTTTCAGGATCGTAGATCCCCTTCTTTTCTATAAGCATGTTTCCGGTAACGTTACCGGCGACTACACCAAGGACAATCTTGCTTCCATTATGAAGTCTGAGCTTTGCAGCGCACTTCAGCCTGCATTTGCCAAGATCTCCGCTCAGCGTATCGAGTACGATCAGCTCGTAGGACATACCACCGAGCTTTGCAACATCCTCAACGAAGAGCTTTCATCTCAGTGGGGAGACTTAAGAGGTATCAACATCGCTTCCATCTCCATCAATTCCGTTAAGGCTAATGAGGAAGATGAGAAGAGGCTTAAGGATGCTCAGGAGAGAGCAGTCTACAGAGATCCCAACATGGGCGCTGCAGCCATGACTCTCGGAACCGTAAATGCTATGGAAGCAGCTGCAAAGAACACCTCTACCGGTCCCATGATGGCATTCGCAGGAATGAACATGGCCGGCATGATGGGCGGACAGCAGGCAGCAGGTATGTATCAGATGGGTCAGGCACAGAATATGTATCAGCAGCCCATGCAGCAGCCTCAGATGCAGGCAGGTGCTGTAGCAGCAGCTCCCGTTAACGGATGGACCTGCTCATGCGGCGCAACCGGTAATACCGGAAGATTCTGCGGAAGCTGCGGATCACCCAAACCTTCGGATGCAGGCTGGACCTGTTCCTGCGGAACCGTAAATCAGGGTAACTTCTGCAACAATTGCGGCGCTAAGCGTCCTTCAGGCGCACCTCTTTACAAGTGCGACAAGTGCGGATATGAGCCCGAGGATCCCGCAAATCCTCCCAAGTTCTGCCCTCAGTGCGGTGATCCCTTCAACGAGGCTGACATCAAGCAGTAATAATTATTTTGAGTATCAAGAGCCCGTCCTCAAAATGGGGACGGGCTTTTTGAAAGGATGACAAAGATGCAGGCAACTCTTATTTTATGGATCGTGTTCCTTGTTCTTTTTTTCGCAGCGGTCATAACCGGTGCAGTGATTGTTCATAAGATAAAAGCCAAGGCCCGTCAGATCTCCAGGGATGTGTTCGGGAATGACGATCTTCTCGGATCGTTAAAAAAGAATGAGCAGGAATATCTTCAGACTCCCAGATCGGTCTCCGACGGATCTTCCATTTATGCGCCCAAACTTGCCAAGGATTTTCCCGAGTTTAATGTGGCCGAGATGACCGCCAGAGCAGAGAACTGTCTCAGGGAGTATCTCATGGCGATAGACACCAGAGATGCTTCAAAGCTTCAGGACGGAAATGAAGAACTTAAAGAAGCTCTTTTCCTGAGATTAAACGATCTTAATCTCCGCGATATCAAAGAACATTACGAGGGTATCAAGATTCACCATACAGTTTTGAATACCTATAATAAATTCCCCGGAAGATGCGTTGTCAGATTCCAGTCATCCCTCCAATACACTTTTTGGGCTGAGGATGCAAACGGCAAGATCATCAGAGGCAGGAAGGATACTTTGGATCAGACCAGATATTCCATCGATTGCTGCTACATTCAGGATGCCGATAAAGTTGAGAATATCGCTGCAGCAGGACATGCACTCAACTGTCCCAACTGCGGAGGTGCGATAACAAATCTCGGTGTTAAGACTTGTCCTTATTGCGGATCCGTCGTGACCGAGTTCAATATCAAGGTATGGAATTTCTGTGCGATCAAGGAGAGCGTTTAATGGGTCTTACTGACGGTTTAAATCCTATGCAGCTTGCCGCTGTCACAGCCCCCGACGGCCCCCTTTTGATCCTTGCGGGAGCAGGATCGGGCAAGACACGCACACTTACATACAGGATCGCATATCTCATATCCGAGAGAAGAGTAAATCCTTATAACATTCTCGCTGTTACATTCACCAACAAAGCGGCGGGAGAGATGAGGGAAAGGGTAGAGAATCTGGTTGGACCGGATGCAAGGTTCATGCAGGTTTCTACCTTTCATTCCGCATGCATGAGGATACTCAGGTCGAATATAGCGCTTTTGGGATATGATGACAGATTTACCGTATACGACACGGATGACCAGAAGTCCGTTATGAAAAGCGTATGCAAACGCCTGAACATCGACACCAAGAGATATAAAGAAAGATCAATACTTTCGGAGATCTCATCCGCCAAAAACGAGCTCATGGGTGTTTCGGAATACGAAAAATACGTTTTAAACGATTTCACCAAGACTGTTTATGCAAGGTGTTACAGCGAATATCAGGAGACTCTTAAAAAGAACGGGGCCGTTGATTTTGATGACATCATAATGTTGACGGTAAAGCTGTTCAGAGAATTTCCCGAAGTTCTTGATAAGTATAGGGAGAGATTTAAATACATCCTTGTTGATGAGTATCAGGATACAAATACAGCACAGTTCGAACTTATAAGACTGCTTGCGGACAAATACAGAAATCTCTGCGTAGTGGGTGACGACGATCAGTCCATCTACAGATTCCGCGGAGCAAATATCAGAAATATTCTGGATTTCGAGGAGCATTATCCCGAAGCTACCGTAATAAAGCTTGAACAGAATTACCGCTCGACCAGATATATCCTTGATGCGGCCAATTCCGTAATAAGCAATAATACCGGCCGTAAGGATAAGAGACTCTGGACGGACGAAGAGGGCGGCAAGAAACCTGTTTTCAATCAGTTCGATACCGCATTCGAAGAAGCGGAGTACATAGTCTCCGACATAAAGCATCGTAAGAAGATGGGAACGGCGGATTACGGAAGCTGTGCGGTTTTATACAGAACAAACGCACAGTCCCGTATCATAGAAGAAAGACTCATCATGGCGGGCATCCCCTACAATGTGGTCGGGGGCATTAATTTCTATTCGAGAGCCGAGATCAAGGATATCCTCGCATATCTGAAGGTGGTCGATCTGGGAATAGATGATCTGTCTGTCAGAAGAATAGTAAATGTTCCTAAGAGAGCCATAGGAAACGCCACTCTCGAAAAGGTTCAGGATTATGCGGAGGCAAGGGATCTGTCCCTTTATACCGCGATGGTTCAGGCGGATGACATTCCCGGACTCGGCAAGACTGCGGCCAAGCTTAATGCTTTCACCGATCTTATAGGTGTTCTCAGGGGCTATAGGGATAACGGCACCATAGCCGAGCTCATCGCCAAGATAATAGAACTTACGGATTATGAGGAATATCTTAAGGATCTGGATGAAGAAAAGGCGGACGACCGTATCGGCAACGTTAACGAGCTTGTAAGTAAGGCGGTAGCTTTTTCGGAAAACAGACCTGATGCAACACTGTCGGATTTCCTGGAGGAGGTTGCGCTGGTAAGCGACCTGGATTCGGCAGACCTTTCGGAACAGAGAGTCCTTCTTATGACCCTTCATTCCGCAAAGGGACTTGAATTTCCCATCGTATATCTGACCGGAATGGAGGACGGACTGTTCCCCGGATATCTTGCTGTGTCCTCCGGAGACCCCGAAGATATCGAAGAGGAAAGACGACTTGCTTATGTCGGAATGACAAGAGCCGAGAAAGAACTGATCATGACCTGCGCCAAGGCTAGAATGCTTCGCGGAGAGACCCAGTTTAATCCGGTCAGCAGATTTGTTACGGAGATCCCTTCGGAATGCGTTGAAGGCTATATTCCCAGGAGAAAAAAGCCTTCATATGACGATTATGATGAGGGATATTCAAGAAAAACCTACAGCTATCAGACGATCGAAAGGAATCCGGCAAGAAGGGCGGATGAGAAGGTGACTCCCGTAAAGGCTGTATTTTCCAAGGATTCATTCGCGTCTTTGGGCATCAGAAAAGGTGTGGGTGGCGCATCTTCTCCGGCAGAGGTGGATTATGGCGTGGGAGACAGGGTAAGGCACTTCAAATTCGGGGCCGGAACCGTGACAAATATCGTCAAAGAACCCAGAGATTATAAGGTTACCGTGGACTTTGACGCACACGGTACAAAAGTGATGTATGCTTCCTTTGCAAAACTTGTTAAGGAGTGATACAATAAGTTGATTTACCAGGGCTAAGAATACAAAATGTGATTTATGCTTGCGTAAATAATATAGTGACTATATATGTGGAAAGGCGGTACATATGAGTTGTAAGGGCAATTGCAAAAAAGCGGATCTTAAGAACAAGCTTGGACTTGATATCGATCAGCTCAAGGATTTTGGCGGTTCACAGGCTGCCAGAGTTGCCGAACTCGCTGCAGCTGCAGGACTCGGTAATCTGATCTCAAGACCTTCCGATGATGAGGAAGATGAGAAGAAGTCACATGCGGGACTTGTTATCCTCGCCATTATCGGCATTATCGCAATCGGTTGCCTTGTAGGATATGTCATTTATCGTCACTTCTGCCCCGATTATCTCGAGGATTTCGATGACGAGTTCGAAGATGACGAATTCGAAGACGATGATTTCTTCGCTGACGAAGCGGACAGCTGATCATGAAGAGAGGCCAGATCGTCGAGGGATTTGCCATAAGCTGTGATTACCCCTGTAAAGCACGTGTACAGTGTGAAGAGGGGATTGTTGCAGTTAAGAATGCACTTCCCGGACAGAAGGTCCTTGTACGTATCGGTAGAAGCAGAGACGGCAGAGCGGACGGTTCACTCGTAGAAGTTTTATGCCGCAGCACACTTGAAACTGGCAGGATATGCGCACACTTCGGGGATTGCGGAGGTTGCGCATATCTTTCTATGTCCGAAGGTGATGAGGTTAACCTCAAAGGCGAGCAGATGAAGAAGCTCTTCGCGGGGAGAGCGGATCAAAGCGAGAGAAAATACGGCAAGGCACCGGAGTGGGACGGGATCAAACAGTCCCCCAGAGTATACGGTTACAGAAACAAGATGGAATTTTCCTTCGGAGACGAGACAAAGGGAGGAGATCTCAATGTCGGACTTCATAAAAGAGGAGCTTTCCATGACATAATAGATACCTCGGATTGTCTGATCGTTGATGAGGATTACAGAACAATACTCGCTCTTACAAGGGATTATTTCAGAGATAAGAAAACGCCGTTTTACCACAAGACATTACGAAGCGGATATTTACGAAACCTGATGGTAAGGAAAGCCGCCCATACCGGAGAGATACTGGTGTGTCTTGTAACCGCTTCTTCCGAAAAATGGGGAGAAGATGACAGCAGTTTGCTGGACGGTTATATAAAGGTACTTACAGGTGCTTCCTATACGGGCACTCTGAAAGGAATAGTTCATATCATATGTGATTCGCTTTCCGATGCGATCGTTCCCGACAGAACCGATCTTATCTGGGGTGAGGACTATATAAACGACAGACTTTTGGGACTCGACTTTAAGATAGGACCGTATTCTTTTTTCCAGACAAATTCCTACAGTGCGGAGGTGCTGTACGGAATGGTAAGAGAATATGTGGGCCTTTGCGGAGGCACGGAAGGTAAGACGGTTTACGATCTTTATTGCGGAACCGGAACCATAGCCCAGATAGCTGCTCCTTCCGCAAGCAAGGTTTACGGGGTCGAGATCATACCCGAAGCCGTTCGCGCGGCAGTAGATAACGCGGAGAGAAACGGCATAACCAATTGTGAATTCATATGCGGTGATGTACTTAAGGTTTTGGATGACCTTACGGATAAACCGGATATCATCATACTGGATCCGCCCAGAGACGGAATTCATCCCAAGGCGCTTCCAAAGATTATTGATTACGGCGTTGACCATATCGTATACATTTCATGTAAGCCCACATCTCTCGAAAGAGATCTGGAGATGTTTCTTGATCGGGGTTATATGATAGAGCGCTACGGCTGTGTCAATCAGTTTCCCTGGACAAGGGAGGTTGAGACCGTAATGTTACTCAGGAAAAAATAAAGTTAAGATAGATTTAAAGTGGCAATGCAGGATAAGCCTGCAGATCAGAAAGGAAGATTTTATGAAAAGAACAGACATCCATCGCATCCTGATAATCGGATCGGGCCCCATCATCATCGGCCAGGCCTGCGAATTCGATTATTCCGGAACACAGGCCTGCAAGGCTCTCAGAAAGCTCGGCTATGAGATAATCCTTGTAAACTCAAACCCCGCTACCATCATGACAGACACTGAGACGGCGGATGTCACCTATATCGAGCCTCTTAACGTAAAGAGACTTACCCAGATCATCGAGAAGGAGCGTCCCGATGCACTTCTTCCCAACCTTGGCGGACAGTCCGGACTTAACCTTTGTTCGGAACTTGCACAGGCAGGTGTACTTGAAAAATATAACGTTAAGGTAATCGGTGTTCAGGTAGATGCCATCGAAAGAGGAGAGGACAGAATCGAGTTCAAGAACACTATGGATGAGCTCGGAATCGAGATGGCACGTTCACAGGTTGCTTACAGCGTAGATGAGGCTGTAGAGATTGCATCACGTCTCGGCTATCCTGTAGTACTCAGACCCGCTTATACCATGGGAGGTTCAGGCGGCGGACTTGTATATAACGTAGAAGAACTTAAGACCGTCTGTGCAAGAGGTCTTCAGGCATCCATGGTTCATCAGGTTCTCGTAGAAGAATCTGTCATCGGATGGGAAGAGCTTGAACTCGAGGTAGTAAGAGATTCAACCGGTAAGATGATCACCGTTTGCTTCATCGAGAATATCGATCCCATGGGAGTTCATACCGGAGATTCTTTCTGCTCCGCACCCATGCTCACTATTTCACAGGAAGTTCAGGACAGACTTCAGAAGTATGCATACAGCATCGTTGATAAAGTACAGGTTATCGGCGGATGTAACTGTCAGTTTGCACACGATCCCAAGACCGATCGTATCATCGTGATCGAGATCAATCCCAGAACATCAAGATCTTCCGCACTTGCTTCCAAAGCTACGGGATTCCCCATCGCACTTGTTTCTGCAATGCTTGCATGCGGACTTGATCTTAAGGATATCGAGTGCGGCAAGTACGGCACTCTCGATAACTATAAGCCCGACGGAGATTACATTGTAATCAAATTCGCAAGATGGGCATTTGAGAAGTTCAAAGGAGTTGACGATCATCTCGGAACTCAGATGAGAGCCGTAGGTGAAGTCATGAGTATCGGTAAGACCTACAAGGAAGCATTCCAGAAGGCTATCAGATCTCTTGAAAAGAGCAGATACGGACTCGGCTTCGTTAAGAACTTCCATGACATGAGTCTTGATGAGCTTAGAAAAGAACTTGTAAATCCCACCTCAGAGAGACAGTTCATCATGTATGAGGCTCTCCGCAAGGGAGCAAGCATCGATGAGCTTCATGAGATGACCAAGATCAAGAAGTATTTCATCGAGCAGATGAAGGAACTTGTAGACGAAGAGGAAGCTATCATTGCCTCAACTAACGGAAAGGTTCCCACAGTCGATGTACTTACCAAGGCTAAGAAGGACGGATTCTCCGACAAGTATCTTGCACAGATCTGCAAGGTGAGCGAAGAGGAGATAAGAAATGCCCGCGAGGCAGCAGGCGTAGTAGAAGGCTGGGAAGGCGTTCACGTAAGCGGAACCAAGGACAGCGCTTATTACTACTCAAGTTACAATATCGAAGACAAGAGCGTTGCTTCCGATAATTCCAAGAAGGTTATGATCCTCGGCGGCGGTCCCAACCGTATCGGCCAGGGTATTGAATTCGACTATTGCTGTGTACATGCTGCATTTGCACTTAAGAAACTCGGTTATGAGACTGTTATCGTTAACTGTAATCCCGAGACCGTTTCAACCGACTACGATACATCCGACAAGCTTTACTTCGAGCCTCTTACCCTTGAAGATGTTCTCAGCATCTACAGGAAAGAAAAGCCCGTCGGAGTCATTGCACAGTTCGGAGGACAGACTCCTCTTAACCTTGCTGCAGATCTTAAGAAGTATGGTGTTAACATTCTCGGAACCACTCCCGAGACCATCGATATGGCAGAGGACAGAGATCTGTTCCGCGATATGATGGACAGACTCGAGATTCCCATGGCAGAATCCGGAATGGCATCCGATGTAGACGGAGCAAAAGAGATCGCACACCGTATCGGTTATCCCGTTATGGTACGTCCTTCATATGTCCTCGGCGGAAGAGGAATGGAAGTCGTACATGATGACGAGCAGATGGATGTCTATATGAAGGAGGCTGTAGGAGTTACTCCCGACAGACCCATCCTTATCGACAGATTCCTTCACAACGCTACCGAGTGTGAGGCAGACGCTATCAGCGATGGCGAGAATGTATTCGTTCCCGCAGTTATGGAGCATATCGAACTTGCAGGTATCCACTCAGGAGACTCTGCTTGTATCCTTCCTTCCAAGCACCTTACCGAAAAGCAGGTTGCTACCATCAAGGATTACACCAGAAAGATCGCTAAGGAGATGCATGTTGTAGGTCTTATGAACATGCAGTATGCTATCGAGGATGATGTAGTATACGTACTCGAGGCCAATCCCAGAGCATCACGTACCGTTCCTCTTGTATCTAAGGTATGTGACATCAACATGGTCAAGCTTGCAACAGAGATCATGATGAGCTCCATCACAGGTGAGGCTTCACCCGTACCCGGACTTAAGGACAGAACGATCCCTTATTACGGAGTCAAGGAAGCGGTATTCCCCTTCAACATGTTCCCTG
>JAEEXJ010000160.1 GCA_016291475.1 Lachnospiraceae bacterium | reverse complement strand
GAATACGGACTTCCCTGGATAGTAGATGAAAATCCCGTACTCGTGGAGTAAAGATGAATAGAAATGAACTCAGAACCCCTTCCTACATCGTGCAGGAAGGGGCTCTTAAGCACAATCTGGAAATATTGAAAAAGGTCCGCGAGACTTCCGGCTGTAAGATCCTTCTTGCTCAGAAGGCTTTTTCAATGTACCGTACATATCCTCTTATTGCAGAGTACCTTGACGGTACAACGGCTTCGGGAATATTTGAAGCAAGGCTCGCCGATGAGGAGTTTGCATGCCCGGACGGCAGCAGGCGTGAGAACCACGTATTCGAGCCTGCTTTTCATGCGGATGAAATGAAAGATCTGTGCAAGATCTGTTCGCATATCTATTTTAATTCCATTACACAGCTTGAACTTCACAGGCCTGTGTGGGAGCCATATCAGAAGGCAGGCAAAGTAAAGATCGCACTTCGCATCAATCCCGAATTCTCCACTCAGGAAGGTCATGAGATCTACGATCCCTGCAGCAGAGGATCACGTCTCGGTATCAGAAAAGCAAATCTTCCTGAGAAACTTCCCGAAGGTGTTACCGGTCTTCATTTCCACACCATGTGTGAGCAGAACGTACAGCCTCTAATCGATACCTTCCGTCATGTTGAAGAAAACTTCCCGGAGTATCTTAAACAGGTCTCATGGTTTAACATGGGCGGTGGTCATCACATTACAAGGGATGACTATGAGGACGATAAGCTGGTTTCTTTTTTGAAGGATGTAAAAGCGCGTTACGGTTTTGATATTTATCTGGAGCCCGGAGAGGCAATAGCTCTCAATGCGGGAACTCTTATCACCACCGTAATGGATATCGTGGATTCGGACGATATACCCACACTTATCATGGATGCTTCTGCGTCCTGTCATATGCCAGACGTTATTGAGATGCCCTATACTCCTCCACTTGAAGGAGCACTTGAAAGTAAACTTGGCTGTGAACCTTTTGGTACCGCTTTAAATGCCTGTGAAGGCTACGAAGGTGTATGGGTAAGACTTGCATCAAGAACCTGTCTTGCAGGGGATATAATAGGTATATACAGGCTTCCTGAGATGCCTAAGGCAGGTGACATACTTACCTTTACAGACATGGCCATCTACAGCATGGTCAAAAATAATACATTTAAC
Source organism: Lachnospiraceae bacterium (assembly GCA_016291475.1). The sequence continues at coordinate 2,330 of JAEEXJ010000160.1, read as the reverse complement.
GGAATGCCCCTACCCGACATAGTGTTTGAGAAGGATACGGATTCCGAAGACAGATATGAACTCGTTAAACGTTTCGGTTATGAAGATTTCAAGGAGAGACTTTAATGAGCGGTAATGTCAGATTTCCCGGAGAGTACGAACCTCATATCGGAACCCTTATGATCTGGCCCGAAAGGCCCGGCAGCTGGGGGAAGGATAAATCCGGTGCGGAGAAGGCTTTTGCGGATGTTATCGCAAATATCCTGAAAGCCGAGAACATGTATCTGATCGTATCTCCGGGTAAAAAAGAATACGTATTTGATAAGATCTCTGCTGTATCAAAAGATACCGACAAGCTTTTTATCATTGAAGCCGAAACGGATGATGCATGGGCCAGGGATACAGGGCCTACTTTCGTCGTAAAGGAAGGAAAAAACCGAGTTGCCGTTAACTGGACTTTCAATGCATGGGGCGGCGAATATGACGGCCTCTATGCCGACTGGGACCGAGATAACGCGGTCGCTGAGATGTTTGCTTCATATCTCGGAGATGATGTAGCGGACGCGGAGCCTTTTGTTCTTGAAGGCGGAAGCATTCATACGGACGGAGAGGGAACGCTAATGGTAACGGAGAGCTGTCTTCTTTCTCCCGGAAGAAATCCGGATATGACCAAAGAAGAGATAGAAAACACGCTTAAAAAGTTCCTCGGCATCGAAAAGGTTTTGTGGCTTCCCCGCGGGATCTACATGGATGAAACCAACGAGCATGTGGACAATGTATGTGCATTTATACGGCCCGGAGAAGTTGTTCTTGCCTGGACGGATAATGAAGATGATCCTCAGTATGAGCTTTCAAAAGCGGACCTTGATTATCTGGAAAGCATAACGGATGCAAAGGGCCGTAGGATAAAGGTTCACAAGCTTCCAATCCCCGATGTGCCCGTATGCTGTTCCAAAGAGGATATAGACAATTATGTTTTTGAGCCCGGTGAGGATGAAAGAGAAGTTGGTGAAAGACTTGCCGCTTCTTACGTGAATTTCTATTTTGCTAACGGCAGAGCTTTGGTTCCTCAATTTGGCGGTGAAAACAAAGCGAGTGATGAAAGAGCCGTAAATATCCTGAAAAAGCTGCTTCCCGAAAAGGAGATCGTCCCGATATATGCAAGGAACATATTACTCGGAGGCGGGAATATTCACTGTATAACACAGCAGATCCCTGCGGTTTAAAGAAAGGTGTAAATATGTCTGAAGTAAAAGTTGCTGCTGTTCAGATGAGCATGACAAGGAGTGTTTCTGAGAATATCGAAAAAGCAGAACGTCTTGTAAGAGAAGCTGCGGGTGAGGGAGCAAAGATCATCCTCCTTCCCGAGCTGTTTGAAAGACAGTATTTCTGCCAGGAAAGAGTATATGATCACTACAAGTTTGCTAAGCCTGTAGAAGAAAATGATGCGGTTATCCGGCTGACCGAGGTTTCCGGGGAACTCTCCGTTGTAATTCCCGTAAGTATTTATGAGAGAGCAGGCACCGTGCTTTACAATACCGTTGTGATGCTGGACTGTGGTAAGAATCTTGGAATATACAGAAAGACTCATATCCCCGACGATCATTTCTATCAGGAGAAGTTTTATTTTACCCCCGGTGATACGGGATTTAAGGTATTTGAGACCACATACGGCAGAGTGGGGATGGGCATCTGCTGGGATCAGTGGTTCCCGGAGACCGCAAGATTTCTGGCTCTTAAGGGTGCGGATATAATCCTGTATCCTACCGCCATCGGAAGCGAGCCAATCCTGGGCGGCGACAGTTCGGGTCACTGGATGAGAACCATGCAGGGACATTCCGCAGCAAATATCATTCCTGTTGTAGCGGCAAATCGTTACGGTATTGAGGAAGTTGAACCTACCGAAGAAAACGGAGGACAGAAGAGCAGTCTTAATTTCTACGGAACCAGCTTCATGACTGATGAAACGGGAGATGTGATAAAGAAGGCGGGAAGGGATTCTGAAGAGATCCTGACTGCAAGTTATGACTTTGAACTTCTTCGTTCCAAGAGACTTGAGTGGGGTGTATTCAGGGACAGAAGACCCGAGATGTATAAATAAGTGACAATGGGGACGTACCCCTCTGTCAGGAGGATCTTCCTGACAGAGGGGTACGTCCCCATCGTCACCAAGAAAAAGAGGATGGCACTTGCCATCCTCTTTTTAAGTTCGTGTCTTACTGAATATATTTATCTATATTCAAACGGTTTATTACTTCTGGACAGTAACGTTAACTGCGCGCTCCTTGCCCTTAGCCTCGTCAACCTCGATATCGAAGGTAACGGTAGCTCCCTCGTCAATAGTCTTGTAT
>JAEEXJ010000159.1 GCA_016291475.1 Lachnospiraceae bacterium | reverse complement strand
AAGGAGTGCATCGGATGAGGTATGAAGCTCTGCCGCTATCCTGGGGACGAGTTCCAGATCCGGAGAAGTGTTTCCTTTTTCCCATTTAGATACTGCCTGGAAGGAGACACCCAGTTTATCGGCAAGTGCCTGCTGGGTAAGGCCAAGTTCTTTCCTCTTAGTCATGATCACATTTCCAATATTCATTGCTCTTACCTCCATGGGTATATTCTACTTAATAGTGAGGAAGATGCAAATAACTTGTTTCTCTAGTTGACTAGAGGAATTCGAGCGGTGGTTGAAGAGATGATTTTTTCGTAAATATGAAATACAATAAGAGAGGGTATATTTTCAGGAAAGGACAGTTTATGAAAGAATTTTATATAGACAGCGACGGAATAAAGCTTCATGCCAAGCTGGACAGGGTAGATGAGAATGCAAAGGGACCTCTTTGTATCCTGATCCATGGCTTCACCGGGCATATGGAGGAGGATCATATCAAGGGAGCTGCAGAAGCTTTTCTTGATTCGGGAATATCGGTTCTTCGTGTGGAGATGTACGGTCACGGGGGAAGCGGCGGAAAGTTCTTCGATCACACTTTATATAAGTGGGTCAGCAATGCTCTTTCAGTTGTAAGGTATGCTAAGGAACTTGATTTTGTAACAGATCTTTACTTATGCGGTCACTCACAGGGCGGTCTTTTAACCATGCTTATCGGCGGAATGTGCGCTGATGATTTCAAGGCTATCATCCCCCTCTCTCCCGCATGGATGATCCCAGAGCAGGCAAGAAGCGGTGAGATCCTTGGGATGAATTTTGATCCCGCTCATATCCCTGAAAAGGGTTCAACCGATTCCTGGGAGATCTCGGGAGACTATATCCGTGTTGCCCAGACCATTCATGTCGAGGACGAGATTGTAAGATATAACGGACCTGTTCTTATCATCCACGGAGATGAGGATCCCGTAGTTCCTTTCTCATATGCCAAGAAGGCGGCAGAGCTTTATAGGGACGCCAAACTTGTGCCCATACACGGGGACGATCATTGTTTTACAAGGCATCTGGATGAGATGACAGGGGCGATAAGGGAATATTTTAGGTGACAGTGGGGGACAAAAATGGAATTCACAGCTGATGCAAACGGAATAACGATCAAAAAACTGTTCGGTAAAGTAGAGATCACCTACCCGGAGATACAGAGCATAATCAATTCGAGACAAACCACTTTTATCAACTTAAAGTCCGGTAAGACGTATAAGAGGAATATGCTCTCCTATCTGACCGATGATTTTCCGGTGATCTTCGATGCCATAGAAAGATACAATATCGCATACAAGGATGAGGTTGAGGAATCATATTCAGAGAATCCGTACACAATAGAAGATATAAGGCATGCTTACGAAAGGCTTCAGAAGGATTTTGCGGAGTATGCAAACGAGCTGATATCTGAAAAGCTTGGAAACGAATATTCAATAGATCTGGTCGCCAAAGAAACCGTAGGATCCACGAAGCTTTATTATATCCTTATGAAGGATGGAACCCCCGTAAACATCCCCTTCGATCAAAAGCTCACAGACAGTTCCGAAATGCCGGAAAGCTTCGAGAATTATGAGTTAGCTATTTTGTATGAGTGGGACACATCCTATCGAAGAGGAAATTACTCAATTCAGTCTGAATTGGAAAATGCCGCAGAAGGCAAACAAGCCATTAGAGAAACAATCGATGAATTCTGTGAGTATTATATGCCGTAAGTAACAGTGATATAATGAAGCAAATATGTGACGAAGGAGGCCGGTATGCTATCGATATTACTCTTATTCTTTATATTTGTGATTGTAACTGCTATAGCTGTTCCGCTTGTCGTATCAAAGGGGAACCGGAAGCTTACGAGTGATGTCTCTTTTCAAAACGTTGAATATACCGGCGGATCTGTATTAGAGAATTTCTATGACGCTCCGATACAGAATCCTTCATGGGAAGATGTGATGGTTCGGATCCGTAAGATGATAGATGTAAATGACGAGCATGTACTCCTTACCCTGAAGCAGGCTACATACGGTGTCAGGTATATGCAGGCAGCTTCCGCTCCCGGAGGATATGACCTTCAGGTGGGAATGGAAGAAGGGGATCAGACCAAGCTTGTAGATAAGATCGTTGCCGAACAGGAGCTTTTTGACCGCTTCGAAACTTTTTACAGATACGGATACGTGGATAATCTCGGCGAGTTTAAGCCGGTACAGTTTTATAAGTAATGTCAGTGAGGTTGATTAACATGATCAAAGAATACAGAGACAAGATTGCGGAAGGCGGATGCACTAAGACCGAGGTAACCCTTATAGGAATCATACTACTCCTGACCGGGGTTATTATCGGCCTTCTCATCGCACCTAAAAAGATCGGCGTATACGGAAGTTTTAACGGCAATCAGGGAAGCTTGGCTACATCTGATAAAGATAAGGACGAGTGACAGTAGGGACGTACCCCACTGTCACTTTAACTGCACTGAAGTATCAGCCACACGTTATCGAAGTTACGGGCAGCAAGATCACTTTTTTTGATCCAGAAGTAGATATGTCCGCAATCACCGAACATAAGCTCATAATCATCTGTTTCTATGGTGCCCATTTGGAACAGGAGCATCCACTCAGAAGCCTTTTCCTTGATATCAGCTCTTTCATCATCGGGGATCTTGGCATAATCCTCAGGATTGCCTGCGCGCCACCCCCTGGTTACCATCTCACATTCTTCATACATGGGATTTTGTATGGTATCGGGATATCCGAGGAGTTTTGTGAAGGTTCCCCACTCGTCCACCTCATATCCGGCCTTGGTAAGGCAATCTAAATTCTCATCCCAGTCCAGTGACAGCTCATCCCAAAATTCGCTCATATCCGGAAGACTTATATGCTCATTATATTCAATGGCAAATTCCGGGATCTTAAAATCTTCTTCCATATCCTCCGGAATGTCTTCAAGGCGGAGCGCATTTTCATCGGGAAAATAGTAAACTCTGGAGGATCCTCTATCAATAGGATCATACCCCCATGTCTGGGTATTCATCTCATAGAAAAATGACAGTATTCCGCTTTTAGGCAAAAGACCTTCATTGTCATAAGCCGAGGCTTCTTTTAAATTGATCTGGGCCATAAAAGAAAGCGGTCTGTTTTGCGGAGCGGGATCTCCATAGGCTTCGCCCTCATAGTAGGGCCATTCAAAGCCCTCGGGAACAGCAGGCTTTCCGCCAATCCTGCTTGCGGTAAGTGAAGTGACCGTATCGCCGGCCGGAGTAGTACTTATACGGATCTCCGTCTTAGCTACAGAACCGAGCCATTTGATCAGGGCTTCTTTCTTTTCCTCGAGGGAATCATCTATGGAATCTCTCTTCTCCCAGGCTTCGTCCAGGTATTTGGATAAGCTTTTATAGTAGTTCTCATCATAGGGAACAAAGAGATACGCCTCATTCTTAAATTCCGGACTTCCTGCCTTGGGACCAAAATATTCGTCCGCAACCTTGTCCACGTAATAGGGATATTTGTCCCTGCCGGAAAAGGCAT
>JAEEXJ010000068.1 GCA_016291475.1 Lachnospiraceae bacterium | reverse complement strand
TGAAAAGCAAGTCTCTGTGCCGACTTATCACCGATCCCGGGAAGTGCGGCCAGTTCCGAAACAAGCCTGTTTACATATCCGCTGTAAAGTTCCATTTAGAATAATCCTGTGGGCATTCCGCTCATTCCGCCCATGATCTTCTCGCCTGCTTCGTCTGCCTTATCCATTGCATCTCTTATGGCAGCGAGTATTGCATCCTGAAGAGTCTCAACATCATCGGGATCCACGATATCCTTGTCAAGGGTTATGGAAAGGACATCACGCGCTCCGTTTATTGTTACCTTAACGGCATCTCCGCCCGCAGAACCGGTGAACTCGGTGGTCTCAAGTTCCTTTCTGCCCTCTTCCATCTGACGCTGCATGCGCTGAGCCTGCTTCATCAGATTCGCCATATTTCCGGGCATTCCGCCGCCGGGAAATCCTCCGTGTTTTGCCATTTAAAATTCCTCCGTATCTTCTTCTGTATCTATCGGTACGTTAACCGTACCGGGTTTTACCATATTTCTGAGATCATAAAGGCCGGACTCAAACATCTCTTCACTGTCCGTCTCCTTGATGGAAAAATCAACCGAAGCACCGGCATGATTCTCAAAGATCTCATTTAGGTCATTTCTCTGGACCTCATTGTTCATGATCCTTGCGGACATATCTCCCAGAGGGAAATATAGGACCAGCTTTCCGTCATCCCCCAGAACGGGCTTGCAGACCTTCATTCCGGGCATGTCATTTGAACATTCGCTGATTATCTTGGGCCAGTTTTCGATGAGCTTTCTTACGTCATCGGGCAGTGCCTTGGGAGCTTCGGGCATCCTTATATCCTCGCGGATCACGGGTGCTTCGCCTGTGCCTGCTGCCTGTGAAGGCCTGAATGCAAAATTACCTTCTTCGATTCTCTTTTCAAGTGCGAGAACCCTGTCGGTAAGGGATTCGGGATCTTTGATCGCCATTCTGGGTTCACAGCATCTTATAAACGCTATCTCCACATATACTCTCTTCTGGGAAGCGTATCTGATCTGTGAAGTCAGTTCCGAAAAGATCCTGATATATCTGATGACGGGATCGAGCTCACTCATACCCGCATCCTCGCGGAGCCTTGCCATGTTCTCGGATGAGATATCTATCATCCTTGCCGTATCGGGTGAAGCGACGATCAGCATGATATTTCTCAGATACCATACAAAATCAGTGACGAACTGGGTAAGTTCCTTACCCTGCATGGTCATCTCATCTATGATACTCACGCACTGCAAAGTGTCGCGGTTAAGGATTCCTCTGTAAAGTCTGCTGAACACCTCTGTGTCTACGGCGCCGAGCACTTCAAGTGTCTTGTCATAGGAAAGAGGCCCGTCAGACTGGAATGCTATTGCCTGGTCAAGGAGCGACAGAGCGTCTCTCATGGAACCGTCGGCTTTTCTGGCGATGTATCTGAGTGCCTTATCATCGGCCTCTCTGCCTTCCGCCTCCATAAGTTCCTTCATTCTTCCCACGATGGTATCGATCCTGATACGTTTGAAATCGTATCTCTGACACCTTGACAGAATGGTTGCGGGAAGCTTGTGGACTTCCGTTGTGGCCAGTATGAATATGGCCCATTCCGGAGGCTCCTCGAGAGTCTTAAGGAGTGCATTGAATGCGGACTCCGAGAGCATGTGAACCTCGTCGATGATATATACTTTATATTTTCCCAGAGTGGGACGGTAAGTAATACCCTCGATGATATTTCTGACACCGTCTACACCTGTATTGGATGCAGCGTCGATCTCATAGACATTCAAAGATGATCCGTCGGCGATGGCTTTGCAGGAATCGCACTCACCGCAGGGACCGTCATCCGTCGGGTGTTCGCAGTTCACGGCTCTTGCAAGGATCTTGGCTATGGATGTTTTTCCGGTTCCTCTTGTTCCCGTGAACAGGTAAGCATGGCCTATCCTTGAATTCTTGAGCTGGTTTCGCAGCGTCGTTACTATATGATCCTGACCTCTTACCTCGGAAAGGTTGGTCGGGCGAAATTTACGATAAAGAGCAGTATAGGACATTTATCAATCTCCGAAAGATATTCCCGTGAGCTTCGCTTCCTTGATGATGCTTGCATCCGGATCGAGATATTTAAGCTTTCCGGCTACCTTATCGAGAGGAACTTTAACGATCTCACGATTACGGTAACCTACCATGAATCCGTATTCATTGTTAAGGATAAGCTCACCCGCCTCGGCGCCGAGTCTGGTAGCAAATACTCTGTCGTAAGGGCAGGGACTTCCGCCTCTCTGGGTATGTCCGGGAACAGTGACTCTTACTTCACGTCCGGTCTTCTCCTGAATCTGAGCGGCTATCTCATATGAAACGGAAGGATACTTGGATTTCTCGGCAAGCTTCTTTCTGTCCTTCTTGGACATTGCGGCAACTTCCTTGGATACAGCGCCCTCGGCAACCGCAATGATGGTGAACTTACTTCCGCCCTTTTCTCTTTCCTCGATCTTTTCGACTATCTTCTTAATGTCGTAGGGGATCTCGGGAACCAGAATGATATCGGCTCCTCCCGCCATTCCGGCATTGAGTGTAAGCCATCCGACCTTGTGGCCCATGACTTCGACTATAAATACTCTTCCGTGGGATGCGGCAGTGGTATGTATGCAGTCGATGGCCTGAGTGGCAATATCGACGGCGCTCTGGAAGCCGAAGGTCATATCAGTTCCCCACAGATCGTTGTCGATGGTCTTGGGAAGCGTAACAATATTAAGTCCCTCTTCACTGAGAAGGTTAGCTGTCTTATGGGATCCGTTTCCTCCGAGAACAACAAGGCAGTCCAGCTTCAGCTTATAGTAATTCTGCTTCATAGCCTCTACCTTATCGAGTCCGTTCTCGTCAGGCTCGGTAATGGTCTTAAAAGGGGTTCTGGATGAACCCAGGATAGTTCCGCCCTTAGTGAGAATACCGGAAAAATCCTTACCGGTAAGCATACGGAAATTACCGTATATAAGTCCTCTGTATCCGTCTATAAAACCGTAGATCTCAACTTCCTGTCCGCTGTGTGCTATGGTCTTTACCACGCCCCTCATTGCCGCGTTAAGAGCCTGACAGTCACCGCCGCTTGTAAGCATTCCGATTCTCTTCATATCCGGCCTCCGATTCAATCCACGTTTATTGTTTATCCTGCACAAAAAACCAACTTAAATAATACCACAAATGCCCCCTTCTCTCAATGAAAAAAGGAAGACGATCCCGCCTTCCTTTCCGTCATTTCTAAGCGTTTTTTCAGTGCCAGTAAGGCTGCTGGTCCTTGTGGGTGTAACCTTTAAGCCTGATGCCGTATTCCTCAACCTTAGCCTCATAAAGAGGCTTTTCCTTGGCTTTTAATGCATTGGATGAAACCGCCGCCGAATACGCATCCTGAAGTTCCTTATAATTCATCTGCGCGGCGTCCTTGTAGTTATTTGACATGTTCATGTCAATGCGTGACATGATCATATCCATGTCGGATGCGGCTTTTGACTTAAATAATCCCATAAAGATCTCCTTACTTCCTGCTGAACAAAAGGCCGAAAGTTCCCGGTCCGCAGTTTATGGCTATGGCGGATGTCGCCTTCTGACAATAAACCACCTCAAACGGAACTATCTTAAGCACCTTTTCCTTGATCTCATCGATATCCGCCTTCTTCATCCCGACATAGGTGATAAAGAGTACTGAAGTATCGATATCCGAAGGATTGCTTAAGGTGCCCGTGATGTATTTTTCCCTGGACCTGTTCCTTCCGCCTATGATAACTCTTCCAACCTTCATGAATCCGTTCTTCATCTGGATAACTGGATGGAACATAAACGCATTGGTGATCTTATATGCGGTCTCCGACAATCTTCCGCCTCGGTACAGATATTCGGTGGTATCCATGATAAAGCCGGAATTGATCTTGCTCTTTTTCTTCTCAAGCTCTTTGGTGATCTGCTTGATATCCGTGGTTCCCTGATCCACCAGGCTCTTTGCGGCAAGGGTCATGATGCCCGTTCCGCTGGATAAGCTTCCGGAATCAAACACGAATACATTGTAAAAAGAAACCGCAGCCTCACAGGCTTTTTCGTATCCGTGGCTGGTGTTTTTGGACGTGGAGATATGAAGGATGTTTTGAGCATACGAAAGCTGCTCGGCAAAAAACGCTTCATAGTCCGCCGTGTCGGGTGCTTCGCTCCTTGCTGTAACATCTTTATCATCAAGATATTTTAAGATGACATCACCTTCCGCCTCAACCCCGTCATAGAATACACCTTTTGCGGTATAAACCTTGTAGGGCACAATGGGTATCTTGAGCGATTTAAGCAGGCTTCTCGGAATATCCGCGATACTGTCGGTGGTGACAAGGATCGGCACTTTTTTCCTGGACGCTCTGACTATCTTGTCGGTCTCTGATCTGAGCCCTTCATCCTCGATGGTAACAATATCCTCGGGAAGGAAATCTATGATGGTCTTCTCAAGTTCAACCGCTTCGAAAGGTTTTAGGAGATACCCGTCAAAGCCCTCTCTTCTGTACAGCGCCTGATTTTCGCTTCCTGCATTTGCGGTCATGGCGACAATGGGAACTTCCCTGTTAAGGCCGCCCCTCTGCTCTCTGATCGCATGGAGACATTCGATACCGTCCATATCCGGCATCATGTGGTCCATGAGAATTACGTTGAAATGCTCCTCTGCCGTGAGCCTTAACGCCTCTGTTCCGCTTTCTGCGGCCGATACCTGAACCTTGGTATCTCTGAGAAGCTTGGTTGCAACCATGAGATTCGCCGTGTTGTCGTCAACGAGAAGGACCTTGGCTGAAGGAGCTTCAAAGGTCTGATGATATTCATGCTTTTTCGCACCCTTGAATCTGGCAGGCTCGTATTTTCCGAGTGCTCTCTCGTCGGCAATCTCCTGCTCAAGAGTAAATACAAAGGTAGATCCTTTAGTATAGATACTGTTAACGGATACATCACCGCCCAAGAGATCTGCAAGCTGTTTTACGATGGAAAGTCCGAGACCTGTTCCTTCGATATATCTGGTATGCTTCTGGTCCTCACGTCTGAACGCATCGAAGAGCATGGGAATGCTCTCTTTGCGGATGCCTATTCCGGTATCTTCAACCGAATACGTTACCAGGACTTTATTGGGTCCCGTCTTATTACAATGGATCGAAAGCGTTACGCTTCCTTCTTCCGTGTACTTTACCGCATTGTTCAGAAGATTGATGAGGATCTGCTTTATCCTGACTTCATCGGATACAAGACTTGATGGAAGTGAGGGATCCACATCGATGGAGAATTTAAGTCCCTTTTCGCTTGCTCTTATCCAGATCATATTTACGATGTCAGAAAACATTGCACCCACATCGTAAGGCTGTATGACAATATCCATTTTGCCCGATTCGATCTTGGACATATCAAGTATGTCATTGATAAGCGAAAGAAGTATCTTGGAAGCGGAACGGACATTTCTGGCATCATCCGCTACTTCATCGGATATGTCTTCCCTTAAGATCATTTCGTTTAGACCTATGATGGTATTTATGGGTGTTCTGATCTCATGGCTCATGCTGGAGAAGAACCTGCTCTGAGCCTTGTTAAGTTCCTCGATCTGCTTAGCCTGCTCAACCGCACGGGCATTTTCCCATTGGAAGATCTTGGTCATGATATAGACCACGGCATACACAAGGAAACCTACCAGCAGCACCGATACCGACGAATCCGCATACCATACGGGACGGGTATGCGGCACGGTAAGATCCGGACACCAGAATTCCACCGTATACTCGGCTATGGTCAGAAGAGTCAGCATGATCATCATGATCTTTCTGGGAACGCTCTTCAGCAAAAGACCGATATAGAGGAAAGATACAACTATCCAGATATTGGATCCGCCCGTCAGACCTCCTCCGTAGAAATATGCGATGGGAAGAAGTATGAAAACTATGGTCATGGCTACAACAAGTGCACCCAGATCCGTTTTCTTTTTGCGGACACAAAATACTATCAAAAACGGTGTAAGGACCGCTGCTATCAAAAGTGAGAGAGTCTCCTGGATACTTTCTCCGATAATAAAGTCACAGATGAGCGCCAGGATAACAGCCATCTCGGCAAGCCATGTGAGGATGATAAAGAGTCTTTCCTGGAAACTTCTGCCGGGACATATTACTTCGTCATATAATTTCTTGGCACGTTTTTTCATTTATCCCCCTCCGGTGCAAACTCCAGGATCTCGTCTTCATCATCGGGGGAATTGTCTGTGGCATCACTGCCCCGTCCCGCTGCGGGATCGCTTCCCTCGGCTCCGAGACAGGAATTGATCTTACGCATAAGCGTCTCATATCCCGTCAGGAATTCATCGTGCTTTTCTTCGATCTTTCCGGTTTCACCGGCTTTTGCAGCTTCCTCAAGATATTTTGCCAACTGTGAAAGTTCCGCCGCGCCAATCATCTTGGACGTGCTCTTTACCGCATGGACTCTGATGGAATAATCGTTCCAGTTTGCGGTGTCGCGGTACTTTTTGAGTTCGGCGATCTTCTTGGATACATTTCTGGCATATTCAAGAAGAAGTGTCTTGTAGAATTCCGCATCCCCCCTGCAATACTTCAGACCGTCTTCGGGCTCTATCCCGATCTCCCTGAGACCGGTGAGTTCGAGAGGAAGAGAAACAGGTGAGGGTGATGATGCGGCAGCAAGACTTAAGATGCCTTTTTCTTTTTTGTCGGATACGGTTTTATTCGTATTCTTCTTGGAGGAAATATCGATCTTTTCAAATACGATGGCGGACTTGGGAAGCACTCTTTTAAGCACTCTTTCCAGTTCGCTTATCTCAATAGGCTTGGGTATGAAGCCGTCGAAACCCTCGGAAAGGAACATCTCCTTGGCGGATGAGATGGCATTTGCGGTAAGTGCAACGATGCAGATCTCTTTTCTGAACCTTGAAGCATTGAACCTTATTCTCTTCATGGCTTCCACACCGTCCATTTCGGGCATCATATGATCCATGAAGACCAGGGCATAATCTTCCGTGCCGCACATCTGTATCGCTTCGGGACCGCTTGCCGCAGTTGAGACAACCATGCCGTATGTTTCAAAGATTCCTCTTGCAACAAGAAGGTTCATGGGTTCGTCATCCACAACAAGAACTTTGAGACCGGGACAGGTCATTCTCTCTTCGGTAGCATCTTCATTTCCGTCAAAGGTATGATTCAGGAAATTAACAACCTGCGTCCCATAGAAGGGCTTGGGAAGAAGCTGGACGCCTCTGCCCACAATCCCGTTAAATCCTCTGTCCGCAACGACGGCAACATTCATTTCCGATGCGATCTTGTCGATGTACTCCGTGTTTTCAAGATACTCACCGGTTCCTACAAACAGGTGAGTTACCTTATCACTTCTAATGATCTTCTCCAGTTCTTCCCTGGACTGAACTCTCTTAAAGCTGATGCCGAGACCGGTTACGAGGTGGCCCACCATCTCCATGTAGAAGTCTCTTATGCTCTGGTGTCCCGTGGTCATAAAGCCAAGGAAACCGACAACGACGCAGTTTTCTTTATCCCTTACCGCAAGGCAGGGCGAATCATTTTCAACTCCCTGAGGAATACTTACTCGGACAGTGGTTCCTTCTCCCTCATCACTTTCGATGGCAAGCACGCCATCCATTGCTCTGGTAAATCCGCTTATAATGGGAATTCCAAGTCCCAGACCGCCCGCAGTTCTGGTCTTACCCGAGTCGGACTGATAGAACTTCTCATAAGCACGCTCTATCTCAAGTTCCGACATTCCGATACCCGTGTCCTTTACCTCGAGAACAAGGTTGATACCGTAGTCTCTCTTTACATGATAGATATGAACATATACTCCGCCCTCTCTGGTAAACTTGTATCCGTTTCCGATAAGATGCCAGAGTATCTTCTTGATCTTGCTTCCGTCACCCACAAGCTCGGAAGGGATATGTGCGTCCATATCCACGATAAGCTCAAGTCCGTAATTTTCCGTAAAAGAAAGCTGGACCAAAAGATCGTTGACGAGAGAATCTATCATATAGCTTTCCCTTGTCACCGCAAGCTTGCCCATATCTATCTCTGTAAAATCCAGAATGTCGCTGATCTGCTCGCTTACTCTGTGACCCGCTTCCGAGATCGCACGGATATTGGCCTGAGCCCCTTCGGGAAGTTCATCCTTTTCAATAACGGCGGTAAGTCCTATTACCGCATTTACGGGTGTTCTAATCTCATGGGAAACATTTGCGAGGAAGTTATCAAGTCTTTCGGTAGCTCCTTTAAGTTCCTCAATCTCTTTGCTCGTTCTCTTCGTGACGCCGGTCCAATTGTCGATGATCATCCTGCCGATCCAGCCGGCGATGGAGACAACGATAACATGAAGACCCGCTCTTGTTACGGCAAGCGCGTCAAACTGTTCACCCATTGTTAACATGGTGAGAATATCGTAAGCGAATGTTACATAGAAAGTACCCTGACAGACCCAGATGAGCTGCCTTACGCAGGTTATGGTATAGAGCATTATGACCACGACCATGATAAGTGCAGCATCAAATGTGCTGGTCATATGTGTACCGTAGAAGAAGTACACGATCATCATCATGACTGCATATATCCACAGTCTCGCGGTCGGTGCGAGAAGCTGCTGTATATGCATGACCCACGCTCCGCAGAGCGCAGCAATGACAAGAACCAGTGCCCACCTTTCCCAATCGAGTAATATCGACTCTCCGATCAGGATCACGGCAAAAACGGTAAAGCACAAAAGCAGTGTCATGTGTGAGGATTTAAAAACCTCATTCTCTTCATTCCCCCGGCTCATAAGAATCCCCTTTGATTATAAGATCAATCGTCTTTTTCCCTCATATTGTACTGCGTATCTTCGTCGATCATCTGGACCATAATGTCCGCAAAAACAGGATCGAACTGGGTTCCCCTGCCCTTGATGATCTCCTGTCTGATAACATCCTGCGGAAGGGCCCCTCTGTAGCTTCTGTTGCTGCTCATCGCATCGTAGGAATCCGCAACCGCAATGATCCTTGCCTCTTCGGGAATCGCTTCTCCCACAAGTCCGTCCGGATATCCCCCGCCTCCGAATCTCTCGTGATGCCATCTTGCTCCTGTTGCAAGAAGAGGCATTTCCTCGATGGTTTCGAGTATCTTGGCTCCCTTTACGGGATGAGTTTTGATGATCTCGAATTCTTCATCCGTAAGCTTCCCGGGCTTGTTGATTATCGCATCGGGAATACCTATCTTACCTACATCATGAAGAAGTCCCAGCATATATATATCTTCAAGTTTCTTATCGCGGTATCCGTACCTCTTTGCGATCTCTTTGGAATAATAAGCAACTCGTCCGGAGTGACCGTTCGTATATGTATCCTTTGCGTCGATGGATTCTGCAAGTGCCTCAACAACATGCAGGAAAAGCGTATTGTTTTCCCTGGTCTTCCTTTCAACTTCATTACTGAGCGATTTCTGAAGTCTTACGAGTTCGATTATGTGTCTTACCCTGAGAAGAAGTATCTCGGGAACAAAAGGCTTTTTGATAAAATCCATTGCCCCAAGAGACAGTCCCTGCTTCTCCGCCTCTTCGCTTTCATCCGCCGTCAGGAATATGACAGGAATGTCGGAATATTTCCTCTCCATGTTGCGAAGCCTTCTCATGGTCTCAAAGCCGTCCATTACCGGCATCTTGATATCAAGAAGGATCGCATCGGGAATCGTTTTTTCCAGATAATCCAAAAGTGCCTGACCCGACTTGAGTGCGGTAACGTAGAAACCGTTCTTGCTCAGAATATGTCCCGCAACCTGAAGATTTGCCGTATCGTCATCAACGACGGCAACTCTTACTTCATGTTCATGCTTATCGATCTCTTCCGTTCCGACAAATTCGGTTTCATATGCGATCGATAAAGCTCCGGGATGTTTTACTTCCCACTCCTTTAAGAGTTCACCGACAACCTTCTCTATGTAATCCTCGCGTATATCGGACAGCAGTACAAAATACCTGTTATACCTGCTCTTCATGAACAGGTCGGATTTTCTAAGCGATTCCCCGATGTGCTCTCCGAAGCTGTCGCACAGCTCTCTGAAGGCCTCGTCCCCTGTTTCGGCGGCAGGCTCAAGATCGATAAGGACCTTGCATGCGGTTCCCTGATTGCGCATCAGGTATCTCATTATGTAGCGGTAAACGTATAGGAATGAATCCTTATCGAGGCAAAGCGCATTATTGGGAATGGAGCGCTCATCCAGTATCTTGGAAACGGTATGAATATCCATGCCTGCAGAATCGTCATCATCATCCTGCCCGTTTCCGGAATAGATGGAATATCCGTGCTTTCCATGCTGCTTGACACTGTAAACCGCTTTGTCGGCAAGCTTTTCGAGGATCTCATAATCGTTGCCGAACTCAGGTACAAATACAACACCAAACGAAGCACCAAGGGGAATCTCCATGTCTTCACCCATCATCTGCTTCGCATCATTTATCATCTCCGCATTTATTGCCTCGGAAAAACCGGAGATGCTTGCTTCATCGGTAACGGAAGGAACAAATGCTTCAAACTCATCTCCGCCCATTCTCGCACAGACGCTTCCCTCAGGAAGTATCTCCGTAAGGATCCGTGCAAAACTGATCAGAACCCTGTCACCCATATCATGGCCATAGATGTCGTTAACCAGCTTAAACGAATCAAGGTCGATCATTAACAGAGCGCCCTCATTCGCAAGGCAGATCTTGGTATATTCCTCTTTACCGGACATCTTGTTCAGAAAGCCCGTAAGCTTATCTGTTGATGCCTCGGCTTTGAGGTTGAGCATTTTCTCACGATTGGAAAGAATATTATTGATACGCCTGAGAAGAACCTCAGGGTCGAAAGGCTTTTTGATATAGTCCGATACACCCACCTCAAATCCCATGGTTTCGGTATCGGGTGTATCGTCTGCTGTCAGGAATATGACAGGAATCTCTTCTCTTCCGAGCTCGTTCTCGTAACCGCGAAGTCTCATCAGAGTTTCGAAACCGTCCATTTCGGGCATGTTTATGTCCAAAAGAATAAGATCCGGAAACCCCTTCTCACTGACATAGTCAAGAAGAGCCTGCCCGGATCTGAGCGCAGTAACACGCATATTGGCCTTGCTTAAGATATGACCTGCCATCTTAAGATTGCTGGTATCGTCATCAACTACAATGATCCATTCCGCCATGTTACCTTGTCCCCATAAACATAAGAAAAAACTAAAAAGCCGTACTTAGAACAATTTTACGATAAACAGGCGGATTTGGCAATCAAATAGGCGATACGCCGATGGTCATTTCCTCAAGAACATCAAGGAGAACCCTGACTGTATCAAGGGAAGTAAAGGTTGTGATCCTGTGTTCGCTTGCACATCTTCTGATGGCAACACCGTCTTCGTAATGCACACCCGAAAGGATCGCTCTGGTATTTATAACATAACTTACGTAACCCGCACTGATGGAATCAAGGATCTCTGTGCTTCCCTCGCTGAGTTTATGGCGAAGTCTGCATCTGATGCCGTGATCCTTGAAATAAAGCGCGGTCATTGTGGTAGCTTCGATATTAAAGCCCATGTCATAGAAACGCTTGGCAAGAGGAAGTGCTTCTTCCTTGTCCTCGTCCGCAAGTGTAAATGTTACAGTTCCGTAATTCTGAAGCTTGATGCCGGAGGCCACAAGTGCCTTGTACATCGCACGGTGAAGAAGCTTATCATAACCGATCGCTTCACCCGTGGACTTCATCTCGGGAGAAAGATATGCATCCATTCCCGAAAGCTTTGAGAATGAGAATACGGGGGCCTTGACGAACCATTTCTCTCCGGGAACGGGTGTCATGTCGGTTATTCCCTGCTCTTTAAGTGAGATACCGAGACTTACTCTGGTTGCGATATCCGGAAGAGGGAATCCTGTTGCCTTTGACAGGAAGGGAACGGTTCTTGAGGATCTGGGGTTCACCTCGATGATGAATACATCTTCGTTCTTATCGCAGATAAACTGGATGTTAAAAAGTCCCTTTATTCCGATTCCGAGTCCCAGCTTCCTGGTGTAATCCCTGATGGTCTCTTTGACCTTATCGGATACACTGAAGGTAGGATATACGCTTATGGAGTCGCCGGAGTGAATACCGGTTCTCTCAACAAGTTCCATGATTCCGGGGATGAATACATCTGTTCCGTCACAGATCGCATCAACCTCAAGCTCCTTACCGCTGATATATCTGTCTACCAGAACGGGTCTGTCCTCATCAATCTCTACGGCAGTCTGGAGATATGTTCTTAAGTCCTTTTCCTTGGAGACGATCTGCATTGCTCTGCCGCCGAGAACAAAGCTGGGACGTACCAAAACGGGATATCCGATGGACTCCGCAGCCTTTACGCCGTCTTCGATATTGGTAACCGCAAGGCCCTTGGGCTCGGGAATCTCAAGTTCTTCGAGAAGCTTTTCAAAGCTGTCGCGGTTCTCCGCCTTGTCTATGGCATCGCAGTCCGTTCCGATAAGCTTTACTCCGCGCGCATGAAGAGGCTCCGCGAGGTTGACCGCAGTCTGTCCTCCGAGAGTTGCAATGACTCCCTCGGGCTTTTCAAGCTCTATGATATTCATTACATCTTCAACGCACAGAGGCTCGAAATAAAGCTTGTCCGAAGTTGTGTAATCGGTGGATACGGTCTCGGGGTTATTGTTGATTACGATAGCCTCGTATCCCGAATCCTTGATGGTCTTAACCGCATGAACGGTGGAGTAGTCGAATTCTACACCCTGTCCGATCCTGATGGGGCCTGCACCGAGTACGATAACTTTGGGTTTATCGGATACTTTGGATTCGTTCTCTCCCTCGTAGGTTGAGTAGAAATAAGGCACATAGCTTTCAAACTCGGAAGCACATGTATCGATCATCTTATAGATAGGGAAGATCCCGTTTTCTTTTCTCAGATCGAATACTTCCTTCTCGGAAATGCCCCAGATATAAGCGATCTCCACATCGGAGAATCCCATACGCTTTGCATCTTTAAGGACTGCAGGGTCATTCTTATGTTCAAAAAGAATACTCTCTTCATCTATGATGTTCGAGATCTTGTCAAGGAAGAACATGTCGATTCCGGTCTTTGATGAGATCTCTTCGGGAGTGATCTTTCGGCGAAGCATTTCAGCAATGGCGTAGATACGGTCGCCGGTCATCTTAAGTACGGGATCCCAGAGCTCTTCGTCCGACATCTCGGTAAATTTGCTCATATACAGATGAACGGTTCCGCACTCAAGGCTTCTGACAGCCTTAAGAAGGCTCTCTTCAAAGCATCTTCCGATACTCATGGTCTCGCCGGTTGCCTTCATCTGGGTTCCGAGGCTCTGGTTGGCATCGGTGAATTTATCGAACGGAAATCTGGGCATCTTGGTTACGATGTAATCAAGTGCAGGCTCAAAGCAGGCGGGTGTGTTTGCAAGCCGGATCTCTTCAAGCATATATCCTACGCTTATCTTGGCCGAAACTCTTGCAATAGGATATCCGGATGCCTTGGATGCAAGCGCGGAGGATCTGGATACTCTGGGGTTAACCTCAATGAGATAATACTGGAAAGATTTGGGATCAAGTGCAAACTGAACATTGCATCCGCCGCAGACCTTCAAAGCTCTGATGAGCTTAAGAGCCGAATCACGGAGCATATGATACTCTTTATCGGTAAGAGTCTGTGAAGGACATACTACGATGGAGTCTCCGGTATGGATTCCTACCGGATCCAGGTTTTCCATGTTACATACGGTGATGGCGGTATCATTCGCATCACGTATTACTTCGTACTCGATCTCCTTATATCCTTTGACACTCTTTTCTACAAGAACCTCACTTACGGGAGAAAGCTCAAGTCCTGCCGCAAGAAGCTCTACCAGTTCTTTTTCGTTATCCGCAAATCCGCCGCCGGTGCCGCCCAGAGTAAATGCGGGACGCAAAACCACGGGATATCCGATCTCCTCGGCAGCTTCTTTTCCCTCATCGATACTGTGAACAACTATGGAAGGAAGAACGGGCTCTCCAAGTCTTTCGCAGAGCTGTTTGAACTCTTCCCTGTCTTCCGCCATCTCAATGCTCTTGGAATCGGTTCCCAGAAGTTCGCATCTGCACTCCTTCAGGATTCCTTTTTTCTCCAGCTGCATGGCAAGGTTAAGTCCGGTCTGTCCGCCGATACCGGGAAGTATCGCATCCGGACGCTCCGTTCTGATAATCCTTGCAACATATTCAAGGTTGAGGGGTTCCATATAAACTCTGTCCGCAACCGATGTATCCGTCATAATGGTTGCGGGGTTTGAATTACACAGTATTACCTCATAGCCTTCCTCTTTAAGTGCAAGGCAGGCCTGGGTTCCCGCATAGTCGAATTCCGCAGCCTGTCCGATGACAATGGGGCCGGATCCGATCACAAGTATTTTTTTTATGTCCGTTCTCTTAGGCATTTTTTTCGTCCTTCTCTTATCCGCAGTCGTTAATCCATCAGTTTAAGAAATTCATCAAACAGATATGAACTGTCGTGCGGGCCGGGTGAACTCTCCGGATGGTACTGCACGCTGAAGATCTTATCCCTTTCACACTTAACTCCCTCTACTGTTCCGTCGAGAAGATTTTTGTGCGTAACAACAAGACCCGTTCCTGCAAGGGAATTCTCATCCACTGCGTAGGAATGGTTCTGTGAAGTGATGTCTGTTTTTCCTGTTTCAAGATTTTTAACGGGATGGTTTCCGCCGCGGTGACCGAACTTAAGCTTATAGGTCTTTGCTCCGCAAGCAAGGGAAATGATCTGATGTCCGAGGCATATTCCGAAAATGGGATATTTACCGCGAAGGGTTCTTACAAGCTCGATTGCTTCCTTAACATCCTCGGGATCTCCGGGGCCGTTTGAAAGGAAAATTCCGTCGGGCTTAACCGCCTCAACTTCCTCGGCAGTTGCATTCCAGGGGAATACCGTAACACTGCAATTCTTGTTGAAAAAAGAACGGAGAATGTTCTCTTTCATACCGAAATCAATTGCAGCGATATGATACTTAGAATTTACTGAAATATATTTCTCGATAAGGGGACGGCTAACTCTGGGCACCTGATCGTGCGCCATTACCGTTTCTTCCAATATCTTAAGTCCCTCTTCAAGGGTAGTGCTTTCGTCGGTGATGAGGGCTTTTCTTGTACCTACGTCTCTGATTTTACGAACAATCTCTCTTGTATCGACACCTGTGATTCCGGGAATGCCGAGCTCTTTGAGAGTCTGTGAGAATGTCTTATCGCATCTGAAATTGGAGGGCATGTCGTTATAATCCCTTACTACGAAGCCTCCGATGGTAGGATGCTTTGTTTCGTAGTCGTCATCATTGATGCCGTAATTTCCTATAAGAGGATAAGCCATGGTAACGAACTGGTCGGTATATGAGGGGTCGGACATGATCTCCTGATAACCAACGGGAGAAGTATTAAATACGAGTTCGCATACTCTGTTGCCCGTATCTTCTCCAAAGCCGAAGCCGACGTATTCACTGCCGTCAGACATTATCAGTTTTCTTTTCTTCCCCTTGTAAATCATTACCTGACCTCCGAAAGTTTTTTCTCGAATCTGTCCTTCCTCGGATCCGACGGAATCCTTGTAGGATATTCGCCGTCAAAGCATGCACTGCAGAAAGACTTTACGCCACTCATTTCTTCCAGACACTTTATAGGAAGAAATCCGATCGAATCTGCTCCGGTGAGAGCGGCTATTTCATCGGGTGTATGATGGTTTGCAATAAGCTTGTCCTCAGAATCGATGTCCACTCCGTAGAAGCAGGGATGTCTGAAAGGCGGTGATGAGATCCTTAAGTGAATCTCTTTAGCTCCCGCTTCCCTCAGGAGGCTTATGATCCTCTTACTTGTGGTTCCTCTTACGATGGAGTCATCGATAAGTACAACTCTTTTACCTTCAAGGACGCTCTTTACGGGACTGAGCTTTATCCTAACCGCATTGGTTCTCTGGTCCTGTGAAGGAGCGATAAAGCTTCTGCCCACATATTTATTCTTAACGAGTCCGATCTCGTAGGGGATTCCGCTTTCTCTCGAATAGCCTATTGCGGCATCGAGTCCGGAATCGGGAACTCCGACGACTACGTCGGCATCTACGGGATATTCCCTGGCAAGAATTCTTCCTGCCCTGACTCTCGTATCATGCACCGCTATACAATCTATCACAGAATCGGGTCTTGCAAAATAGATATATTCAAAAATACAGGGACTTTTTTTCTGACCGCAGTTTTCCGTATAGGATTCAGGCTCCGAAAACGGTTTATCGGACTGGAATACCAACATTTCGCCGGGAGCGATGTCCCTTACGAAGGTTGCACCCACAGCGTTCAGGGCACAGCTCTCTGAAGCAACAACAAAGCTTCCGTCCTCCCTCTTACCGTAGCAAAGGGGTCTGAAACCGTGGGGATCCCTGACGGCAAGGAGCTTTGTCGATGACATCATGACAAGGCTGTATGCACCCTCAAGATGCTTCATGGAGCCTAAAACAGCCTTTTCAATGCTGTCTGTTTTAAGCCTTTCCCTGGTGATCATGTAGCAGATGGTCTCGGTATCGCTCGTTGAGTGGAAAATCGCTCCCGAAAGCTCGAGAGAATCCCTAAGATCAAGGGAATTGGCCAGATTTCCGTTGTGTGCAAGAGCAAGATTGCCCTTCTGATGGCTGACGACCATGGGCTGGATATTGCTAGCGATATTTCCGCCTGTTGTTCCGTATCTGACATGACCTATCGCCATACAGCCGCCGGGAAGAGCATTTAGTTCAGTCTCGGAAAAGACCTCGCCGACAAGGCCGAGGTCTTTATGTGTTGCAAATACGCCGTCGTCATTTACCACGATTCCGCAGCTTTCCTGCCCCCTGTGCTGAAGGGCATAAAGTCCATGGTAAATGTCACGGGCAATATCGTTATTCTTACTTCCGACTATTCCGAATACACCGCATTCTTCATGAATTGCCATTTCGTTTACATGCCTCCCTTACGAATCCCTTAAAAAGAGGATGAGCTTTGTCAGGCCTCGACTTAAATTCGGGATGATACTGAACTCCGAGGTAGAAATCCTTATCCGTGATTTCCATCTCCTCTACGAGTTTTCCGTCGGGTGACATACCGGCGAATGTAGCTCCCGCTTTCTCGAAAGCTTCTTTGAAATCATTATTGAATTCATATCTGTGGCGATGGCGCTCGGAAATTTCTTCCTTACCGTAGAACTCTTTCATCTTGGAGCTTTCACTTATCTTGCAGGGATAAGCTCCAAGTCTGAGCGTTCCGCCTTTATTAATGGTATCGCTCTGTCCTGGCATGAAATCGATAACCTTATGTGCACAGAGTTCATCGAATTCACCGGAATTTGCATCTTCTAAACCGAGAACATTTCTTGCAAATTCGATACATGCTATCTGCATTCCGAGACATATTCCGAAATAAGGAACATCGTGGGTTCTGGCATACTTGGCTGATGTGATCATTCCCTCGATTCCTCTGTCACCGAATCCTCCGGGAACAATGATTCCGTCGATACCCTTAAAGGTCTCTTCCACATTTTCTTCTGTGATCTTCTCGGAATCGATCCACTTGATCTGAACCTTTGCTTCATTCTCATATCCCGCGTGGCGAAGTGCCTCTGCAACTGACAGGTATGCATCGTGAAGCTGGACATATTTTCCTACAAGGCCGATAACCGTAGTCTTCTTCAGGTTCTTGATCCTGTCTACCATTTCTCTCCAGTAGGCAAGATCGGGTTCACCTGCTTCGATACCGAGTTCTCTGCAAACAATCTGTGAGAAACCGGAATCTTCAAGCATAAGAGGTGCTTCATACAGGTTAGGAAGGGTAATGTTTTCGATTACGCAATCTTCCTTAACGTTGCAGAAATGTGCGATCTTCTTGAAGATCTCATCCTCAAGAGGCTCATCGCATCTTAAGATCAGGATGTTAGGGGATATTCCCATTCCCTGAAGTTCCTTAACAGAGTGCTGGGTGGGCTTTGATTTGTGCTCATCCGATCCGTGAAGGAAGGGAACTAAAGTAACATGAACAAAGAGGCTGTTTTCTCTTCCGACTTCAAGTGAAATCTGACGAACAGCTTCTATGAAAGGCTGTGATTCGATATCACCTACGGTTCCTCCGATTTCGGTGATAACAACATCAGCTTCGGTCTTTTTACCTACGCTGTAGACGAAATCTTTGATCTCATCGGTGATGTGGGGGATGATCTGAACTGTTGATCCGAGATACTCACCTCTTCTCTCACGGTTAAGGACATTCCAATAGACTCTTCCCGAAGTAAGGTTTGAGTACTTATTGAGATCTTCATCGATGAATCTCTCATAATGTCCGAGATCAAGATCCGTCTCCGCACCGTCCTCGGTAACGAATACTTCACCATGCTGATAAGGGCTCATGGTACCCGGATCCACATTAATATACGGATCGAGTTTCTGGGCAGCAACTTTAAGACCTCTTGCTTTGAGAAGTCTTCCAAGTGAAGCTGCAGTTATTCCTTTTCCGAGTCCGGATACAACACCACCTGTTACAAAGATATATTTCGTCATAA
>JAEEXJ010000067.1 GCA_016291475.1 Lachnospiraceae bacterium | reverse complement strand
TTACATTTTTATGCCAACCGTAATCTCGCTTCTGGGTGGGATATGCGGTGCCGCAGTAGGTTTAAGCGGACTTGGAAGTAGCTGGCAGACATCGGATTCCTACAACTATTATTCTATTCCTGCATTTGATAAGGTTATTCCCGCATATCTGATAGTCTATGCAGTAGTGATGCCTCCTGTTGTCAGCATCATCGTCAATTACCTTGTTATCAATAAGAGTCTGTCGAGAAGCGCTCTTTCTCTTATCAGAAATGAACAGAAGGTTTCAAGGAGCAAGGACATCGCTCTTCCCAATATGCCCTTTATCAGGAAGTTCAAGATAAGACAGATGCTTCGTGAAAGGCGTGCAGTTCTTACCGTAATCCTGGGGATGGCCATCTCTCTCATGATCTTTATGATGGGACTTAACTGTTACGTGCTGTGTAAACACATCGGGGAATACTCCAGCAGGGATACACGGTATGAGTACATGTACACCTTAAAATATCCTCCCAAGGAAGTTCCCGAAAGTGGAGAGGCTTGCTTTATCACTTCCCTGCAGAAGGAGAGTCTCGGATATACCATAGACGTTACTGTAATGGGCATCGATGATGACAATCCTTTTATTAATGTAAAAACAGTAAATGCCAAAAACAGGATAGTCATCTCAGACGCGGTCGCAAGCAAGTACGGTGTTTCCGTTGGAGATAAACTTGTACTTACGGATAATGCAAACGATATGGATTATGCATTCACGGTTGAAGATATAGTTCCTTATTGTTCCGGACTTACCGTGTTTATGAACATCGACAGCATGAGAGAACTGTTCGGTGAATCGGATGATTATTACAATGCGGTCATGGCTGACCACAAGCTGGATATTGAAGAGGGAAGACTTTATGCAGTTACAACCAAGGCGGACATCGACAAAGCCTCCGGTGTGTTTGTGGAACTCATGGCACCTGTCTTTACTCTTTTGATAGGAATGAGCACCGTTATATTCTGTCTTGTAATGTATCTCATGACATCCGTCATGATCGACAAAGCATCTTTTGGTATTTCTCTTATGAAGATCTTCGGATTTAATAAGAAGGAAGTCAGAAAGCTTTACCTGGACGGAAATAAAACAGTCATTGCCATCGGAGCACTTGTGGCGATACCTCTTGCCAAGATCATTACGGACAAGATGTTCCCTATGTTTGTGGCAAACGTTGCCTGCGGCCTGCCCTTGAAGTTTGAGTGGTATTACTATCTTGTGATCTATGCCGCTATCATTATCTTCTATAATCTGGTAAGCCTTCTTCTTACCGGTAAATTAAGCCACATGACACCCGCAGAAGTTCTTAAAAACAGAGAATAAGTGACATTGTGAACAGCTTTGATTAAATCAAAGCTGTTCTTTTTATATCCTTCGTTATATAAAACTCAGTGTTTATCAGGGTTGACGGGAAATTATCCTATATTATAAATTGATATAAGTTACGGAGACTTGACTTAGATTTTAGAGGATATTGTATGGATTTAAAAAGAAAGATAAAACAGTTTAGTGTATTTATTCTTACGGCGTTAGTTTTTGCTGTATGCCTTACAGGGTGCAGAAATTCTAAAAAAGAGCTTGCTGAAAAATTTAGTGCATATTTGAAACGAACTTATCAGAAAGAATTTGTTGTGGAATCTGTGACTATAAATGATTCCAGCACCAGAACCTATGAAGCAATATGCTACCCTGCAGATGATCCGGGCACGAGATTTGAAGTTTCATGCGACGAGCGTGGAATTATTTCACGGGATTTTTATCCTGGGGCAATAATGGCTAGGGAAGAAGAAATGTTTTTTTCTGAAAGTATAGGAGAGGGACTGGGTGAATCAATTGTAAAATGTAAACCTTTCTTTTTGATAGATACTTGGACAGATTATCCGAAAGTATGGGATTGTATAAGGGATGGAACGTTTGATGTTAAAACGGCATATAGTTTCTACCCTGTTGTTGACGATATGACATTTACAATATACCTTAATGCAGATACCTGCGAAGAAGATTATGGAAAAGAGTATGACAGCATAGGAAATGCAGTAAATGATATGGTGGAAAAATATCACGACTTGTATGGGGTGGATCTGGAAGTTTGTATAGATATTTATAATCTTGACGGTGTGACTTATCAATCGGTTAAAGATTATTATGAAAATCCATCTAAAGAGTTGGAACTTTATTATATACTTATAAATGCTCGTTATGCTCGTTGGTTTGAAATGAAAATGCGTGATGACGGTGAAGGGACATGTGGTTTGGATTATACACGTGACCAATATATTGCAAAAAGAGAAGGGAAAATTGTTTATTAAAAAATGGGGGACGGTTCACCGTCCCCCTTCTTGTATGTTGAGTTTGACAGGAATTATTATATAGGTATATGTATGTAAATACTTGGAGCGTAACCTGATTTGAGAATACTTGTTGTAGAAGATGAAAAAGAAATAGCTGAGGGCCTGCAGGAGGTACTCTGCCGTGCCGGTTATGAATCCGATGCGGTTTATGACGGAAATTCCGGGCTTGATTATATCAGGACAGGTATTTATGACCTTGTTCTTCTGGATATTATGCTGCCGGGAATGAACGGCCTCGACGTACTTAAGACTGTAAAAGGTGAAGGTATTAAAACTCCGATCATTATTCTGACTGCAAGATCCATGGTTGATGATAAGATCGCGGGCTTTGATCACGGAGCCGATGATTATCTGACCAAACCATTTGATTCCAGGGAATTGCTTGCAAGGATCAAAGCAAGACTCAGAAACGGCACTGACCTTACAGGTGATCAGAACTCCCACAATCTTTCTGCATTCGATATTATGCTTGATCAGTCTACTTATAAGCTCAGTCGCGGAGAAAAATCCGTTAAATTGTCAGGAAAAGAGTATCAGTTTATGGAATATCTGATGCTTAACAAGGGTATTATTTTATCTCACAATACCATCGCTTCCAAAATCTGGGGAATAGATGATGAAAGCGATTATAACAGCATTGCGGTATATGTATCGTTTCTCAGGAAGAAACTTAAGTTTATCGGCTCGGAAGCTGCCATAGTAACCAAGAAGGATATCGGTTATTCGTTAGAGGAAAATGATGGAAAAAAGCATTCGTAAGAAATTCGTCATTGTAACGACGATAATGATGACGGCACTGATTGCCATACTATGGATAGGAAATTATATCTATCAGGATTTCTGGTATGAAAGAGACATGCTCAGACTTGCGGGTATTTTGCTGGAAGGTGAAGCATTCGATGATCAGACACCCATCAACAGCGATCTTATATTTGACGAAATAATTGAAGATGAACCCATCATATACGTTGTTGCTGATGAAGATCGTAACATAATATCCAAACGGATCATCGGGACGAATGATGCAAAGATTTATATTCCCGACAAAGTAATCTACAAGATGCTTAATGCAGATTCTGACAGGTATAAGATAAACGGTTATGTTTTCTCCTGCCGTTCAAACAGTGACGGAACCATATCTCTTGTTGCACTTAAACCCGGTATGTATGACGGAACTGTCAGAAAGATTCTGGGCAGGATCATTCTGATATCATTCGGTATAGTATTGATCGTTTTGATAAGTTTTATTCTGTCGAGATTTGTAACTCTTCCCGCAAGAGAGGCCCTTGAAAGAGAAAAGCGCTTCATCTCGGATGCAAGTCATGAATTAAAGACTCCTCTTGGAGCCATCAGTATAAATGCCGAGGCGCTCGATATCAGCGGTAAGGACAGTGAATATGTTAAGAATATCCTGTCCGAAACCGCACGCATGAACAGACTTATCGAAAATCTTCTGACATTGTCCAAGTTGGAAGAAAGCAAGCTGGATGAGAAAAAAGCATTTTCACTTTCCGATGTAGTACAGGAAATGTGTCTGACATACGAAAGCGTAGCTTTCGAGAAGGGCAGAGAGTTTAACTTCGATATAGAGGAAAAGATCATTCTGTACGGCAATTCGGATGAGATCAGGCAGCTCATTGCCATTCTCCTGGATAATGCCATCAAAAACAGTGAATTCGGTGGAAAGCTTTCCCTTGAATGCTATAAAGGCGCTTCGGGTACCAAGATCAAAGTATCAAATACCGGACCGGGTATTAAAGAAGACGAACTGGAGCATATTTTTGACAGATTTTATACAACGGATCAGTCAAGAAACAGCGGCTCATTCGGTCTGGGTCTATCAATTGCCAGAGAGATCGTTTCGAGACATGACGGAACAATAGATGTATCGAGCGTTCCCGATAAAAAGACTGTTTTTACAATAATATTCTGAGCACGCCTGCGGGCGTGCTTTTTTAATAATCTTTCAATACTATTTTAATTTTGGGATGATAGATTATTTTCGGTCAAAGATGTCCGAAAAGAGGTACTGCGGATGGATGTAAAGAACGAAAAAGGATGTAGTCCCAATAAGGGTAAGCTGGTCAGGGTCTGTGCTATGGTGCTCACGGCGTTTATCCTGCTGGTTTTTCTTAAATACATGATCGCACAGCATATCACTTCGGTTGAGGATTTCAGAAAGTTTATAAGTGAGTTCGGGATCGTAGGTCCTTTGGTGCTGACTGTCTTTCAGGCTTTTCAGGTTGTTGTACCGGTGCTGCCGGGGTATCTGGGGTGCGCTGCCGGAGCTATGGCATTTGGGACGACCGTAGGATTTATCTGTAATTATGTTGGTATATGTGCAGGCTCGATAGCTTCCTATTTTATAGCAAGGAAGCTTGGGATGGATGTTGTACTGGCAATGTTTTCAGAGAAGCAGTACAAAAAGTGGTCCGAGCGTATCTGTAAAAAGAAATCCTATGACAATTTCCTGTTTGTGGCAACGCTCCTTCCTCTTTTCCCGGATGATTTTCTGTGTTATTTTTCCGGACTTATAAAAATGAACTCAAGGAGATTCATCAGGATAATACTGCTTGGAAAACCCTGGTGCATACTTGCATATTCGTTACTGTTCGGAATGATCAAATAAATACCTGAATATTGGAGAAGTATATAAATGAAAATGAAGAAACCTCTCGGTTATTATAACTACACCGTTATCCTCACCTATATTGGAATGCTGTTTGCATTCGCAGGTATACTGATGTCCTTTGCCGGAAATTATCTCGATTCGGTCATTCTGCTGATGGCTGCCGGAATTTGCGATATGTTTGACGGAAGCATTGCTTCGACCAGAACCAGGACCGATGCAGAGAAGAGATTCGGAATACAGATTGATTCGCTCTGTGATCTGATAAGTTTTGGGGTGATGCCTGCCATTTTTGTATTCATGATAACCGGCCGGACATTAGTTGCTGCATTTGTATCTGCATTATATACATTGGCAGCATTGATCAGACTTGCGTATTTTAATGTAAGTGAAGAGGACAGGCAGAAAGCAACTACAGAGAAAAGAAAGTATTATAACGGTGTACCCGTTACGACCATTGCAGTTCTCCTGCCCCTTGCATATCTTGTTCAGAATAAATTCGGGATCAGAGGAACTGCAGGATATGTATTGATGCTCGTTGTAGTCGGAATAGGATTCATATCTCCCGTAGAGATCAGGAAGCCCAATATTGTAGGCAAGATCTGCCTGATCATTGTAGGATTAACCGAACTGCTGAGCGTATTATTCATGGGATGGGATATTGTATAAGCAAAAAAGCATTTTATTACAGCTTTAGTTTTTTATTTCCCTTTTCCGTTACTATCAGCAGTACGTCATCTTTGGTAAAAACTGATTTCGGATTGACAAAACGAAACGGCTTGCCCTTGGAACGTACAGCGACGATATTCAGTCCCATATTTCCTCTGAGATTCAGTTCGATAAGATCTTTGCCTATCCACTCGGGTCGCGGAGCCATTTCTATCATATACATATTCTCATCGAGCTCGTAGAAATCCTTAAAAATAGAGGAGACCATTATTCTGGCAGAACGAGCTCCGCCTTCACCTTCCGGGTCTATAACTTTATCCGCACCGACTTTCTTGAGGATTGACGCCATTCTGTCCGAGGATGCTTTGGATATTACTATCGGAACACCCTGCTCTTTGGCGACAGTGACGCACAGGATCGATGCGGCAAGGTCGCCACCCATTGCAGTGACTACGATATCCATATTCTTAAGGCCCAGAGCGTTTACTTCTTCTTCATTGGCAAGATTGGCGCAGACCGCCGATGTGCATTTATCCGAAATTTCTTCTATAAGTTTCATGTTACAGTCTACCGCGAGCACATCCGCACCCATACGGTACAGATTCGCCGAAAGACTTTTTCCGTATTTTCCAAGACCCAGGATTGCAACCGATTTTTTCATATATATGCCTCCTAACCGACGTAAAACTTACCGTTTGCGTGTGTGATCGAATTCTCTGAGTTATTTCCCTTGGCAAGGAATATGGCCATTGAAATAGGACCGATCCTTCCGAGATACATTGATAATATGATTATTATCCTCCCGATGCTGTCAAGGTTTGGAGTAAGTCCTCTTGAAAGACCTACGGTACCGAGTGCACTGATAACCTCATAGAGAGAATCCGTATGAGTTATGCCTCCTCTTGACATGAGGAGAAGATCCATTATAAATATGGCAGTCAGACTGAAGAAGATTATCGCAGCGGATTTTTTCATGAGTTCTTCCGGAACTCTTTTATGGAAAACAACATTCTCCGACTTCCCGTTTATATAAGAAAACGCATTTATAAAAAAGAGAAATGCAGTCATGGTCTTGATACCGCCCGCGGTTCCTATTGGGGATCCGCCGATGAACATCAGGATGTATCCGGTTATGCAGGATATTTCAGTCAACTGATCCTGAGGAACGGATGCAAATCCCGCCGTCCTGTAAGTGACTGACTGGAATAAGCTGTTCATTATTTTATCGCCGAGATTCATCAGTCCGATGGTATCCGGATTGTTGTATTCTGCGGCGAAGACGCAGATACTGCCGAAGAGTATCAGAAAGGCTGTCATTATCAGAACAACCTTGGTGTGCTCGGGAAGGCGTGACCATCCTTTGCGCAGACCGTATTTATAGGTGATCATATTCCTGATTCCGTCGATCACATCAAACCATACAACGAATCCTAT
The DNA here is from genome assembly GCA_016291475.1 of Lachnospiraceae bacterium. Next base: position 11,800 of record JAEEXJ010000067.1, on the reverse strand, counting down.
ACCCCCGAGTATGATAAGGGCCATAGTCGTTATCATAAGAAGATTTGAATCACGAAGATCTATCATGCTGCTTGGACCGATGACATCCATGCCGGCATTACAGAATGCGGAGATTGATTGGAATATGGAAGCCCACAGCCCTTTGAAGAATCCGAGCATAGGAATGAGTTTTATTGAGTAGAGGATAATTCCGGATGCTTCCATGATGATAACTCCGCGGAACATTCTTTTAAGGAAATGTACCAGTCCCTTTTTTCCGTCGATATTAAGGGAATCTCCTAGAAGCATACGATTGGAAAGGAAAAGCTTTCGCTTTGTCATGACCATGATCATGGAACCTACCGCAACAACTCCGAGACCTCCTATCTGGATCAGGATCAGAATGACGAGCTGTCCGAAAAAGCTCCAGTGGGCGTATGTGTCAACGACTACAAGTCCGGTTACGCAAACGGACGTTGTGGCGGTGAAAAGAGCGGTCAGAAAATCCGTCACAGTTCCGGATGCACTCGATATGGGTAACATTAAGAGAATTGTTCCCACGATTATGGCAAGAAGGAAACTGGCAGGGATGTAATGAACCGGTTTTAGTTTTTTGAATTTCAAGATCATATTCTCCGTTTAGATAAAACTGCCGTAATTATACCATGAATTGACATTTTTTGCCCCCGGATCCTCACAGGGATAGATATTGAACTTGACACATTACATTTTACAATATATACTTGCGCACAAGTAAATGTACACATGCTTTGTAAAGGAGAATACAGATTATGATCTATGATTACGAAGTGACTACAGGAAAAGGTGAAAAGTTAGGATTGTCGGACTTTAAAGGTAAGGTTATACTTATCGTAAATACCGCAACGGGATGCGGATTTACTCCTCAGTATGAGCCTCTTGAGAGACTGTACAGGGATTATCATGAAAAGGGACTTGAGATCCTCGATATCCCCTGCAACCAGTTCGGTGCTCAGGCTCCCGGAACCGACGAGGAGATTCATGAGTTCTGCACACTTAATTACAATACTACATTCCCTCAGATGAAGAAGTCCGATGTAAACGGAGCAAACGAGCTTCCTCTGTATACTTATCTCAAGTCACAAAAAGGTTTTGAGGGCTTTGAAGAGCATGAGTACAAATCTCTTCTTGAGAAGATGTTCTCGGAGGCAGATCCCGATTGGGCTAAGAAACCCGATATAAAGTGGAATTTCACTAAATTTGTTGTAGACCGTGAAGGAAATGTGGTTGCACGTTTTGAGCCCACTGCCGACATCTGTAAGATTGAAGAGTGTATCAAGACATTGCTGTGATCAGGAGGTTATTATGTCATCATTAGTTGCTTATTTCAGTGCGGAGGGTAATACCGCAAAGGTTGCCAAAGAATTTGCCGCAAGGATCGGAGCGGATGTTTTTGAAATCGTTCCCAAGGAGCCTTATACAAAAGCCGATATCAATTATCTTAATCCCATCTCAAGATGCAACCGCGAGCAGATCGGTGGTAAGGATGTTCCCGTGGAGGGAAAGATTGATGGTTTTGAAAAATATGATACCGTATATATCGGATTCCCGATCTGGTACGGACAGGCCCCCAGAGTGATCCATACATTTGCCAAGGGATATGACTGGGCAGGAAAGACCGTACACGCATTTGCTACATCCGGTGGAAGCGGGATCGGTAAGACCGCCGAGAAATTATCCCCTTCACTTAACAATGCGGTATCCGTAGATGCCAAGCTGGTACATGATCAATCAGAACTTTAAACTCTTTTAAAGGTGACGGAATGATCCTATATCATACAAGTGACAGAGTGATCGACAAACCGGATATTCACTACGGTAGGAAAAATGCCGATTTCGGATGTGATCATCGGACCGCAGTATACACAGGATGCTTTTCGGGAAGAATTTGCAAAGGAGCTTGACGGTATCCTGAATTAAAACAAATAACAAAGTACTTTATATGACCGGGAACGGGTTAAATACCTGTTCCCGGTTTTTGCGTTTTTGGCCTCTTGAAAGATCCAAAAACTCCCCAAAATCTTAGATTATGAGAAAAATTTTTCCATGCCTTTTGTTATAATGGTACTGCAAGTATGTAATTAGGATGCGGAGAATCAAAATGAGCTTACTCAGACTGATAACCGGACCTTCCGGATCCGGCAAGAGCAGAACCGTATATGAAGAGGTCATAAGAAGGGCCGGGGAGGAAAGAGACCGTAATTTCTTTTTCATCGTCCCGGATCAGGCCGCCATGTCTGCACAGAAGGCGCTTGTTTCCTTGAGTCCGGATAAAGGAATCCTCAATATCGATGTTTTCGGATTCGGAAGATTCTCCCACAGAATACTGGAAGAGACAGGTCAGGAAGAAATCCCCGTTCTGGATGACATGGGCATGAGTCTTATCTTACAGAAGATAGCCGCAGCTCACGAAAAGGATCTTCCGGTTCTGGGCTCCCGTCTGCAGTCAGCAGGTTATATCGCAGAGGTTAAGAGCGCTCTTTCGGAATTTATGCAGTACGGCATCTCACCGGACGGATTGGATGAACTGATCGATTGTTCCCTGGGGAGGGGAGTGCTTAAGGGTAAACTGACGGATCTTAAGACCATCTATAACCTCTTTGAAGATTATATTTCGGGTCATTATGTAACGAGAGAGCAAAAGCTGGATATACTCTGCAGTGCCATTCCTGTCTCATCGATCCTTCCAGACTCGGTGATAGTTTTTGACGGATTTACCGGATTTACACCCGTTCAGATGAAGGTTATCTCCGCACTTATGGGAAGGTGCTCAGAGATGATCGTTACATTGGAGTGCTCAAGCGACGAGGATGTCAGGACTGCCGCAGGTGAGGAAGAGTTGTTTTATCTGAGCCATAAGTGTGCTTCCGAATTGCTCAGGATTGCGGCCGAAAACGGGATGGATATTGCAGAGCCGTCCATGTGCGACAGGAGGCTTCCCGACAATGACCTGTCATATATCGAAAAGAATATTTTCAGGAAGAAGAAATCGGGAATGCTTTCGTCATATTCGCATTCCGTACATATATCGGAGATGACCGATCCTGCAAGAGAAGCTCATTATATCGGTGTTAAGCTCAGGGAACTTCTGGAAAAGAAGGCCTATGCGTATCGTGACATAGCAATTGTGTGCGGAGACATAAATGCGTATGCTCCGTATTTTGAACGTGAATTTTCTCTGATGAAGATCCCTTATTTCCTGGACTTCACCGGAGGCATCAGACTGGATTACCTGGCGGAAACCGTCCAGGCATACATAGATATCTTCGTTAATGATTATTCTCAGGATTGTATAGTAAGGTTTTTAAAGGGCGGCCTGTCCGGGATTGATCCGTACGAGATCGATCTTATCGATAATTACATAAGGCAGACCGGGATCAGAGGATATTCCGCATGGCATAAACCTTTTACCAGAAAAGTTTATGCTCACAGAAAAGAAGAAAATTACTTAACCCGTATCAATGAGATAAGGGAAAAGATCATATCCATTACATCGGTATTCGAAGGAGGCGATACCAGGGTAAAGGCTGCAGGCAGTGCCGGAGCCTATGTTCAGAGTCTATACAAAGCACTGGTAAAATTAGATGCTCCCGAAAAACTCAGAAGTCTTAAGAGAGAATTCGAAGAAAAAGGTGATATTGAAAGAAGCAAAGAATTCGGTTCCATCTGGAAGATGTTCGTAGATCTGTTTGATAAGATCTATCTTCTGACTGGTGACGAGGAAGTTAAGCTTGATACTTTTTCCGAGATGATCAAAGCGGGTATCGGAGAGATGAGGCTTGCTTCACTTCCCAAGAATGTGGACAGGGTTCTTATCGGTGATATAGGAAGAACCAGGCTGGAGAATGTCAGGGTTTTGTTTATTGCGGGAGTAAATGACGGAAATATCCCGGCATCCACATCCGGCAAAGGAATAATCTCGGATCTTGACAGGGAGTTCTTAAGCGAAAAGGGAATAGAGCTTTCGCCTACGCCCCGAAGGCAGATGTATATACAGCGTCAGTATCTGTACATGAATATCTGCAAGCCTTCGGATGAGCTTTATATGTCCTATTGCCGTGTTAAGACTGACGGAAAATCAGCTAGACCTTCATATCTCATACCCCTTATCCGGAAACTGCTTCCTTATACCGCTCAGGTATCTGTGCCCGAGGATGAAAACGTCGTAAGAAGAGTTGCGACCAAAGAGGATGCCCTTCAGATCCTGTCGATGCTCATGAGAGATTATGCCGATATAGGGGCAGAGTATGAAAAAACGGGAGAGACCTTTGCGCTTTTTTCCGCTTTGGGAGATGAGTCCGGAAGCAGAAGTCTTCTTAAATCATCCGTATATAAAAAGTATCTGGATCTGCCGCTTTCACCGGAAGCGGCCGGAAAGCTGTATCCCGGAGATCTCTTCGGAAGCGTGAGCTCACTTGAAACCTATGCCGGATGTCCCTACAGATATTTCCTGAGTTTCGGTTTACATCTCGTGCCCACATCGGAAGCGGAGATTCAGACATCAGACAGAGGTGCGCTTGCTCATGACATTCTTAAGATGTTTACGGACAAGCTTAGGAGTGACGGCAGGGAATGGGTTTCTTTTTCCGATGAGTATGCAGAAGAAGTCATTCCCGTACTGGCGGGCGAAGCTGTTTCTAAAAGCGGAATGGATATCTATCATGACAGTGCCAGAAATGAATATAACATCCGCAGGCTTTCGAGGCTTGTCATCAATTCTGTCAGGATCATAAGAGACCAGCTCTCCGCCGGTTCCTTCAGACCGGTTCAGGCAGAGAAGCCTTTTTCAATGGACATAGATCTCGGAGGCGGCAGAAATCTTCACATGACGGGTATTATAGACAGGGTGGATACCGCACCCGGAGCGGACGGAACTTATATCCAGATCGTAGATTATAAATCCGGCGACAGGGATATAGATCTGTCCATGCTTACAGACGGAAGACAGATCCAGCTTCCTCTCTATATGTACCGTGAAAAAGAAAACACCGGCGGTATTCCTGCGTCCATGCTATATTTCCATATTCAGGATCCCTTGCTGAATATTGACAGTCAGGACGGGATTGAAAAAGCTGCGGAGGAACTTCTTAAGAAGATGAGATCAAAGGGAGAAGTTCTGGGCGAAGAAGAGGCACTGAAGCTTCTGGACAGAGTCTTTGACGGAATGCCTGCGTCCGCTTCATCCAAGTACATAAATGTCAAATTAAAAAAGGACGGGGACTTTGATTCATATAGTAAAGTGCTTCCGAAAGATGTTATGAATATGGTGATCGATGAAGCGGTAAACGTTGCCAAGTCCGAAGCATGCGAAATATTGAGCGGAAAGATCTCGGTCGATCCTTACAAGTCGTCTTGTACCTATTGCCCATTTGCCGGCGCATGCGGCATGGATAAGAAGATCCCCGGTTATAAGACTAAGAGTGATAAGAAAGAAAAGCGCGGAGAAGTAATAGAAAAACTCCGTACAAAATACAATGAAGAAGGAGGTAGCGAAGATGGCATTTAATCCCACGCCCGAACAAAAAAAGATCATCGATGCCAGAAACACAAGCCTCCTTGTAAGCGCAGCCGCGGGAAGCGGTAAGACGGCGGTACTTGTCGAAAGGATCGTGTCTTTAGTCTGTGATGAAAAAGATCCCACGGATATCGACCGCATACTTGTTGTTACCTTCACCCAGGCTGCCGCTGCGGAGATGAAGGAAAGAGTACTTAAGAGGATCGGCGAAAAGCTTGAGGAAGATCCTGATAACGAGCATCTTCAAAAGCAGATAACACTGGTCCATCAGGCTCTTATAACGACCATAGATTCATTCTGTCTTGATGTGATCAGAAATCATTTCCAGGAAGTTGGAATAGAACCTGATTTCAGAGTTGCGGACGAAGGTGAAGCAAAACTCATTAAACAGGATGTACTGTCCCGCGTGCTTGAAAAAGCTTATGCGGATAAGGATCCCGATTTCATTGAATGTGTGGAAGCATTCTGCCCCGGCAATAATGACTCTGCGCTGGAAGATATGATCATGGGGCTGTGCTCATCTGCGGATTCATATCCCTGGCCCATAGATTATCTTGAAGAGAGAAAAAAAGACCATGCCATTAAAACTGCAGAGGATCTTAAAGGTTCGCTCCTTGAGAAAACAATTCTCAAATCCTCCTACGGATATGCGCTTAATGCCGAGGGGTTTATAGAAGCTGCCATAAGACTCTGTGAGGATCATGAATTCCTGAGTAAATACCTTGAAACATTTTCCGATGACAGGGATTATTTTGAGCGGATCGAAGAGACCGCACAAAGCGGAGATCTTGAGGGAATGTATGAGCTCCTCTCAGGCAGGAAGGAAGCAAAGCGTACGCTTAAATCCTCCACCGCCAAAACGGATGAGGATAAAGAAGTCAGGGATACCTACGGAGAACCTGCCAAGAAATACAGAAACGCGGCATGGGATACCATCGATAAGCTCTATGCCAAGTTTTATGCCTTTCCCCTTGATGAACAGATACGTATGATCGAAGAGAGCGGAAAGAGCGTAAATGTTCTCCTTGATCTTGCGATTTCTTTTTTCAGGGAATATGAGGATGAGAAGAAAAAAAGACATACCATCGATTTTTCCGATATGTCGCATCTGGCACTTAATATACTGACGGATCACAAAACGGAAAACGGTGAGCTTATCGTTGTGCCTACGGATGCGGCCATAGAATACAGGGACAGATTTGCGGAAGTTATGACCGATGAGTATCAGGATTCCAACCTGGTTCAGGAGATCATTCTTACCGCCGTCTCTGCGGAAGAGATCGGAAGATATGACAGATTTATAGTCGGTGATGTCAAGCAAAGCATATACAGTTTCAGACAGGCGCGCCCCGACCTGTTTATCGATAAGCAGCGGCAGCACGATAAGATCCCTCCGCATATGGAGGTGGATCTGTCCGGTAATTTCAGAAGCCGCAGTGAAGTGATAGACAGTGTTAACAGGGTCTTTGAGCGTATCATGCACGAAGAGTGCGGTGGCATTGAATACGGGGAGGATGCAAGGCTTATTGCCAAGGCTTCTTTTCCCGAAAACGAAAACTGCAAAACCGAACTTCTTCTGTATGACAACAAGATGATGGAGGATGCGGCGCAGTCTGAGGCGGATGCGTTTGCCGATAACGGCGGTGAAGGCAGGGATTATTCTGTGAGTGCCGCTGACTTCATGGATGACGTATCGGATAAGAGTGAGCTTGAGGCGATCATAGTTGCTCTTAAGATCCGTGATCTTATGAAGACTCAGAAGGTGTTTAACGGAGACAGAGATAATCCCGGTCTTCGCAATATTTCTTACAAAGACATTGTCATCTTAAGAAGAAGTGTAAGCGCTGTTACCGAAACCTATCGAAAGGTATTTGCCGAGATGGGTATCCCTTTGTATGCCGAGGGAAAGAACGGATACTTTAAGACTCCCGAAGTGAGTCTTCTTTTGCAGTATCTCAGAACCCTGAGCAATCCTTTGGACGACGTTCCCCTGTACAGCGTAATGCATTCGGTATTCGGAGATTTTGACGAAAATGAGATCAGTCTTATAAGAGCGGGAAGACAGAGCGTATCTCTTTATGATGCGCTACTCATGGCTTCGGGGAGAAAAGAGGATATATGCCCGGATAGAATATCGGAAGCCCTGTCGCTTAAGCTGAATTCATTTCTGGATAGAACGGATGAATATCGCAGGATGAGCGGATATCTGACGGTGAGAGAATTGCTCGAGAAGATCACTGCGGATCATCACTATATCGAGATGGTGTCAGCCCTTCCCGGAGGACAGGGCCGTATGGGGAATGTTCAGATGCTTCTTGTTATGGCATCTTCATATGAAAAATCCAGTTATCTGGGATTAAATGATTTCATCAGATATATCGATAACATGGAGAAATTCGAGGTTGATGCGGGTGAAGCAGGGGCTGCTTCCGAGAATGCGGATGTGGTTAAACTAATGACCATCCACAAATCAAAAGGTCTCGAATTCCCTGTTGTCATCTTCGCGGGACTCGGAAGACAGTTTAATTTCATGGATCTTGCAAGACCTCTTCTTACGGATAATATCCTCGGAATAGGTAGCAGATATACGGACACGGAAACAAGGCTTCGCTTTAAAACTCTCAGATATAATGCCGTTGCCGATAAGAAAAGATGTGACATAGTCGCAGAGGAAATGAGGCTTCTGTATGTTGCGATGACAAGAGCATGTGAGAAGCTCATTATGATCGGCGGTATGAAGGATGCGGAAAAGAGCATGGGTGACTATCTGGGGTATCCGGGAGAACGCCTTACATACGGATATTTCCAAAATGCGGATTGCTATCTTGATCTTATGCTTCCTGTCATCGGATGCAGGGATGTTCTTGATACCATAAGCCTTAAGATGATAGATGCGGAAAAACTTTATACCGATGAAAAGAAAGCGGTGGAAAGTGAAGCTAAGGGACTTACAGAATTCACCATGGCTGAAACGGGAGACCTGAGCCTTGCCGACAGGTATTCTCTGGAAGAGCTTGAGAAGAAATTCTCATATGTATATCCCTACGGATTTTTTGAAAACCTTTATACCAAGACTACCGTAAGCGAGCTAAAGATGGCGGCTATGGCGGAGAAGGATGAGGGCGCATACGACCTGATGGAACATGGTGAAGATGAAACCGCGGTCCCTGTTTTTGCAGGCGGAAACACAAGCAGTATTTATGATGATTCGGATGACAGGCCGGACATGCCCGGTGAGCCAGCAGGCGTATCACCTAAATTTATCATCACCGGAACAGAACGCGGTAATGCATATCACAGGTGTATGCAGCTTTTGTCATGGGACCGGATCCTGGGACCTGTCATCGGAAAAGTTCCTTCATCATATGATGAATATCTGAAGGCTTTATCGGGCAATGAATCTCAGGTCAGGGAATATATAGAAAAATTCTGGGCGGAAGAATTGTCCGCAGGTCATATCTCGGAAAAAACTCATGCTGCCGTTTCGTCTTTTAAGATACTTACATTCTTAAGATCTGAATTATCCTACAGAATGTGGAGGGCCGAAAGTATCGGACTTCTTAAGAGGGAACAGCCCTTCGTATACGGTATTCCCGCATCGAGACTTCTAGATCCGGATCACAGAAATATGGGATCGGAAGCCTTGGATAAAGAGATACTCATGATCCAGGGTATCATCGACGGCTATTTTATTGAGGATGAAAAGATCGTACTTCTGGATTACAAAACTGACTCGGTTACTTCCATGGATGAACTCTGGAAGAGATATGAAACTCAGATGGATTACTACAGGGAGGCTCTCGAGTCGCTGGAACACCTTCCCGTGACCGAAAGATATCTGTATTCTTTTAAACTCGGTACCTGTTAAAAGAGAGTACGTGATAGTATAATAGTTTCCATATGAAGCATGTGGGGCAAAAAACAAAGAAAAAGAGTCGCCTCCCGGTTTACATCGGGAGGTTCTTTTTGTGGGTTTTTGTAACTCTGCTCATAGGAATTTTTGGCCTGTATTCGATGCTGTTTTTGATCAACAGAGGTCCCTCGGAACATTTCAGGGACCTTTTTGTGGTTTCTGTAATGGAATCCAGCGCGGGAGGTATCCTTGCAGAGCTGTTTTTGAGTGATGCGGAGATATCAAAGATCATGTCCCAAAACCGAGTCGAAGAAAGCAACGAGATTACCGATGCTTCACTTATAAATATCCCCGGAAGTTCTAATGACATAACGTCAACAAATGTAGAAACTGCGGATTTACCGACATCTCAGGAGCCCGGAACCGAGAACTCCGGGTTTGTCTATGACGATCCCGACGGGGACGGAATAGAACTTCATGAAGTACACGGAACGACCTTTTCGGGCATGATGATGATCGTTTATGACCCTTCGAGAGTTGTGGTTTCCGCCATTCCGGAGTTTTCGCATGGGTATCACGGATGGACTCTTGAACAGCACATAGAAAATAACGGAGCAGTTGCCGGGATTAACGGCGGAAAGTATGAAGATAATAACGGACTTGGCGCGGGAGCCTGGCCCGAGGGCATAGTCATATCCGGCGGAGAGGTTAGGTGCGGAAATGACGGAGGAACTTACGGCGTTTACGGTTTTGACGAAAACAATGTCCTTATCGTCGGAAGGATGACTGCTGCAAGGGCTGTGGATATGGGTATCAGGGATGCCCTTACCTTCGGCCCCGCTCTTATCGTTAACGGAAATCCTGCCACACTGGCCGGAGCCGGCGGCGGACTTAATCCCAGAACCGCTATAGGACAGCGCTCCGACGGGGCGGTTCTTCTCCTTGTCATTGAAGGCCGTAAGACCTCGTCACTGGGAGCTTCCATGGCGGATCTTATAGATGTATTTCTGGAATACGGTGCGGTAAACGCAGCCAATCTCGACGGCGGTATGTCGTCATCCATGTTTTATAACGGAGAACAGATAGTTGATAATTGTACGGTGCGAGATACAAGGCGTATCCCCACCGCTTTTGTGGTGCTTCCCGCAAATACCGATGATCAATGAGTGAATTAACGGACGAAGAATTATATAACGAGAGGATGAAAAAACGCAGAAAAAAGGGGGCGAGGATGTATCGCATTTTCCTCCTTTCCTGGATACTGTGTCTTCTTGCCTTGCTTGCCGCTGCTCTGAATAAATTCGACGACTATCTGGTCAGATATGAAGCAGCTTACCGGGCGACTCTTCCCGAGTATGTTGCAGGGGATCTTCTCACTCTTTTCCGGACGGAGGATACCGGCTCGTTGTACGATCTTGCAACGGAGAGGCCGGAGCACGGCATCTATGAGACCAGGGAGGATGTGGTCATTTATTTAAGAAACTATCTTCACAACGGTCCCATTTCGCTGGAGCCGGTAAGGGAGGAGACAACCGACGAACATAAGGTATTTCTGATAGATTCCGGAGATCTTACGGTGGCAAGGGCGGAGTTTGTTAAAGAACCCGTTATAGACGCCCTGGAGATTCCCAGGTGGGATCTGGTATCGCTGGTTTTATACTCGGACGAGCCCGGAAAGATCCATATATCCGCACCGGATAATGTGAGCCTTTATATAAACGGAACGGAATACTCGGAAAACGGGATTCCCGGGGATGAGCCCGTGGCCCAGAGATTTATCGGGGATTATGAAACGCTTCCGAGGATAAATGAATACGATGTGGACGGTTTTTACTATCTCCCCGATGTTGCTGCCGTATCCGATGACGGAACAAGTCTTCCCGTTCTCTGCGATATGAATACCCGTACATATTATGTGGATTATCCCAGGGATTCTGCCTATCGTACCGAGGTTGAGGCCCTTGCCAGGGAGGCCGTCAGCGCATACGCCAACTTCATATCCGGCGATCTGCCGGAGGGTGAGCTGAAGAAGTACTTTACAGCAAATAATGTATTTCTGTATTACATGGAACATGCGGAGCTTAAGTGGTTTACAAGGCACAGGGCGTCCGAGATCCACAGTGCGGAGGTGGTGGATTTCATCGCATATTCCGATGACGTGTGCTACTGCGAGGTTATTGTAGAGCAGTATCTGACCATGGAATGGGGGCCCAGAGAGCCCGAAATCATCACCACCGACGGCAAGTTTTATTTTGTAAAACAAAACGGGGAATGGAAGGTCCTTGGCATAGAGTTTTAGGGGGCGGATTTATATCGCAATTTGTGCAATTTGAGCGGCAACATTTGGTTATCTTTTTCCGTAAGGAATGTGATAAAATCGTTTTCGTAGGTTCCCTTTCAGAAAGGGAAGAAAG
>JAEEXJ010000066.1 GCA_016291475.1 Lachnospiraceae bacterium | reverse complement strand
CGCAGTTGAGGCTGCTCCCAAGGTTATCAAAGAGGCAGCTGCTAAGGCAGAGGCTGAGGATATCAAGAAGAAGCTCGAGGAAGTTGGAGCAAAGGTTACCCTTAAGTAATCCGATATCTTTAATATCTTACAGGGACGCTTTAAGCGTCCCTGTTTTTTTATTTTACGAAGTGTGACTTTGCGGATGCCGAGCCCGTCTATGGGATGGGAGTGATACGTAAATTATTAAGATAGATTTAAACTCTTTATGATTTGTTTAATATCATTGCCTTTTTTTACTTGTGTGTTATCATGAACAAGGTGTGTTAAACGTATTAATACAGTTCGGAGAATTATTCTATGGAAAGGCCTGTTATTCAGGTTAAAAATCTATATAAGATCTACCGTATAGGTGAGAACAAAGTCAAAGCACTTAACGGCGTTGACTTCTCCATCTCAAAAGGAGAGTTCTGCTGTATAGTCGGAACTTCCGGTTCGGGTAAATCAACTCTTTTAAACATGATGGCCGGTCTTGAACCTCCCACAAGGGGAGAGATAATAATAGCCGGTGAACACATTGAGAAAAAGAATGAAGCCAAGCTTGTTGTATTCAGGCAGGAGCATGTCGGGTTTATTTTTCAGTCATACAATCTGATGCCTAACCTGACGGCGGTGGAAAATGTGGCTTTGCCACTGACTTTCCAGGGAGTGCCCAAAGCCATCAGGGAAAAGAAAGCAAGACGGATGCTAAAACTCGTAGGACTCGGGAAGTTCATGAATCACAGACCGGGACAGATGTCCGGAGGACAGCAGCAAAGAGTCGGTATAGCAAGAGCACTGGTTGTGGATCCGGAGATTGTTTTTGCGGACGAGCCAACGGGAAACCTCGACTCCAATACGACGCTTGAAGTTCTCAAGCTGATGCAGAGAATCGTTCATGAAAAGGGCCAGACAATGGTAATGGTAACACATGATAATTATCTGGCATCTTTCGGAGATAAAGTAATACATATACGCGACGGCAAGATAATCGGAATCGACGAACATCCCGGCGGCGCGCAGATTAATGAGGTAGAAGCTGAAGCCGGTTATTATCCGGGCGGAACATTGGCAGTACCCGGTGAGGAGATCAATCTATATGAAAATCAACAATATTAAATCAATAAGTATTCGTTTAATCGCAACAATCTCTGCAATAATGATCCTTGCACTTATGGGTGCAATGCCTGTCAAAGCGGCAAATGATGTATCGGGTAATGATTCCGGCAGTTATATTGCGGGAGGATCGGGATTCGGTACCTCCTATCTCAGAACCGTTCATGCAAGCGGTAATGACATCATCACCGATGCAGACAGACAGGATGCTTACAGCTACCTGATCACCTACAAGGACAATATCAAGAATTCAAGTGTTCAGGGGCTTGCTCCCGAGATCACCCAGAAGCTGGAAGATACCTGGTATGAAGCAAATGTTTACATCGCTAATAATTCGCTGACCGTTGCAAGACTTATCAATTACGTCAACGATATTGCAGGCAGGATGGATTCCGTTGCCGCACAGAAGCCCACTTCATATTCAAACACTCAGGACTTCCTTTTCATCAATAACAACTCCATAGTTACATCCGCTAATTACGGAGAGTATACATATCTTACACTTTCACTTATCAACCTCGGAAAATCCGATGTTACCGATGTGGTCATTACTCCTCAGGAAAGCACCGACATCAATAAGTGGCCCTTCGAGATAACAACCGCATCCAATGCTCTTGTTATTCCCAAGATTCAGGCATCAAGTGACATTCACACAGCACATACTCTTGCGCAGAATGCAACATGGGTATTCCTTGTTTCCAAGGATGCGAAGACCGGAACATATCCTCTGACCTTTGATGTTCTTTATTATCGCGGAGGATCTGCGGAGAAGACTACCATCACCACCTATATCCATATCAACGGTGCACCCGGTGCCGGAAGCCTCAGTGAAAGTGCCGAAAAGGACGACAAGGTTTCAACTCCCAGGATCATCGTAACAGGATTTAAGACCGATCCCGAAGTTGTATATGCGGGTGATACCTTCAAACTTACTATCTCTGTTCAGAACACTTCAATGGTAACCGCAGTTTCAAACATTCAGTTTGATCTTGCTGCGGCAAAAGAAGGTAACAACAACGAGACAACATACGAAGCGTTCCTTCCCACATCAGGTTCCGCTACGGTGTTTGTTCCTTCAATAACTCCCGGAGCTACTTCCAATATCTCCATAGAGATGACCGCCAGAAGCGATCTGATGCAGAAACCTTATGTCATCACACTGAATGCGGCATACGAAGACAGTGAGAAGAATCCGTACACAATGACTTCAAATATCTCAATTCCCGTCAAGCAGGAAGCCAGGATCGATACCGGTGAAGTAGAGATCCTTCCCGAATCTATTGAAGTCGGAAATCAGTCTAATATCATGTTCCCTGTTTATAACAAGGGAAAGACCACTCTTTACAATGTTCAGGTTGATTTCATAGCTGACAGTGTTGAAGGCGGTTCCACTTTCCTCGGAAAGCTTGAGCCCGGAGCAACGGGAAATGTTGATGCTATGGTTACGGGTATCGCTCCCACCATGGATGACGGAATCATCATCGCAAGAGTTTCTTACGAAGATGAAGCAGGTAATGTTTCTTATATTGAAAAAGAGATAAAACTGTTTGTAATGGAAGCATATGTTCCTGAAGATGATTGGGGATATGACGACGGTTTTTACGGTGAAGACGGCATGTATGAAGAGGAACAGGGCGGAGTCCATTGGAAGCCCATTGTGATCACCATAGTGATCCTTGCAATCGTAGGAATCGTGGCTTGGAGACTTATAGTAAAGAAACGCAAAGCAAAGAAGATGCTTGATTCATTCGATGACGATGATTTTGAGTGATATAAAAGGCTGAAGAATAGATGAGTATTATCGATCTTCTCCGGATGAGTCTGGAGAGTCTGTTTAAAAGAAAAGTTCGTACCATTCTGACGATCATGGGAGTTGTTATAGGAACAACTTCCATAGTTGTCATGCTTTCCCTCGGTATCGGCATGAAATCGGCTCTTATGTCAGAACTTGAATCGTACGGCGGACTTAAGAGCGTTGAAGTATCAAGTCCCGGAAGATATGATGATTCTGCCAAGGATAAAGATCCCGAAGAAACACTCCTTACGGATGCAAAGGTTGAGGAATTTGGAGCCATGGAACATGTAACAGGTGTTGATCCATGTCTTCAGGCTCAGGTCATCATCAAGTGCGGTATTTACGAAGGAAACTTTACGATTCAGGGCGTGAGCCGCAGTGTTCTGGAGGAAAAAGCCGAATCTCTCGGACGGGGAAGCATTCCCGTAGAAGGGGGAGAACTTCAGCTTTTATACGGAAATATGATTCCTGCCGATTTCATGAACACCAGGACAAACACGTATGAATATTGGGATTCGGGAGAACTTCCCAATATGGACTTGATGAATGATCAGGTTTTTGTAATTTTCGATACCGAGAAGTATTACGCTGCCAAATATCCTTCGGGGGATTCTGCACCTGTGGCAGCTCCTAAGAAGTATATAGTCGAAACGGCCGGGATATTTGCCGGTGAACCCGGTGAGTGGAATGCGGATTCGTATAGTATTTACTGTGACATAGATGCGTTGAAGGAAGTTCTTCAGAGAGAGTTTAAGGGAAGAGTCATTCCCGGACAGCCCACCAGAAAAAACGGAAAGCCTTATAAACAGCTGTTTTATTCGACTGTTACCGTTAATGTCGATGAAATGGACAATGTAACGCAGATCCAGCAGATCATATCCGATATGGGATATAATGCATATTCCAATGCGGAGTGGATTCAGTCCGACATGCAGATCATGAACATTATCCAGGCGGTACTCGGAGGTATCGGAGGAATCTCTTTGTTCGTAGCTGCCATCGGAATTACGAATACGATGATGATGTCTATCTATGAGAGAACCAAGGAGATCGGTATCATGAAGGTTATCGGATGCCGTATCAGGGATATACAGTTCCTGTTTCTTGTAGAAGCGGGATATATCGGATTTATCGGAGGCGGTATAGGTATCGCGTTGTCGTACGGTATATCTTATGTGATGAATAACGTATTGGGTCTCGGATCTATGATGTATGAGGATGGCGTCAATCTTTCGGTAATTCCGCCATGGCTCGCGCTTGTGGCCATCGTATTTGCCGCTCTTATCGCAATGCTTGCGGGATTCCTTCCTTCGCTGAGGGCTATGAAGCTCTCGCCTCTTGCTGCCATCAGAGCGGAGTAATAACGTGTTTTCTTATGGCCCCCGAAAGGGGGCCTCAAAATTTTTGGAAAATCTTTTAAAAATCCACTTGACCGCTTGAATTCATAATGATACTATGGATGATGCACGTTTCTGCGACGAGCTCTTTTTTTGCACGGCAAAAAAAGGGCTGCGCATAAACCGGAAAAAGTCAACAGAAAGAACGGGGTGAAAGTGTCAATGAGTAAGAACAGGATCCGCCCGGAGCAGAGTGCCAAAGCCATGCGTATGAGCTACGCGAGACGTGGCGAGGTACTTGAAATGCCCAATCTTATAGAAGTTCAGACGAACTCCTATAAATGGTTTCTTGAGGAAGGCCTCAAGGAAGCTTTCGATGATATATCTCCCATCGAGGACTTCTCGGGTGCACTCAGCCTTGAGTTTGTCAGACATGAACTCAAGACCAAAGAAGCAAAGTATACAATAGAAGAGTGCAAGGAGAGGGATACGACTTATTCGGCTCCTTTGTTCGTGACCGTACGTCTTCACAGTAATGAAGACAAGAACATTCAGGAGTATGAGATATTCATGGGAGATCTTCCCATTATGACTGATACCGGCACGTTTGTTATAAACGGTGCGGAGCGTGTCATCGTTTCTCAGCTTGTACGTTCTCCCGGAATGTATTACGGGATTTCAAATGATAAAGTAGGTAAGGAACTCTTCTCATGCCAGGTTATCCCCAACCGTGGTGCATGGCTTGAGTATGAGACCGATGCCAATGATGTATTCTATGTTCGTGTCGACAGGACCCGTAAGGTTCCTGTGACCATTCTTTTGCGTGCTCTCGGACTCGGAACCAACACCGAGATCATCGAGAAATTCGGCGAAGAGATCAAACTTGAAGAGACCTTTAAGAAGGACGCATCCATCACTCCCGAGAACCCCGAGGGAAGCTATGAAGGCGGACTTCATGAGTTGTATAAGAAGATCAGCCCCGGCGACATCATTAATAAAGAGAACGCCGAGAACGATCTGAGAAGACTTTTCTTCGAGCCCAAGAGATACGACCTTGCAAGAGTAGGCCGTTACAAGTTCAACAAGAAGATGGCTCTCAAGAACCGTATCAGAGATCACATCCTTGCAGAGGATGTAATCGATCCTCTTACCGGTGAAGTCATCGCTGCGGCAGGAACCACCGTAACCGCAGAACTTGCGGATACCATTCAGGATTCCGCTGTTGAGTATGTTGTGATTCAGACCGAGGAGAAGAACGAGAGAGTTCTCTCCAACATGATGGTTGACCTGTCTCACTTTGTTGATTGCGATCCCAAGGATTTCGGAATCAAGGAGAGAGTTTATTATCCCGTGCTCAGAGAGATCCTCGATACTTACGGAGATGATCCCGAGGAGCTTTCTCGTGCCATCAGAGGAAATGTCCAGAGACTTGTTCCCAAGCACATCACCAAGGATGATATCTTTGCATCCATCAACTACAACATGCACCTTGAGTACGGCATCGGACACGATGATGATATCGACCATCTCGGAAACCGTCGTATCAGAGCCGTAGGTGAACTTCTCCAGAACCAGTACCGTATCGGTCTTTCCAGACTCGAGCGTGTGGTAAGAGAGAGAATGAGCACACATGACGCTGAGGACGTAACTCCTCAGAGCCTTATCAATATCAAGCCCGTAACCGCAGCAGTTAAGGAGTTCTTCGGATCTTCACAGCTGTCTCAGTTCATGGACCAGAATAACCCTCTCGGTGAGCTTACTCACAAGAGACGTCTTTCCGCACTCGGACCCGGCGGTCTTTCCAGAGATCGTGCAGGATTCGAAGTTCGAGACGTTCATTATTCGCACTACGGAAGAATGTGTCCCATTGAGACCCCCGAAGGTCCCAACATCGGACTCATCAACTCCCTTGCAAGCTATGCACGTATCAACGAATACGGATTCGTTGAGGCTCCTTACAGAAAGGTCGACAAGAGCGATCCCGAGAACCCCAGAGTTACCGATACCGTTGTTTACATGACTGCTGACGAAGAGGACAACTACTATGTTGCTCAGGCTAACGAGCAGCTTGATGAGGAAGGCCACTTCGTAAAGAAGTACGTTTCCGGCCGTCACAGAGATGAGACCCAGGAATATCCCAAGGCACGTTTCGACTACATGGACGTTTCGCCTAAGATGGTCTTCTCCGTTGCTACCGCACTCATTCCTTTCCTTCAGAATGACGACGCTAACCGTGCACTGATGGGATCGAACATGCAGAGACAGGCAGTTCCTCTCATGACCACCGATGCTCCCGCAGTAGGAACCGGTATGGAAGTTAAGACCGCAGTAGACTCAGGTGTCTGCGTAGTCGCTAAAGAGAACGGAACCGTTACATACGTTGATTCCACCATCATCAAAGTTAAGAATGATGACGGAACCGATGTTGAATATAAAGTAAGCAAGTTTGCACGTTCCAACCAGGGCAACTGCTACAACCAGAGACCTATCGTTGAGAAGGGTGAGAAGATCTTCAAGGGCGAGGTTATCGCCGACGGTCCTTCCACTTATCACGGTGAACTCGGACTCGGCAAGAATCCTCTCATCGGATTCATGACCTGGGAAGGTTATAACTACGAGGACGCTGTACTTATCTCAGAGCGTCTTGTTCGTGAAGATGTTTATACCTCCATCCATATCGAGGAGTATGAAGCAGAAGCACGTGACACCAAGCTCGGACCCGAAGAGATCACCCGTGATGTTCACGGTGTAGGTGAGGAAGCTCTCAAGGATCTCGACGAGCGCGGAATCATCCGTATCGGTGCTCAGGTCAGAGCCGGTGACATTCTTGTAGGACGTGTTACTCCCAAGGGAGAAACCGAACTTACCGCAGAGGAAAGATTGCTTCGTGCGATCTTCGGCGAGAAGGCAAGAGAAGTAAGAGATACTTCCCTTAAGGTTCCTCACGGAGAATACGGAACGGTTATTGATACCAAGGTATTTACCAAGGAGAACAGCGATGAGCTTTCACCCGGAGTAAATATGTCGGTTAGAGTTTATATTGCACAGAAGAGAAAGATCTCCGTCGGTGATAAGATGGCAGGTCGTCACGGAAACAAGGGTGTCGTTTCCCGCGTTCTTCCCGTAGAGGATATGCCTTTCCTTCCCAACGGAAGACCTCTTGATATCGTACTCAATCCTCTGGGCGTTCCTTCCCGTATGAACATCGGACAGGTCCTTGAGATTCATCTGTCCCTTGCAGCCAAGGCGCTCGGATTCAACGTAGCAACTCCTATCTTTGACGGAGCTACCGAGGCCGATATCACCGCTACTCTGGGGCTTGCCAACGATTACGTAAATCTTCCTTTCGATGAGAAGGAAGTCAAGGATTGGGAGAAGAAGAGCGAAGATCCCGATAAGTACGGTAAGAAGTACGAGACCTGGGTAGAGAACGGAAAGGGTGATTTCTCATCACTTCACAAGGCCGATCTCGACAAGGGCGTTTACGAATACCTCTCCGAGCACAGAGATCACCGTAAGCTTTGGGAAGGAGTTCCCATCAATGCAGACGGTAAGGTTCGTCTCCGTGACGGACGTACAGGTGAGTATTTCGACGGCCCCGTTACCATCGGACACATGCACTACCTGAAACTTCACCATCTGGTTGATGATAAGATCCACGCTCGTTCAACCGGCCCGTACAGCCTTGTTACACAGCAGCCTCTCGGCGGTAAGGCACAGTTCGGCGGACAGCGTTTCGGAGAAATGGAAGTTTGGGCTCTGGAGGCATATGGTGCATCCTATACTCTCCAGGAGATCCTGACAGTCAAGTCCGATGATATTCTCGGACGTGTTAAGACCTACGAAGCGATCATCAAGGGCCAGAACGTACCTGCTGCAGGTATTCCCGAATCATTCAAAGTCCTTCTCAAGGAGCTCCAGTCACTCGGACTCGACATGAAGGTACTTGATGAGAACGGAAGCGAGGTTGAACTCAAAGAGAACGTTGACTACGGCGAGACCGATTATCGCTCGGTAATGGAAGGCGACAGAACTTCGACTTCCGACAGGGAAGGCGATAAGTTTGCCGCTAACGGATATCAGACACAGGAATTCAACGAGAATGAAGAGCTCGAAACCGTGGATGACTTAGACGATTCATTTGACGAAGATGATTTTTCGGACGATGAGATCTGATCCGTTTAAACGGCTGTTACCGTAAATCTGTCAATGCTTAAAAAAGGAGTATCATCAGATGCCTGAATCAATAAATGAGTCATATCAGCCTGTAACATTTGATTCCATCAAGATCGGACTTGCTTCCCCTGAGAAGATCAGGGAGTGGTCACACGGCGAGGTTACCAAGCCCGAGACCATCAACTACAGAACACTCAAGCCCGAAAGAGACGGTCTCTTCTGCGAAAGAATCTTCGGACCCAGCAAGGACTGGGAGTGCCACTGCGGCAAGTATAAGAAGATCCGTTTCAAGGGTATCGTCTGCGATAAGTGCGGAGTCGAAGTTACAAAGTCAAGCGTCAGACGTGAGCGCATGGGTCATATCGAACTTGCAGCTCCCGTATCACATATCTGGTACTTCAAGGGTATTCCCAGCCGTATGGGACTTATCCTTGATATGTCACCCAGACAGCTTGAGAAAGTTATCTATTTTGCATCATACATAGTCCTCGATCCCGGTGAGACTTCTCTCGAGAAGAAGCAGCTTCTTTCCGAGAAGGAGTATCAGGACGCAAGAGAGGAGTTCGGTCAGAACTTCCGCGTCGGAATGGGTGCAGAGGCAGTTAAAGAGCTTCTTGCCGAGGTTAATCTCGACGAGGAGAGAAGTACCTTAAGAGCAGACCTTGCTGAGTCCAGCGGACAGAAGCGTGCTCATATCATCAAGAGACTCGAAGTTGTCGAAGCTTTCTGTGAGTCAGGCAACAAGCCCGAGTGGATGATCATGGATGCACTTCCCGTAATCCCCCCCGAGCTTCGTGCAATGGTACAGCTCGACGGCGGCAGATTTGCTACCTCAGATCTCAACGATCTGTATCGTCGTATCATCAACAGGAACAACCGTCTCAAGAGACTCATCGAGCTCGGCGCACCTGACATCATTGTCAGAAACGAGAAGAGAATGCTCCAGGAGGCAGTTGATGCCCTTATCGATAACGGCAGAAGAGGGCGCCCCGTAACCGGCCCCGGAAACAGACCCCTTAAGTCTCTTTCCGATATGCTCAAGGGTAAGGCAGGACGTTTCCGTCAGAACCTTCTCGGAAAGCGTGTTGACTATTCCGGACGTTCCGTTATCGTCGTAGGACCCGAACTCAAGATCTATCAGTGCGGTCTTCCCAAGGAGATGGCACTTGAGCTCTTCAAGCCCTTCGTTATGAAAGAGCTTGTAGGACGTGGCATAAGCCAGAATATCAAGAATGCCAAGAAGCTTGTCGAGCGTTGGGACGACAAGGTATGGGACGTCCTCGAGGACGTCATCAGAGAGCATCCCGTTATGCTCAACCGTGCTCCTACCCTTCACAGACTCGGAATTCAGGCATTTGAGCCCATTCTCGTAGAAGGTAAGGCTATTAAGCTTCATCCCCTCGTATGTACCGCGTTCAACGCAGACTTCGACGGAGACCAGATGGCAGTACACCTTCCTCTCTCCGCAGAGGCTCAGGCAGAGTGCAGATTCTTACTGCTCTCTCCCAACAACCTTCTTAAGCCTTCGGACGGAGGCCCCGTAGCCGTTCCTTCACAGGATATGGTACTTGGTATCTATTACCTGACTCAGGAAAGACCCGGCGAGAAGGGTGAAGGCAATTCATACAAGGATATGAACGAAGCTATCCTTGCATATGAGAACGGAATCATTACTCTTCATACCAAGATCCATGTAAGAGTAACCAAGAAGAACTCTAAGGGAGAAGAAGTTACCGGAATGGTAGATACCACTCTCGGAAGACTTTACTTCAATGAGATCCTTCCTCAGGATCTCGGATACGTTGACAGAACCAATCCCGAAGATTTCCTCAAGCCCGAGATTGATTTCCTCGTAGGAAAGAAGCAGCTTAAGCAGATCCTCGAGAAAGTCATTAATACACACGGAATCTTTAAGACCGCTGAGGTTCTTGACGATGTTAAGGCTATCGGATATAAGTTCTCCACCAGAGCTGCAATGACCGTATCCATTTCGGATATGACCGTACCTGCTCAGAAGCAGGAACTTCTTGCAAAGGCTCAGGAGACCGTTGACAAGCTCGCACTTAACTATCATCGCGGACTTATCACCGAGCCCGAGAGATACAGATCCGTTATCGAAGTCTGGAACAAGACCGATAAGGAACTTACCAAGGCACTTCTCGACGGACTCGACAAATACAACAACATCTTCATGATGGCTGACTCCGGAGCCCGTGGTTCCAATCAGCAGATCAAGCAGCTTGCCGGAATGCGTGGACTCATGGCGGATACATCAGGACACACCATCGAGCTTCCCATTAAGTCAAACTTCCGTGAAGGACTTGACGTTCTGGAATACTTCATGTCAGCACACGGTGCTCGTAAAGGTCTCTCCGATACCGCACTTCGTACCGCTGACTCCGGATACCTCACCAGACGAATGGTTGACGTATCACAGCAGCTTGTTATTCAGGAAGAGGACTGCTCCGTTGGCAGAGATGAGATCCCCGGCATGAGCGTTAAGGCTTTCATGGACGGTAAAGAAACCATCGAGAAGCTTAAGGACAGACTCGTAGGACGTACCACCTGCGTTGATATCAAGGACAAGGATGGCAACATCATTGTTAAGGCAAATCACATGATCACTCCCGCAAGAGCAGAGCGCATCATGGAGAGCGGCGTAGGCGGAGACGGAAAGCCCATCGATAAGGTCAGGATCCGTACCATCCTTACCTGCCGTTGCAAGAACGGTATCTGTGCTAAGTGCTACGGTGCTAACATGGCAACAGGTGAGAAGGTTCAGATCGGTGAGGCTGTAGGTATCATCGCAGCACAGTCCATCGGTGAGCCCGGTACACAGCTTACCATGAGAACATTCCACACCGGTGGTGTCGCAGGAAGCGATATTACACAGGGTCTTCCCAGAGTCGAAGAGCTCTTCGAAGCAAGAAAGCCCAAGGGACTTGCGATCATCTCTGAGATCGACGGTGTTATCACCAAGATCGAAGATATCAAGAGATCCAGAAAGATCTATGTTGAAAATACCGAGACCGGCGAGAAGAGAGATTATCTTGCCAAGTTCGGTTCAAGCCTTAAGGTAGAGGAAGGCCAGCACGTTGAGGCCGGTGATTATCTTACCGAAGGTAGTATCGATCCCCACGATCTTCTTAAGATCAAGGGAATCAGATCCGTACAGGATTACCTCCTCAAAGAGGTACAGAGAGTTTACCGTCTGCAGGGTGTTGATATTGCCGATAAGCATATCGAAGTCCTCGTTCGTCAGATGCTCCGCAAGGTCCGCATCGATGATCCCGGTGACACCCAGCTCCTTGCCGGAACTCAGATCGACAAGCTTGACCTCGATGAGATCAACGAACAGCTTGCAGCTGAGGGTAAGAAGCTCATAGAGTCAACTCCCATCATCCTCGGTATTACCAAGGCAGCACTTGCAACCGATTCCTTCATGTCTGCAGCATCATTCCAGGAGACCACCAAGGTTCTCACCGATGCAGCCATCAAAGGAAAGACCGATCCCCTTATCGGACTTAAGGAGAACGTCATCATCGGTAAGCTCATTCCTGCAGG
This sequence comes from Lachnospiraceae bacterium, assembly GCA_016291475.1. The sequence goes on along the minus strand of JAEEXJ010000066.1, from coordinate 7,223 downwards.
TACAGGACTTAAGAGATACAGAACCATTTCTCTTTCGACCGATCTTAACAACAAGAACTCCGTCAATGAAGCTCAGAAAGCCGAAGAAGTATTCGAAAGCGCTCAGGCTGAGGCAGAGGTTGCTGAGAATAACGACGCAGAATGATCCGAAAATATTAAACCAATCGTTCCCGGCACAGGTAAAATCCTGTGCCGGGAACGTGCATTTAGGGAAGTTTTTTTATATAATAAATAGGTCTCAGACAAAATATCTATTCGGGAGAAAGCAATGAAAGTATTTGTAACCGGTGCAAGCGGACAGCTTGGCCACGATCTGATAAATGAACTTTCAAAGAGAAATATTGAGTGCATGGGATCCGACATCCAGCCCGCATACAGCGGTGTGCAGGACGGAAGTGCGGCAACCACCGCTCCTTATGTATCTCTTGATATCACCGATGGGGATGCCGTGCTTAAGGTCATAGGAGACTATGCTCCCGATGCGGTCATTCACTGCGCCGCATGGACTGCGGTAGATGCTGCGGAGGATGAGGATAAGAAGGATATCGTAGAAGCGGTCAATGTAAAAGGAACCGCAAATATCGCGGATGCCTGTGCGAAGACAGGTGCCAAGATGTTATACCTCAGTACCGATTATGTATTTGACGGACAGGGTGATACTCCCTGGGATCCGGACTGCACGGACTATGCTCCTCTTTCCGTATACGGAAAATCCAAGCTCGGCGGAGAACTTGCGGTAAGAGAGAAACTGGAGAAATATTTTATCGTCCGTATCGCATGGGTATTTGGCCTTAACGGCAAGAATTTCATAGCAACCATGCTCAGACTATCCGAGACTCATGATGAGCTCTCCGTAGTATGCGACCAGATCGGAACCCCCACCTATACATATGACCTGTCCAGACTTCTTGTTGATATGATCCTTACAGACAAATACGGAACATATCACGCAACCAATGAAGGCGGATATATATCATGGGCCGATTTTGCGGAAGCAATCATGCAGGAAGCTGGTAAGAAGACTGTTATCAAGAGAGTCACCACGGCCGAATACGGCCTCAGCAAGGCGGCAAGACCTTTTAACTCGAGACTTGATAAGAGTAAGCTTGTAAAGAACGGTTTTGAGCCTCTTCCGGACTGGAGAGACGCACTCAGAAGATATCTCAAAGAGATAGATAAATAGATCGAACGATACGCATAAAAATACCGCTTCACTCGAAACAAGAGCGAAGCGGTTCTTTTTTGGATTTATGCGGTTTATTTTCTCAGAAGTCTGAATACGGCGATGAGGATGCAGGAACCGATGACACCGCAGATGATGGTTCCAAAGATGTTTGTTGCCGCAAAGCCGAGTACGCTGAAGATCGCTCCGCCTACAACGCCGCCGATGATGCCGAGGATTATATTGATCAAAAGGCCGTTTTTGCTCTTCATGATGACTCCCGCAAGGAATCCGCACAGAGCTCCGATAACAAGATCCATGATAAGGTTGCCAAGAATACCCATAGTATATGATCTCCTTTCAGATCTAAATATCTAATTCAACAGGGCAGATTATACCATATATAGTACCTGTTATCAATTCGACAAAATAATGTTTGACAAAGGGATTCACAGCACATATACTATTTTAGCGTGCGTACAAAGGACTTACTATGCCCTTACGGCGCAGTAACCTTTGATAAACGTAAATATTAAGAAAGGAAAGGTGAACGAAATGCCCACATTTAACCAGTTAGTAAGAAAGGGCCGTCAGACCAGCGTTAAGAAGTCTACCGCTCCCGCTCTTCAGAGAAGCTTCAACTCTCTTCACAAGAAGGCTGTTGAGAATTCATCTCCCCAGAAGCGTGGCGTATGTACCGCTGTTAAGACTGCAACCCCTAAGAAGCCTAACTCCGCACTTCGTAAGATCGCGAGAGTACGTCTCTCCAACGGAATTGAAGTTACCAGCTACATTCCCGGTGAAGGACATAATCTCCAGGAGCACTCTGTAGTGCTGATCCGTGGCGGACGTGTTAAGGATCTTCCCGGTACCAGATATCACATCATCCGTGGAACCCTTGATACCGCAGGCGTGGCAAACCGCAGACAGGCCCGTTCCAAGTACGGTGCCAAGAGACCTAAGGCTGACAAGAAATAATTTCTTGTGAGGCAAGGGTTTTCGGTAAATACAAAAACGTAACTGAGAATTAGTGTTGGAATGTAAGAAGTTCATCTTTTATATAAAGATACGAACCAATCGTCCGCACGAACACTTGGGGAAACACATGTGAGTACCGATGAGTTAACTTAATTTGTTAAGGAGGGAAGTAACGTGCCAAGAAAAGGACATATTGCAAAAAGAGACGTTCTTGCAGATCCTTTGTACAATGACAAGATCGTTACCAAGCTGGTAAACAATGTCATGATCGACGGTAAGAAGGGCGTAGCCCAGAAGATCGTTTACGGAGCATTTGCAGAAGTTGAAGAAAAGTCCGGCAAGCCCGCACTTGAAGTATTCCAGGCAGCTATGAACAACATCATGCCTACTTTGGAGTGTAAGGCAAGAAGAGTCGGCGGAGCAACCTACCAGGTTCCTCTTGAAGTAAAGCCCGAGAGAAGACAGACCCTCGGCTTAAGATGGCTTACCATGTTTGCTCGCAAGCGTGGAGAGAAGACCATGATCGAGAGACTCGCTAACGAGATCCTCGATGCTTCAAACAACACCGGAGGTGCTGTAAAGCGTAAGGAAGATATGCACAAGATGGCCGAGGCAAACAAGGCGTTTGCGCATTATCGTTTTTAAGGAGGGAATATAAATGGCAGAGAGACAATATCCCCTCGAGAGAACAAGAAACATCGGTATCATGGCGCATATCGATGCAGGTAAGACCACTCTTACCGAGAGAATTCTTTATTATACCGGCGTTAACTACAAGATCGGTGAGACTTATGAAGGAACCGCTACCATGGACTACATGGAGCAGGAGCAGGAGAGAGGTATTACCATTACTTCTGCAGCTACTACCTGTCACTGGACTCACCAGGAGAACTGCAAGACTCAGCCCGGTGCCCTTGAGCATCGTATCAACATCATTGATACCCCGGGTCACGTTGACTTCACCGTAGAGGTTGAGAGATCACTCAGAGTCCTCGACGGCGCAGTAGGTGTATTTGACGCTAAGGGTGGTGTTGAGCCCCAGTCCGAGAACGTATGGAGACAGGCTGACACCTATCACGTACCGAGAATGGCTTTTGTCAACAAGATGGACATCCTCGGAGCAAACTTCATGAACACCGTTAAGGAGATCCGTACCAAGCTGGGCAAGAACCCCGTTGTTATCGAGCTCCCCATCGGTAAGGAAGATTACTTCAAGGGAATCATCGACCTCTTCGAGATGAAGGCTTACATCTATAACGACAGCAAGGGTGAGGACATCTCCATCACCGATATCCCCGAGGATATGCAGGCTGAGGCAGATGAGTGGCACACCAAGCTCGTTGAGCAGATCTGTGAGTTTGATGACGACCTCATGATGAAGTACCTTGACGGAGAAGAGCCTACCATCCCCGAGATGAAGGCTGCACTTCGTAAGGCTACCATCGAGAGCACCGGTGTTCCTGTATGTTGCGGATCCGCACATCAGAACAAGGGTATTCAGAAGCTCCTTGACGCAGTCATCGACTTCATGCCCGCTCCCACCGATATTGCTGATGCAACCGGTACCGATGAAGAAGGAAATGAGCTTTCCAGAAAGTCATCCGATGATGAGCCTTTCTCAGCTCTTGCATTCAAGATCATTTCCGATCCCTTCGTAGGAAGACTTGCGTTCTTCAGAGTTTATTCCGGAACTCTTAAATCCGGTTCATACGTATATAACTCATCTAAGGGTAAGAAAGAGAGAGTCGGACGTATCCTTCAGATGCATGCTAACAAGAGATCCGAGCTCGATGAAGTTTTCTCCGGCGATATCGCTGCGGCAGTAGGCTTCAAGTCCACCTCTACCGGTGATACCATCTGCGACGAGCAGCATCCTATCATCCTTGAGTCCATGGAGTTCCCCGAGCCCGTTATCGAACTTGCTATCGAGCCCAAGACCAAAGCAGGTCAGGACAAGATGGCAGACGCTCTTGCAAAGCTTGCTGAGGAAGATCCTACTTTCAGAGCTCATACCAACACCGAGACCGGACAGACCATCATCGCAGGTATGGGTGAGCTTCACCTCGAGATCATCGTTGACAGACTTCTTCGTGAGTACAAGGTTGAGGCTAACGTTGGTGCACCTCAGGTTGCATACAAGGAAGCTATCACCAAGCCTTGCGACGTTGATATGAAGTATGCTAAGCAGTCCGGCGGACGTGGTCAGTACGGACACTGTAAAGTTAAGTTCGAGCCCATGGAAGCTAACTGCGACCACTTCGAGTTCGATCCCAAGGCTAACATCCTTCTCAACGAGCCCCCTCAGCTTCTCTTTGAGTCCACCATCGTCGGCGGTGCTATTCCTAAGGAGTATGTACCCGCAGTCGGAGACGGTATCAAGGAAGCTATGCAGGCAGGTACTCTCGGCGGATTCCCCGTACTCGGCGTTCACGCTAACGTTTACGACGGATCCTACCACGAAGTTGACTCTTCGGAAATGGCATTCCACATCGCCGGATCAATGGCATTCAAGGAAGCAATGCAGAAAGCTGCTCCCGTTCTCCTTGAGCCCATCATGAAGGTTGAGGTTACAATGCCCGAAGAGTACATGGGAGACGTAATCGGCGACCTTAACTCAAGAAGAGGCCGTGTTGAAGGTATGGAAGACATCGGCGGAGGTAAGATGGTTAAAGCTTACGTTCCTCTTGCAGAGATGTTCGGATATTCAACAGACCTTCGTTCCAGAACCCAGGGCCGTGGTAACTACTCAATGTTCTTCGAAAAGTACGAGCCCGTTCCCAAGAATGTTCAGGAGAAGGTTCTTGCAGGCAAGGACAAATAAAGCCCTAAAATGCTTGAATTACGGATAATCATTTAATATAATATTGGTTAGCCGTGTAACGAAATCAGGCGCCGTAGGCGCAAGCGTACGGCGCAGTATAAACACTTCATTTCAGGAGGAAAGTTGAAATGGCTAAAGAAAAGTTTGAAAGAACAAAACCCCATTGTAACATTGGTACCATCGGCCACGTTGACCATGGTAAGACCACTCTGACCGCTGCAATCACCAAGGTTCTTGCAGAGAGAGTTTCAGGAAATACTGCTACCGACTTCAGCAACATCGATAAGGCTCCCGAAGAGAGAGAGAGAGGAATCACCATCTCTACCGCTCACGTTGAGTATCAGACCGAGAACAGACACTATGCACACGTTGACTGCCCCGGCCACGCTGACTACGTTAAGAACATGATCACCGGTGCTGCACAGATGGACGGCGCTATCCTCGTAGTAGCTGCTACCGACGGTGTTATGGCTCAGACCAAGGAGCACATCCTCCTTTCCAGACAGGTTGGCGTTCCTTACATCGTAGTATTCCTTAACAAGTGCGACATGGTTGACGATCCTGAGCTTATCGAGCTCGTTGAGATGGAAGTTACCGAGCAGCTTGAAGAGTACGGATTCAAGGATTGCCCTATCATCAAGGGTTCCGCTCTTAAGGCTCTTGAAGATCCCATGGGCGAGTGGGGAGACAAGATCATGGAGCTTATGGCTACCGTTGACTCTTACATTCCCGATCCTCAGCGTGACACCGACAAGCCTTTCCTTATGCCTGTCGAGGACGTATTCACCATCACCGGACGTGGAACTGTTGCTACCGGCCGTGTAGAGAGAGGAACTCTTCACCTCAACGACGAAGTTGAGATCCTTGGAATCAAGGAGGAGAAGGGCAAGTCAGTTATCACCGGTATCGAGATGTTCCGTAAGATGCTTGACGAGGCTCAGGCCGGAGACAACATCGGAGCACTCCTTCGTGGTGTAGACAGAAAAGACATCGAGCGTGGACAGGTTGTTGCTAAGCCCGGAACCGTTACTTGCCACAAGAAGTTTACCGCACAGGTTTACGTTCTTACCAAGGACGAGGGTGGACGTCACACTCCTTTCTTCAACAACTACAGACCTCAGTTCTATTTCAGAACAACTGACGTTACCGGCGTTATCTCTCTTCCCGAAGGAACCGAGATGTGCATGCCCGGAGACAACGTTGAGATGACCATCGAGCTCATCCACCCCATCGCTATGGAGCAGGGACTTACCTTCGCTATCAGAGAAGGTGGACGTACCGTTGGATCAGGAAGAGTTGCAACTGTCATCGAGTAATTCGAAGACATAACTTTTCGAAGATTGCATAAATACAATATGCCGGGGATTTACTTCTCCGGCATATTCTTTTGAAAGGGAGGAATATTATGAAAAAATTACTTGCAGCAGCACTTACCACCATGATGGTACTTGCACTTGCTGGATGCGGTAAGACCGGCATTGCAGGCGCAGGAGACGACTGGGTTCAGAATGACGAGGATATCACTGCAACCAAGCTTGACGACGGTTCATATTACTATGAGGGAAGAATGGGTTCTACCATGAAGACCGCATGGTTCAATTACAGCATTGATGATGCTTATTACACCACCGATGCGATCGGCGGATATACTCCTGCAGAGGGAAATGAGCTTGTAGTTGTAGAAATTACCATTAAGAACACTTTTGGTCAGACAGTTCCCATGAGCAACTGGGATTTCGATCTTGAGTGGGGCGATGGTGACGATGATTATGCATATCCCATCGAAGTATCCGAGTCTGTACTTGATGATCAGTTCCCTTCCGAGTATGAGCTCAAGGTAAACGAGTCAAGAACCGGAACTCTTGTATTCGAAGCTCCCGAAGGAACCGAAGATTTCGGCGTAGGTTTTGTAGAGTATTATGAGAACGACACCGAAGGAAACGGATTCTGGGTTTATTTCACTGCTGAAGAGAAGTAAAATTCAGAAAAAATAAGTAAGATATCAGGGCCACTGCTATATGCAGTGGCCTTTTTTTTGTATAATTTGACAATTTTTAATAATAAAATAAAAATAAATTTGTAATAAATAAACGATGAAGATTTTATTAAGATATTATAAACTATTTCTAAACTTTATAAAAACTTTAGAAAGAAAACTTTTATTCGGATTTCGGAATTCGATTGGGCCTGCGATATGGTTTTACGCCTGCCTCGGTATATTTCCGGGGTATTTTTTTGGGCTTTTTGCAAAAAGTTTGAGGA